>NZ_JBEXET010000051.1:0-47786 GCF_040606415.1 Streptomyces sp. NPDC005423 | reverse complement strand
AACACTCTTTCCCTCCCCGACGCTCTTCCGATCTGGGGCGGCGGGGCGGACCAGGGGCGCGGGGGGCCTTGGGCCCCCGCCGGTCAGCTGAGGGAGGCCAGCGCCGCGTTCCAGGTGGCCGACGGGCGCATCACCTCGGCGGCCCGGGCCGGGTCGGGCTGGTAGTAGCCGCCGATCTCGGCCGGGGCGCCCTGCACCGCGCCGAGTTCGCCGATGATGGTCTGCTCGGCGGCGGCGAGCGTCTCGGCGAGGCCGGCGAACGCCTTCGCGAGCTCCGCGTCGTCGGTCTGCGCGGCCAACTCCTGCGCCCAGTACAGGGAGAGGAAGAAGTGGCTGCCGCGGTTGTCGATGCCGCCGACGCGACGGGTCGGGGACTTGTCCTCGTTGAGGAAGGTCGCCGTGGCGCGGTCGAGGGTGTCGGCGAGGACCTGGGCGCGGGCGTTGCCGGTGAACGTCGCGTACTGCTCCAGGGAGGGGACCAGGGCGAAGAACTCGCCGAGCGAGTCCCAGCGCAGGTAGTTCTCCCGGACCAGCTGCTGGACGTGCTTGGGCGCGGAGCCGCCGGCGCCCGTCTCGAACAGGCCGCCGCCCGCCATCAGCGGGACGACCGACAGCATCTTGGCGCTGGTGCCCAGCTCCAGGATGGGGAAGAGGTCGGTGAGGTAGTCGCGCAGCACGTTGCCGGTCACCGAGATGGTGTTCTCTCCGCGCCGGATGCGCTCCACCGACAGCTTGGTGGCCTCGACCGGGGCGAGGACGCGGATGTCCAGGCCCTCGGTGTCGTGCTCCGGCAGGTACGCCTTGACCTTCTCGATCAGGCGGGCGTCGTGGGCGCGGGTCTCGTCGAGCCAGAACACCGCCGGGTCGCCGGTGGCGCGGGCCCGGGTGACGGCCAGCTTCACCCAGTCGCGGATCGGGGCGTCCTTGGTCTGGCAGGCGCGGAAGATGTCACCCGCGGCGACCGTCTGGTCCAGGACGACCTCGCCGGCCGCGTCGACCAGACGGACCGTGCCGGCCGCCGGGACCTCGAAGGTCTTGTCGTGGCTGCCGTACTCCTCGGCCTTCTGCGCCATCAGGCCGACGTTCGGGACCGAGCCCATCGTCGAGGGGTCGTAGGCGCCGTGGGCGCGGCAGTCGTCGAGCACGGCCTGGTAGACGCCGGAGTAGCTGGAGTCGGGGAGCACCGCGAGGGTGTCGGCCTCCTCGCCGTCCGGGCCCCACATGTGGCCGGAGGTGCGGATCATGGCCGGCATCGAGGCATCGACGATCACGTCGGACGGCACGTGCAGGTTGGTGATGCCCTTGTCGGAGTCGACCATCGCGAGCGCGGGGCCCTCGGCGATCTCCGCGTCGAAGGACGCCTTGATCTCGTCGCCGTCGGGGAGCGCCGCCAGGCCCTTGAGGATGCCGCCGAGACCGTCGTTGGGGGAGAGGCCGGCCGCGGCGAGCGTCCGGCCGTAGCGCTCGAAGGTCTTCGGGAAGAAGGCGCGGACCACGTGGCCGAAGATGATCGGGTCGGAGACCTTCATCATGGTGGCCTTGAGGTGCACGGAGAAGAGGATGTCCTCGGCCTTGGCGCGGGCGATCTGCGCGGTGAGGAACTCGCGCAGCCGGTCGACGTGCAGCACGGAGGCGTCGACGACCTCGTCCTTCAGGACCGGTACGGAGTCGCGCAGCACGGTGGTGGTGCCGTCCTCGGCGACCAGCTCGATCCGCAGCGAGCCGTCCTCGGTGATCACCGTGGACTTCTCGGTGGAGCGGAAGTCGTTCTCGCCCATCGTCGCCACGTTGGTCTTGGACTCGGCGGTCCAGGCGCCCATGCGGTGCGGGTGGGTCTCCGCGTACTTCTTGACCGAGGCGGGGGCGCGGCGGTCGGAGTTGCCCTCGCGCAGGACCGGGTTGACCGCGGAGCCCTTGACCTTGTCGTAGCGGGCCCGTACGGACCGCTCCTCGTCGGTCTTCGGGTCGTCCGGGTAGGCCGGCAGCGCGTAACCCTGCTCCTGGAGCTCGGCGACGGCGGCCTTGAGCTGCGGGATCGACGCCGAGATGTTCGGCAGCTTGATGATGTTGGCCTCGGGCGTCTTCGCCAGTTCGCCCAGCTCGTGCAGGGCGTCCGGGATCCGCTGGTCCTCGGTGAGGTACTCCGGGAACAGGGCGATGATCCGCCCCGCCAGCGAGATGTCCCGGGTCTCCACGGTGACACCTGCCTGCGCGGCGTACGCCTGGACCACCGGCAGGAAGGAGTACGTCGCGAGGGCCGGGGCCTCGTCAGTGTGCGTATAGATGATGGTCGAGTCAGTCACCGGGTGCTCCGCTCCACGTCTGCAACATTGCTCGACATCAAGATATCTCCTGATCGGGTCCGGCTCGACAGGGGTCCGCCCCGCCGCCGATTCCAGAAGGTGCCGATCCGGTGCCCACCGATCGCCCGATCTCACCGTCTACAAGGTCGGAAGAACCAGCAGACCCGGCGGCCGGGCCCGACCACCCGGCCTCCCGAGCGAAGGCGGATCATGAGATATCGCACCAGAGTGACGGCCCCGGCGGCCGCCCTGATCGGCACCGCGGCGGCGCTGACCATAGGCTCGCCGGCCTCCGCCGTCCCGCGGGGGAACGGCACGGAGGGCGGCGAGACCCTCGGCGACCCGGTCTTCCCCGGCCTCGGCAACGACGGCTACCGCGTCCTCGCCTACGACCTCGACCTCGCCTACGACGCGACGACCCGGCTCGTCGACGCGACGGCCACCCTCAAGCTGCGCACCACCGAGACGCTGACCCGGTTCTCCCTCGACGCCCTCGGCCTCGACATCCGCACCGTCCGCGTCAACGGCCGTACGGCCGGTTTCGAGCAGGCCGGCGAGAAGCTGCGCATCACCCCCGGCGCCGCGCTGCCGGCACGCTCCTGGGCCGAGGTCCGCGTCGAGTACTCCGCCGACCCGCGCCGCGCACTCACGCACACCGGCTGGGTCCCCACCCCCGACGGCTTCGCGGTCTGCGGCCAGCCGGACTCGGCGCACACCGTCTTCCCGTGCAACGACCACCCCGCCGACAAGGCCGACTTCACCTTCCGGCTCACCGTCCCCGACGGGCTGCGCGGCGTCGCCAACGGCCAACTGGTGTGCACCGAGCGGCTGGACGACGGCCGGACCGCGTACAGCTACCGCTCCCGCTCGCCGATCGCCACCGAACTCGTGCAGCTGACCGTCGGCGACTACGTGGTGAAGGAGCGGCAGGGCCCGCACGGGCTGCCGCTGCGCGACGTGGTGCCCGCCGCCCGCGCCGCCGCCCTCGAACCGGCGCTCGCGCTGACCCCCGGACTCGTCGACTGGCTGGAACAGCGCCTGGGCGCCTACCCGTTCGAGACGTACGGACTGCTGCCCTGCAACTCCGACGACCCGGGCGCCTTCGACTTCACGGGACTGGAGACCCAGACCCTCACGCTCTACAAGCCCAACTTCCTGCTCCAGGAGGAGAGCAGGATCGGCTCGCACATGATGCACGAGCTGGTCCACTCCTGGTTCGGCAACAGCGTCAGCCCCGGCACCTGGGCCGACCTCTGGCTCAACGAGGGCCACGCCGACTTCTACGGCCTGCTCTACCGCTACGAGCGCGGCTGGGCCGACTCCCTCGGCCTCACCACGATGGAAGCGCGCATGAAGGACACCTACGCGCGCGGCGACCAGTGGCGCCACGACTCGGGACCGGTCGCGGCGCCGAACGCGGCCGACCTCTTCGACAGCCAGCGCTACCTGGGCGGCGTCCTCGTCCTCTACGCACTGCGGCAGCTCGTCGGCGAGGACACCTTCCACGCCGTGGAGCGCGCCTTCCTGGCCCGCCACCGCGACTCCACGGCGACGACGGCCGATTACATCGCCGTCGCCTCCGAGGTCTCCGGCCAGGACCTCTCCGGCTTCCTGCGCGACTGGCTGTACGGCACGTCGACGCCGCGCATGCCCGGGCATCCGGAGTGGACGGTCACCCCCGTGATCCCCTCCCTCGCCGCCCCGCACAGCCGGACCGACGGCCGCTACCAGGACAACTCCGCCACTCTCTGAGGGAGTTGACTCCTCAGTCGAGCCGGGCGGAGGAGACTTCGCCCGGCTCGCCGGAGCCGGCCCGCTGCTGGGGGATCGTCAGCGCGCCCTGGTGGAGCGCGACCGTGCGGGTGGGCGCCGGGATCCGGATGCCCTCCTCGCGGTAGCGCCGGTGCAGCCGCTTGACGAACTCGTGCTTGATGCGGAACTGGTCGCTGAACTCGCCCACGCCCAGGATCACCGTGAAGCCGATCCGGGAGTCGCCGAAGGTGTGGAAGCGGATCGCGGGCTCGTGCTCGGGGACGGCTCCGGTGATGTCGGTCATCACCTCGGCGACGACCTCCATGGTCACCCGCTCGACGTGCTCCAGGTCGCTGTCGTAGCCGACGCCCACCTGGACCAGGATGGTCAACTGCTGCTCGGGACGCATGAAGTTGGTCATGTTCGTCTTGGCGAGCTGCCCGTTGGGGATGACCACCAGGTTGTTGGAGAGCGCCCGGACCGTCGTCTGACGCCAGTTGATGTCCTCGACGTACCCCTCCTCACCGCTGCTCAGCCGGATGTAGTCGCCGGGCTGGACCGTCTTCGAGGCGAGGATGTGGATGCCCGCGAAGAGGTTGGCGAGCGTGTCCTGAAGGGCCAGCGCCACCGCGAGACCGCCGACGCCCAGGGCGGTGAGCAGCGGCGCTATCGAGATGCCCAGCGTCTGCAGCATCACCAGGAAGCCGATCGCGAGGACCACGATCCGGGTGATGTTGACGAAGATCGTGGCCGAACCGGCAACTCCGGAGCGGGAGTTGGTGACCGCCCGCACCAGACCGGCGATCACCCGGGCCGCCGTCACGGTGACGACGAAGATCAGCAGGACCTTCAGGCCCTGGTTCACCTGGTGCTGCACGGTCCGGGTGAGCGGCAGCACCGCCGCGGCGGAGGCGGCGCCGGCGGTGATCGCCGCCCACGGCACCACGGTGCGCAGCGCGTCCACGATCATGTCGTCGCCGCCCCACCGGGTCCGGCTCGCGTGCCGGCCCAGCCAGCGCAGCAGCAGGCGCAGCAGGAAGCCGGCGACCAGGCCGCACATCAGGGCTATGCCGGCCAGGGTGAGGTCGTCCAGGGAGAGCGCGCGGCTCATCGGTCACCTCCGGGCGGAGGCTGGACGGCGCGGAACGCCGCCGACGGCCGGACGGGCAATGTCATCACGTGGGGTCACCTGCTCGGTCGCGGGAAGTACGAACGCGCCGGCCGGGACGGACCCTTGACCGGCGCGAACGCTCATCCTGCCGTACCCGGCGCGGGCGTCGACACCTGGCCGCGGAGCGCGGGCACCGCTTTTCAGACGATGCCCTCCGCCAGTTCGGCCTGGTCCAGCTCGGAGCCGTAGGCGGCGGCCGTCGGCGTACCGTACGAGCGGCGGGCGACGTACCACCACACACTGGCCAGCAGCAGGACCGCGGCGAGCGCGATGGACGCGTAGTTCATCGAGTCGGCCGTCACCGGCGACGACTGCGGGAGACAGAACAGCACCGTCACACACGCCACCCAGACCACCGCGATCCAGCCGATCGGCCGGCTCCAGCGGCCCAGACTCCACGGACCCGGCCGGAACCGGTCGCCCGCGCGCAGCCGCAGGAAGACCGGGATCGCGTAGGCGGGCGTGATGCCGATGACGTTGATCGCGGTGACCGCGCCGTACGCCGTCGCCGAGTACAGGGAGGGCAGTGCCAGCACCCCGGCGGCCACCACCGCCAGCCACACCGCGGCCACCGGGGTCTGGGTGCGGCTGCTGACCTTGCGCCACAGGGCCGAGCCGGGCAGCGCCCCGTCCCGGCTGAAGGCGAACACCATGCGGCTGGCCGCGGCCACTTCGGCGTTGCCGCAGAAGAGCTGCGCGACGATCACCACGAGGAGCAGGGCGCTGGCCCCGCCCTTGCCGAGCCCGTCGAGCAGGATCTGCGCGGGCGGCACGCCGGTCGCGCTGTTCCGGGTGCCGGCGTAGTCCTGGATGGCGAAGGTCAGGCCGGCGAGCAGGGCGAAGCCCGCGATCCACGACACCCAGATCGAGCGCACGATGCCGCGCGCGGCCGACACCGAGGCGTTCGAGGTCTCCTCGGACAGGTGCGCCGAGGCGTCGTAGCCGGAGAACGTGTACTGCGCGAGCAGCAGTCCGATCGCCGCCACGTAGAGCGGGTTGGACCAGCCGGTGTCGTTGACGAACTTCGTGAAGACGAAGGACGCGGACCGGTGGTGGTCGGGGACGACGGCGAGCGCGCCGACGATGACCGCGACACCGGCCAGATGCCACCAGACGCTGACCGAGTTCAGGACGCTGACCAGCCGCACCCCGAACAGGTTGAGCACGGCGTGCAGCAGGAGGATCGCGAGGAAGATCAGCATGGTTCTGCCGGGTGTCGGGGTGAAACCCCACCGCAGGTTCAGGAACGCGCCGGTGAACAGGGCCGCGCCGTAGTCGATGCCGGCGATCGCGCCGAGCAGGCCGAGCAGGTTCAGCCAGCCCGTGTACCAGCCCCAACGGCGCCCGCCGAGCCGGTCGGCCATGTAGTAGAGGGCGCCCGAGGTCGGGTACGCGCTGGTGACCTCGGCCAGCGCCAGGCCCACGCAGAGCACGAAGAGACCGACGCCCGCCCAGCCCCACAGCATCACCGCGGGCCCGCCGGCGCCCATCCCGAAGCCGTACAGGGTCATGCAGCCGGACAGGACCGAGATCACCGAGAAACTGATCGCGAAGTTGCCGAAGCCGCCCATCCGGCGGGCCAGCACCGGCCGGTAGCCGAGTTCGCGCAGCCGCCGCTCCTCGTCGTGCTGCGCGTCATCGGGCGTGCCGGACCGTTCGGACGTGGGGGACATCAAAAAACCTCCGAGGCAAGGGAGTTGGGGACACAGGGCAGTAACAGCCGACAGCCGACAGCGGGGGGAGTCCGGGGAAATCTCAGGAACGGCCGCCCGGACCGCGGGCCGTGGTGCACCGGGTGCGGGCGGCGAGGAAGACCTCGGCGGCCTGCGCCGCGTCGCCCGGCCGGCCGGTGCGGTACGCCCACGGCACGGGCGTGCAGTACGGGCCGAGCGCGTCGAACACCCGGGCCGCGTACGGGAACTGGAGGGCGCCCCACAGCGCGTGGGCGAGATGGTTCAGGTCCAGCAGGGAACGCTCGGCCCGGTCGGTGTGCTCGAACCACGCGTGGAAGGCCTGTTGGGCCTCACGGCCGGCGTCCTCCGCGACCCAGTGCAGGTCCAGCGCGGCGTCCCGGCCGCCCACCCGCCGGTACCGCTCCACCCGCACATAGAGCGGCAGCATGTGCAGGGCGGACCCGCGCGGCGCCGAGCCGGCCGCCCAGTGCGCGTAGCCGACCGCCTCCGCCAGCCGGCCCGAGGACCCGCGCGCGTACAGGAACTGGAGCATCCGGTGGTGCGCCTCGCGGTTGTACGGGTCCCGTTTGCCGGCCTCCGCCAGCAGACCCCACGGCCCCGGCGGCAGCGTCGGCTCGGGCGGCGCCGCCCGGTGCTCGTCCCAGCGCTGGTCCCGGTCGATCTGCGCCAGCGCCAGCAGACACACCCACGGCACCGGGTCCTGCGGCGCGATCCGGGTGGCGGTGTCACTCGCGTCCCACGCCTCCAGCCACATCTGGTGCGTACGGCGGTGCTTGTCGCGGTGGGCCCGCAGCGCCCGCTCCACGGCGACCCGGGCGTGCATCACGGCGGCCGGGACGCTGTGCGGCTCCTCCGCGAGCCAGACCCGCACCACGTCCGTGCCGGCCGCCGCGGCGGCGAGGACCTGGGTGCGCTGCGTCCACTGCCACCACTCCTCGGTCTCGGCGAGCAGCCCGCGCATCGCCATCCACCGCCCGGTGCGCAGGTCCTGGAGGGCCGCCCGCAGGGCGGAGTCGTGGCCGGCGGGGTCGTAGGCGGGACGTGCTCCGTCTCTGGCCATCAGCCGCCCGCCTCGGGGCCGGGGCACGGCATGACGGCAGGGTGGAGTAACAACAGCCCTCCTCCGGGCGGCGGTCGAGGAGATCGCGTTGGTCGGCGGTCACTATAGAGGGGTCGGTTCCGCCACATCCAACGTTTCCTCGGCGAAGTCAACTCCAATTGGCTGTAAGTGAGTTGACCGCAGGTCAGCGATGCTTGACGTGGTGTGCCGGGCGGCGGCAGGCTGTCGCGCAGTGATCGACGGGAGGGGTGGCATGACGGGTCCGGTACTCGCCGTCGACCAGGGCACATCCGGCACCAAGGCGTTGGTGATCTGCCCCGAACGCGGCGTCATCGGCACCGGGTTCGCCGCCGTGCACACCCGCCGGCTGCCCGGCGGACTGGTCGAGACCGGCCCCGAGGAACTCTACGAGTCGGTGCTCGTCGCGGGCCGCAGGGCCGTCGCCGAGGCCGACGAGCCCATCGCGGCGCTGGGCCTGGCCAACCAGGGCGAGACGGTCCTCGCCTGGGACCCGGACACCGGTCTGCCGCTCTCCGACGCCCTGGTCTGGCAGGACCGGCGTGCCGCCGGCGTGTGCGCCGAACTCGCCGAGCACGCCGAGGAGTTACGGCAGCTGACCGGTCTGCCGCTCGACCCCTACTTCGCGGCGCCCAAAATGGCCTGGATCCGCCGTCACCTCACCCGCGACGGCGTCGTCACCACGAGCGACGCCTGGCTCGTGCACCGCCTCACCGGCACCTTCGTCACCGACGCGGCGACCGCCGGCCGCACCCAGCTGCTCGACCTCGACCGGACCGCCTGGTCGCCGCGCGCCCTGGAGCTGTACGGCCTGTCCGGCGAACGCCTGCCGGAGGTGGTCGACGCGGCCGGTCACATCGGCACCACCACCGCCTTCGGCCCCCGGATACCGCTCACCGGCCTCGTCGTCGACCAGCAGGCCGCCCTGTTCGCCCAGCGGATCACCGCACCCGGCGGCGCCAAGTGCACCTACGGCACCGGCGCGTTCCTGCTCGCGCACACCGGCGAGCAGCCCCGGCGCGGCGGCTCCGGCCTGGTCAGCTGTGTCGCCTGGCGGCTCGCCGGACGCACCAGCTACTGCCTCGACGGCCAGGTGTACACCGCCGCGTCCGCCGTGCGCTGGCTCACCGACCTCGGTGTCATCACCGGCGCCGCCGACCTCGACCGGGTGGGCGCAGGCGTACCCGACTCCGGCGGTGTCACCTTCGTACCGGCCCTCGCCGGGCTCGCCGCCCCCTGGTGGCGGGGCGACCTGCGCGGCTCGCTCACCGGACTCGGGCTCGACACCAGGGCCGGGCACCTGGTGCGGGCGCTGTGCGAGGGCCTCGCCGCCCAGGTCGTCGAACTCGCCGAAGCCGCCGCGAGGGACCTGGGCACCCCCCTGGACGTCCTGCGCGTCGACGGCGGACTCACCCGCTCCGCGCTGCTCATGCAGACCCAGGCCGATCTGCTGCAACGCCCCGTCGAGGTCTCCGCCCTGCCCGACGCGACCGCGCTGGGCGCGGGCGCCCTGGCCCGGCTCGGCGCCGAACCCGGCCTCACCGTTCCCGAAGCGCTCCCCGACTGGAAGCCGTCCGCCGTCTACGAACCACGGGTCTCCTCCGACGAGGCGGCGGAACGGCTGGCCGTGTTCCGCGCGGAGGTCGGCGTGCTGCTGGACCGGCGGCCGGCGTGAGGGGCGCCGCGCGGCGGGCCGCGGGGCCCGTATGACGGTCACCGTGGCCGGGCCGCTGCCGACGGACACTTACGACGTGGCGGTGGTCGGCGCGGGGGTGGTGGGCTCCGCCGTCGCCCGAGAACTCGCCCGCCACCCGGGGCTGCGCGTCGCCCTCGTCGAGGCCCAGGACGACGTCGGCCAGGGCACCTCGAAGGCGAACACCGCGATCCTGCACACCGGCTTCGACGCGGTACCCGGCTCCCTCGAAGCCCGGCTCGTCCGTGAGGGCTCCCGCCGGCTCGCCGCCTACGCCGCCGAGTCGGGCATCCCGGTGGAACCCGTCGGCGCGCTCCTCATCGCCTGGGACGAGGAACAGCTCGCCGCGCTGCCCCGCCTCGCGGAGAAGGCCGTACGCAACGAGTACACCACCACCCGGATCCTCGACGCGGCCGAACTCCGGCGGCGGGAACCCCACTTGGGGCCGGGCGCGCTCGGCGCCCTGCACGTGCCCGGCGAGAGCGTCATCTGCCCCTGGACCACGACACTCGCCTACGCGACCCAGGCCGTCCGGCACGGAGTCGACCTCCACCTCAACTCCCGCGTGGAGCAGGCCTCCTGGCGGGAGGGCAACCATCTCCTCGGTACCGTCCGGGGGCCGCTGCGCGCCCGCCGGCTCGTCAACGCCGCCGGACTGCACGCCGACACCCTCGACCGGCAACTCGGCCACGACGACTTCACGGTCACCCCGCGCCGGGGCCAGTTGATCGTCTTCGACACGTTCGCCCGCGCTCTGGTCCGCCACATCCTGCTGCCCGTCCCGACGCCGCTCGGCAAGGGGGTCCTGGTCGCCCCGACCGTCTACGGCAACCTGCTGCTCGGCCCCACCGCCGAGGACCTGGACGACAAGGAGGCCACCGGCTCGACCGCCGAGGGCCTGGCGCTGCTGCGCGAGAAGGGCGCCCGCATCCTGCCCGCCCTCCTCGACGAGGAGGTCACCAGCGTCTACGCCGGCCTGCGCGCCGCCACCGAGCACGACGACTACCGCATCACCGCCCACCCCGAGCGGGGCAGTGTCACCGTCGGCGGCATCCGCTCCACCGGCCTCACCGCGTCGCTCGCCATCGCCGCGCACGTGACCGCGCTGCTGGCGGAGACGGGGATCGCGCTCGGCCCGGTCCGCGAGCTGACCCCGGTCCGCATGCCGAACCTCGGCGAGGCCTTCCCCCGCCCGTACCAGGACGCCCGACTCATCGCCGCCGAACCGGAGTTCGGCACCCTCGTCTGCCACTGCGAACGCGTCTCCCGGGGCGAGATCCGCGCCGCCCTCGCCAGCACGATCCCGCCGCGCGGCCTGGACGGCCTGCGCCGAAGGACCCGGGCTCGCGGCGGGCGCTGCCAGGGTTTCTACTGCGGTGCGGAGGTACGGGCGCTGCTGGCAGGGACGGGGTACGGCGACGGGACGGGACCCCGCATCGGTTGCCCCCGCATCGACGACCCCGGCACACAGGAGGCCGCTCCGTGACTTCGCCGCCCTCCCCACTGTCCCCGCGCGAGGTGGACGTGCTGGTCGTGGGCGCCGGTCCCGCCGGGCTCGCCGTCGCCGCCGCGCTGGCCGCCGCCGGTGTCGGCCGGGTCGAGGTGCTGGAGCGGGAGCGGGAGGCCGGGGGAGTGCCCCGGCACTGTCACCACGGCGGCTTCGG
Source organism: Streptomyces sp. NPDC005423 (assembly GCF_040606415.1). NCBI lineage: Bacteria > Bacillati > Actinomycetota > Actinomycetes > Kitasatosporales > Streptomycetaceae > Streptomyces > Streptomyces sp. NPDC005423. The sequence continues at coordinate 36,431 of NZ_JBEXET010000051.1, read as the reverse complement.
CACCTGGAGCCGGCCGCTCACCGGACCCCGGTACGCACGCCGGGCAGTCGACGCCGCCGAACGCGCCGGGGCCGTCGTCCGCACCGGCGTCACGGTGCTCGACTGGGCGGGCCCGCTCGCCCTCGACACCGTGGGACCGCGCGGACGCGAGACCGTGGGCGCGGCGGTGGTCGTCCTGGCCACCGGCGTCCGTGAACGGCCGCGCGCCGCCCGGCTGGTGCCCGGCACCCGGCCCGCCGGGGTGTACACCACCGGCGAGTTGCAACAGGCGGTGCACCTGCACGGACAGCGGATCGGCCACCGGGCGGTGGTGGTCGGCGCGGAGGACGTGTCGTACGCGGCGGCCGGCACCGTGCGCGCCGCAGGCGCCGAGGTCGTGGCCCTGGTCACCGAACTGCCCCGCGCCCGGACGGCACCGGCCCGCGCCCTCAACGCCCGCCTGCGGCACGGGATTCCGCTCCTCACCGACGCCACGGTCACCGAACTCCTGGGCCACGGACGCCTCTCCGCCGTCCGCGTCCGGCACCGGGACGGCCGTACGGCTGAACTCCCGTGCGACACCGTCGTGTTCACCGGCGACTTCGTGCCCGACCACGAACTGGCCCGCCGCGGCGGCCTCGCCCTGGACCCCGGCACCCGGGGTCCCGCCGTGGACGGCGCCCTGCGCACCGTACGGCCGGGCGTCTTCGCCGTCGGCAGTCTGCCGCACCCCTCGGGGAGCGCGGCCACGGCGTCCCGCGAGGGCGCGTACGGCGCCGCCGCCGTGCTGGAGACCCTGGCCGGAGCCGCGTGGCCCCGCTCGACGGTGCCCCTGCTCGTGGACCCGCCGTTGCGCTGGATCGCCCCGAACCGGATCGCCCCGGCCGACGACCGGCCCTACGCCCTGCGCACCTCGGCCCTGCCGCGCCGCCCCGTTCTCCGCCTCACCCAGGACGGCCGCCTGCTGCACCACGAGACGCTGCGCGGCGCCGTCCCCCACCGCGCCCTCACCCTGACCGCCCGCTGGACCCACCGGGTCGACCCCCGGGGCGGCCCGGTCCGGGTGTCCGTCGTCGGAACGGGACCGCCCGCGTCCCGCTGAGCGTGCCGGCCGCGACCGGGCGCGACCGGGCGCGACCGGGTGAACTGCCGCGCGGCGCGGCGGAGTTGCACGGGACCGGGGGTGTCCCGTTGAGCGTGCCGGGCGAGACCGGGCGCGACCGGGAGAACTGCGGCGCGACGCAGCGGAGTTGCACGGGACCGCCCGCGTCCCGCTGAGCGTGCCGGCCGCGACCACGTGCCGCTGACTGAACCGCCTTGTGGCGCAAGGGAGTCGCGTGGGATCAGATCACCTTCAGCCGTACCAGCGCCCCCAGCGTGATCGCCCCCGGCAGCAGGGGCAGCCACACGGTGATGATCCGGTAGGCCAGCACCACCGCCGTCGCCAGCGCGACCGGACCGCCCACCGCGACCAGCGCCACGATCAGCGCCGCCTCCACCGAGCCGAGACCGCCGGGCGTGGGCACCAGCGCCACGGCGACGGTCGCGGCGAGATACGCCAGCGCCATGTGCGCGGCCGGCACCGGCAGCCCCAACGCCTGCCCCACGGCGGCCAGTCCAGTCGCCTGGAGCACGGGGAACGCCAGCGAACCGCCCCACAGCGCCAGCGCCCTGGCAGGCCTGGTGTGCACGGATCGGGCCTCGCCCAGCGCCGTGGACAGGAACGAGTGGACCGCCGTCCGCAGCCGCCGTACGAGCGTCAGCGCCAGGAGCGCCCCGGCCAGTACGGCGGCGACCGCGCCCAGCAGCGGACCGACCGCCGTGTCCGGTACGAGAGTTCCCAGCCGCAGCGTGTCCGGGAAGGCGATCAGCAGTCCGGCGAGCAGTCCCAGCCGGGCGACCGTCTCCGCCAGCAGACAGAGCGCCAGCGCGGCCGACGAGCGGGCGAGCGGAACCCCGCACACCGTCATGAACCGCAGGTTGACCGCCCCCGCGCCCAGCCCGGTCGGCAGCAGGTGGTTGGCCGCGCCCGCCGCGAACTGGGTGACCAACAGCCGTCGCGCGGGCAGCCGTTCCAGCACCGCGCCCTGCCGGGTGAAGGCCGCCGCCACCCACGTCAGACAGGTGGCACCGGCCGCCGCCAGCAGCCAGGGCCACTGCGCCGAACGCAACTGGCCGAATCCCGCCACGAGGACCGACCGGTGCGGCACGGCGACGGCCGTGACCAGCAGGAGCGGAAGCAGACACAGAAGCCGGCGCGCTGTCACACTCGGAGAGGGTCTCCGCACCACGCCAACCGCGGGTGGCGGAAGCGGGGACGGCGGACGGCGGGCGGATGCCGTGACCACCTCGCGCACGGCCGCCGTGGACGTCTTGACCTCGATCGGGCTTGAGGTCCTAGGTTCCCTCCCATGAGCATGGAAACCACAGCCTGGACCCAGCTGCGCACGGTCATGAGCGCGCGGGAGCACCGTCCGCTCGCCCGCGAGACCCTGCGCCGCGTCGCCGCCTTCGCCCGCCCGCACCGCCGCCGTATCGCGCGCTTCGTGACGCTCGGCGTCGTGACCGCGCTGCTCGCCGTGGCCACCCCCGTCCTGGCCGGCCGCGTCGTGGACGCGATCGTGTCGGGCGGCGACGACGGCACGGTCGTCCGACTCGCCCTGCTCATCGCGCTGATCGCGGTCGCCGAGGCGGCGCTCGGCGTGGTGGGCCGGCGGCTCTCGGCGACGCTCGGGGAGGGGCTCATCCTCGATCTGCGTACGGCCGTGTTCGATCATGTGCAGCGGATGCCGGTCGCGTTCTTCACACGTACCCGTACGGGCGCGCTAGTCTCCCGACTCAACAACGACGTCATCGGCGCCCAGCGCGCGTTCAGCGACACCCTCTCCGGAGTGGTGAGCAACTCCGTCACCCTGCTGCTCACCCTCGTCGTCATGCTCACCCTCTCCTGGCAGGTCACGCTGCTCGCCCTGGTCCTGCTGCCGCTCTTCGTGGTGCCGGCCCGCCGGATGGGCGGCCGGATGGCGCGGATGCAGCGCGAGGCGGCCGAACTCAACGCGGCGATGGGCACCCGCATGACCGAACGCTTCTCCGCGCCCGGCGCGACCCTCATCAAACTCTTCGGCCGCCCCGAGGAGGAGTCGCGGGAGTTCGCCGAACGCGCGGGCAGGGTACGGGACATCGGGGTGCGCACCGCCACCGCCCAGTCGGTGTTCATCACCTCCCTCACCCTGGTCTCCGCCCTCGCCCTCGCCCTCGTCTACGGTCTCGGCGGCCGGCTCGCCCTGCACGGCACCCTGGAGCCGGGCGCCGTCGTCTCCCTCGCCCTGCTCCTCACCCGCCTCTACGCCCCGCTGACCGCGCTCGCCGGCGCCCGTGTCGAGGTGATGAGCGCCCTGGTCAGCTTCGAGCGGGTCTTCGAGGTCCTCGACCTCACCCCGCTGATCGCCGAGAAGCCGGACGCCCGCGAGGTGCCCGCAGGTCCGGTGGCCGTGGAGTTCGACACCGTCCGCTTCGCCTACCCCGCCGCCGACAAGGTCTCCCTCGCCTCCCTGGAGGAGGCCGCCGCCCTGGACACCCGCGGCGGCGCCGAGGTCCTGCACGGCATCTCCTTCCGCGCCGAACCCGGCCAGACCGTCGCCCTGGTCGGCTCCTCCGGCGCCGGCAAGTCGACGATCGCCCAACTCCTGCCCCGCCTCTACGACGTCGACGAGGGCGCCGTACGCGTCGGCGGGGTCGATGTGCGGGACCTGAGCGCGGCCTCGCTGCGGGACACCCTCGGCATGGTCACCCAGGACGGCCACCTCTTCCACGACTCGGTCCGCGCCAACCTCCTGCTGGCCCGCCCCGCCGCGACCGACGACGAACTCTGGGACGCCCTCGGCCGCGCCCGCCTCGACGCCCTCGTACGGTCCCTGCCCGACGGCCTCGACACCGTGGTCGGCGAGCGCGGCTACCGGCTCTCCGGCGGCGAACGCCAGCGGATGACCATCGCCAGGCTCCTGCTCGCCCGCCAGCGCGTCGTCATCCTCGACGAGGCCACCGCCCACCTGGACAACACCTCGGAGGCGGCCGTCCAGGAAGCGCTCACCGAGGCGCTGGCCGGCCGTACCGCGGTGGTGATCGCCCACCGGCTCTCCACGGTCCGCTCGGCCGACCGGATCCTCGTCGTCGAGGACGGCCACATCGTCGAACACGGCACGCACACCGAGCTGTTGGCGGCCGACGGCCGCTACGCCGAGCTGTACCGGACCCAGTTCGCGGAAGGCCCCGGCGAGCCGGACGAGCCCGGCGAGCGGCCCCTGGCGGCTCCCGTCAGGTAACAGCCGTACGCGGGAACGCGGTTGAGCAGTGAGCCGGCCGGCGCCGGGGAGACGGGCGCCGGTCCCGGGTGGTACCGGGGTACCACGGACGTCGCCTCATTGCCCTCCCGGGTACCACGGCCGTCGATCGTCCCGCCCCTAGCGTGAGGGAGCAGCAAGGAGCAGTGAGCGAGCCGGGTCCGACCCGGCCGGGGACGGGAGACAGGGACGATGACCGGGACACCGCACACGAAGCCGGCGGAGACCGCCGGATCCGGCGCGCGTAGCGCCTCCGCGACCCCCGGCACCCTCTCCTCCTTCGTACGGTTCGCGCTGATCGGCGGCACGACCGGGGTCGCCTCCGGCTACGCGGTGACGGAGCTGGCCGCCACGATGCCCTGGGCACTGGCGAACGCGCTGATCACCGTCGTCTCCACCGCCCTCTGCACCGAGTTGCACGCCCTCCTCACCTTCGGCACCGGACGGCCCGCCGGCGGGCGCCGCCATCTGCAGTCCGCCGGGTCGGCGGTGGCCGCCTACGCGGTGACGTCCCTCGCCGTCGCCGTACTGGAGTTGCTGCGGCCGACGGCCGGCGTCCTCCCGCAGCAGGCCGTCTACCTCGCCGCCGCCGGCCTCGCCGGCCTCGGACGCTTCCTCGTGCTGCGCCTGTTCGTCTTCGGCGACCAGGGAGACCAAGGCGACCAGGGCGACCAACCAGCCGTCCGTCACGCCCCGTTCATGCCGACATCGGCTCCGGCGGTCCTCCCGGCCCTGGCCCGGTCATGACCGGGAGCCGCCGGCTGGGCACGCTGCTGGTCTGCTGCGGCCTCGCGGTGCTGCCCTGGATCCTGGCCCTCGCGGCCTTCCTGCCCAGCACCGTCCGGGTCAGCAACTGGTCCACGGCCTGGGTCGGACTCGACGCGCTCGAAGCCCTCGGCCTGGTCACCTCCGGATGCCTGCTGCTGCGCCGCGACGCGCGCGGCTCGCTGACGGCCGCCGCGACCGCCGCCCTGCTCCTGGTGGACGTCTGGGTCGACGTCACGACCTCCGCCGGCGGCTGGGAACGCGTCGAGGCCGTCGCCATGGGCCTCGGCGCCGAGCTGCCCCTCGCGGCGGTCTGCGCCGTTCTGGCCGTACGCTCCCTGCCCCGTCGGCCGGCCGAGGTAGTACCCCGGTACCACTCCGGTCCCGCATTGCCCCCCGGGGTACCAAGGATCACGGCCTGCCGGCGCCTAACGTCGGAGTCGACGAGGACCGCAGGAGTCCGGCCGCGCGACGCGAGGGAACCACGATGATCGAGGCACAGCAACTGACCAAGCGGTACGGGGAGAAGACGGCGGTCGACCACCTCGACTTCGTCGTCAGGCCGGGCTCGGTCACCGGCTTCCTCGGCCCGAACGGCGCCGGCAAGTCCACCACGATGCGCATGATCGTCGGCCTCGACGCCCCCACCAGCGGCACCGTCACGGTCAACGGCGCGCGCTACGACCGGCACAGCGCGCCCCTCCAGGAGGTCGGCGCGCTGCTGGAGGCGAAGTCGATCCACCCGGGCCGCTCCGCCTTCGACCACCTGATGGCGCAGGCCCACACCCACGGCATCCCGCGCCGCCGCGTCGAGGAGGTCGTCGAACTCACCGGGCTCCAGTCGGTGGCGAAGAAACGCGCAGGCGCCTTCTCCCTGGGCATGGGACAGCGCCTGGGCATCGCCGCCGCGCTGCTCGGCGACCCGGCCACCCTCCTGCTGGACGAACCGGTCAACGGGCTCGACCCGGAAGGGGTGTTGTGGATCCGCAACCTCCTCACCCAGCTCGCGTCCGAGGGCCGTACCATCTTCGTCTCCTCCCACCTGATGAGCGAGATGGCCCTCGTCGCCGACCACCTGATCATCGTCGGCCGGGGCCGGCTGCTCGCCGACACCACCGTCGAGGAACTGATCCGCCGCAACGGCGGGGACTCCGTGACCGTCGCCACCGACCGGTCGGCCCGGCTGCGCGAGGTCCTGTCCGGACCCGGAGTCGAGATCACCGGCGAGATCGGTTCCGAGGAACTCCGGGTGACCGGCCTGACCGCCCGCGCCATCGGCCTCAAGGCCGCCGAGCACGGCATCCCCCTCTTCGAACTCAGCTCCCGGACCGTCTCCCTGGAACAGGCCTTCATGGACCTGACCAGCGACGCCGTCGAGTACCACGGCAGCACCACGGTGAACACCCCCGGGAGGGCCGCATGACCACCACCAGCGTGACCGAGAGCCCCGCACCCGCGCCGGCCCCCACCCTCCCCCCGCGTCCTCAGTACAAGGTCACCGGCCGCCGGGTGCTGCGCTCGGAGTGGGCCAAACTCTGGTCCCTGCGCTCCACTTGGATCACCTTGGGACTCGGCCTGCTCTTCCTGGTCGGCTTCGGGGTCATCGCCGCCGCGCACTACCACTCCGAGTACACCTCCGGCCGCCAGATGCGCCCGGACGACGCCGGCGCCACCGCCCTCGGCCTCTCCCTCTTCGGCACCAACTTCGCCCAGCTCGCCCTGGGCGTCCTCGGCGTACTGGTCACGGCGGGCGAGTACTCGACCGGGATGATCCGCTCCACCCTCGCCGCGGTGCCCCGCCGGCTGCCGGTGCTCTGGGCGAAGGCAACCGTGTTCGGCCTGGTCGCCCTGGTCGTCGCCACCGTGGGCGTCTTCATCGCGTTCCCGATCGGCGAGCACATCGTCTCCGGGACCCCCGCCGCGCTCACCCTCTCCCACACCGGAGTCGTACGTGCCCTGCTCGGCGCCGGGCTCTACCTCGGCCTGGTCGCCGTCATCGGTACCGCGCTCGGCGCGCTGCTGCGCTCGGTGGCCGGCGGCATCGCCGTCCTGGTGGCCGCGCTGATGCTGGTGCCCGGCCTGATCTCCCTGCTGCCCACCTCGTGGCAGGACAACGTCAGCCCGTACCTGCCCAGCAACGCCGGCGAGTCGATGTTCGCCCTCACCCACGACTCGACGACCCTCTCGCCGGGCGCCGGACTCCTGGTCCTCCTCGCCTGGACCGCGCTCGCCCTCGCGGGCGCCGCCTACCGGCTCCTGCGCACGGACGCCTGACGCGCCACCGGCCGGGCGGTGCGAACCGCCCGGCCGCCGTGCGCCACGATGAACGGGTGACACCCATGGACAGCGACCGCACCGCACAGCCGGGACCGTTCCCCGACCCGCCTGTCCTCGGGACGGACCCGCTGTGGAACCACCCGTTCGTGGCCCGGGTCTACCGGGCCGGGCAGCGGCTGCGGCACCTCGACGCCAACCGCCCCTGGATCCTGGACACGGGACTCGTCCTCGCCATGATCCCGCTGCTCTGCCTGCCCGACCTGCTCCCCGACCGCCACCACCGCGACGGCCACGACCTCGACCAGGTCTTCACCCACCTGCCGGTGGCCGCGGTTCTCGCACTCCAGGCCGGCCAGGTGCTGCCCCTCCTGTGGCGGCGACGCCGGCCGTCCCTCGCCTTCGCCGTGATCGCCGCCGTCTTCCTCGTCCAGTGCTCCCTGGGCGCCTGGCTGCGGGCCGGGGTCGCCGTACTGATCGCCCTCTACAGCCTTGCCCTGCACGGCCGGCTGCGCCACCTGCCGGTGGCCTGCGCGGTGACGGCGAGCGGGCTCGGACTGCTCGCCTTCCGGCTGCGCGACGACGTCTCCATCGTGGACGGCCTCTTCTTCCTCAGCAGCACCATCATCGCCGCGGTCGCGCTGGGCCTGGCCGTACGCGTCCGGCGCGCCCAACTGGCCGGGCTGCGCGAGCGTGCCGCCCGCCTGGAGATCGAGCGCGACCAGCGCGGCAGGCTCGCCGTCGCGACCGAACGCACCCGCGTCGCCCGCGAGATGCACGACATCGTCGGACACAACCTGTCCGTCATCATCACCCTCGCCGACGGCGGCGCCTACGCGGCCGACCTCGCCCCCGAACGCGGCAAGCAGGCCCTCCTGCTGATCGGGGACACCGGACGCCAGGCCCTCGGCGAACTCCGCCGCACCCTGGGCGTCCTGCGCGAACAGAGCACCGCGCCCCGGCTCAGCCCCCAGCCCGGCATCGCCGACCTCGGCGCGCTCTGCGACCGGATCCGCTCCGCCGGACCGCACGTCGTCTACCGGACGAGCGGCGAACTCGACGCCCTGGACCGCGGAGTCCAGCTCGCCGTCTACCGCATCGTGCAGGAAGCCCTCACCAACGCCCTCAAGCACGGCGGCCACGACACCCGCGTCCAGCTCTCGCTGACCGCCGAGCCCACCCGCGTCACCATCGACGTACACGACTCCGGACCGGACACACCGCCGGCCCTCGCACCGCCCACCGACGAAGGACACGGACTCGCCGGCATGAGAGAACGCGCGGCCCTCTACGACGGAACCGTCACCGCCGGCCCGGCCCCCGGCGGCGGCTGGACGGTACGGGCCGTCCTCGACGTCACCCCGCTCGCCGGACTCCCCGCCGCCCCCGGCCCGGGAGGCGCCGTATGACCACCGTGCTCATCGTCGACGACCAGCCCCTCCAGCGCTTCGGCTTCCGCATGCTGCTGGAGAGCAACCCCGACACCGACGTCGTCGGCGAGGCCGCGCACGGCGGCGAGGCGGTCCGGATGGCCGCCGAACTCCGCCCCGACGTCATCCTCATGGACGTCCGGATGCCCGGCATGGACGGCATCGAGGCCACCCGCCGCGTCATCGCCTCCGGCGGACGCTCCCGCGTCCTCGTCCTGACCACCTTCGACCTCGACGAGTACGCCCACGAGGCCCTCCGCGCCGGAGCCAGCGGCTTCCTCCTCAAGGACGCCCACCCCGAGGAACTCCTCGCCGGCATCCGCGCCGTCGCGGTCGGCGACGCCGTCATCGCCCCCGCGCTCACCCGCCGCCTCCTCGACGCCTACGCGCAGCACCTCCCGCGCGGCACTGCCGCCTCCCGCCCCCAGGACGATCCCCGGGTACGCGCCCTGACCGAACGCGAGCACGAGATCCTCGTCGCCATCGGACAGGGCTGGACCAACGGGGAGATCGCCGAACGCCTGGTCATCTCGGAGTCCACCGTGAAGACCTACGTCGGCCGAGTCCTCGCCAAGCTCGGCGCCCGCGACCGCATCCAGGCCGTGATCCTCGCCTACGACCTCGGTCTGGCCCGCCCCAGCACCCCGGAGTGAGTACGGCGATGGCGACCGGGATGTCAGTCATCGGCCCGCTCGCCCATGTATCCGCCCCGCCCCCGAAGTGTCGCTTGGATCTCCCCGTCGTCGAGGACGGGGCCACCCAGGTCCGGGATGTCCAAGTCGCCCATGCGATCGGTGCGAAACGGGAACGGGAACGCGGGGCGGCCCGTCAGCGCATTGCGGGGCACCGCTTCCTGTAGTTCGTCGTGCTGGTCGATCTCAGCCCAGACGGTTTTGCCGGAGGGCGGGCGGGGCTCGGTGCCCCAGCGGTCGGCCAGGGCGTCGACCAGGAGCAGGCCGCGCCCCGACTCGTCGTCCGGGCCCCGATCCGGGCGGATCGCCGGACGGTACTCGCCCCGTGTGTCACTCACCGCGATGCGCAGGATGCCGGCCGCCTCGTCCAGTGTCAGTGCCAGCAGGAAGTCGCGGCCCTGGACGCGGCCGTGCTGTGCCGCGTTGACGGCCAGCTCCGCGATGACGTGCTCCGCGCGCTCGACGACTCCCGGTGACAGCTCCCACGCTGTCAGCCGTTCCATGGCGAGGAGCCGGGCGAGGCGGGCGCCGCGGCGGGTGGAGGAGAGGCGCTGCGCGAACGTGCGTACGGTGGCGCAGGGTTGGGGTGTGGGGACGTTCATGGGGAGACCGTGGCAGGTGTACGGGGGCGTGTTCCAGTGGCGGGCTCCGTACGCTGCGTCAGCGTACGGGCACTGTCTGTGGACAGTACGGCCGTCATGCCGTCACTGTGAGTGCGTCCATCGCGGGGATGCCGCAGAGGATGTACGCACCTGGAGGTGGCCGCGTATGACGGACAGCAGTGACGTGACGGCTTGCGACGGGGAACGCGAACCCGATCCCTCCGACAGTCTGCGGACCTTCGGAGCCGTCGTCCAGGCTCTGCGCGAGCATGCCGGGCTCAGCCGGGCGGAGTTCGGGGCGCGGGTCCAGTTCTCCAAACACACTGTGGAATCGGTGGAGTTGGGGCGCCGGATGCCCGACGACTCGTTCGTGGAGCAGGCGGAGGGGGCGTTGGGCAACACGGGGGCGTTGCGGAAGGCGGCCAAGCATCTGACGCGGGGCGAGGCGGGATTGGCGGCGTGGTTCCGGCGGTGGGCCCGGCTGGAGAAGGTGGCGGTGAGCCTGTGCACGTACGAATGCAGGCTGGTGCCGGGGTTGTTGCAGTCGGAGGGGTATGCGCGGGCGGTGTTCGAGGGCACGATTCCGGTGATCACGGACGGGGAGCTGGAGACCCTGCTTGCCGTGCGGATGGAGAGGCAGCGGATGCTGCACGAGCGGTCGACCGTACCGTTCAGTTTCATCGTCGAGGAGCACGTGTTCCGGCGCAGGTTCGGGGACGTGGAGCAGGTGCGGGCCTTGCTCGACCACGTGCTGGAACACAGCGCACCCCGCAACGTGACACTTCAGATCGTCCCGTTGGAAGCAGGGTTGCACACATGTCTGGATGGGCCCGTGCAGCTTTTGGAGACCCCGGAGCGTCGTCGTCTCGCCTACTCGGAAGGACAGCAGAACGGACGCCTGATCGCCGAGCCGAAAGAGGTAAGTCTTCTCTGCCAGCGCTATGACACACTGCGCTCGCAGGCCCTCAACCCCCAAGACTCGCGGGGCCTGTTGGAGCGACTGCGAGGAGAGCTATGAACACAACCGAACTCGCCTGGTTCAAGTCCAGCTACAGCGGCAGCCAGGGAGACAGTTGCGTTGAGGTCGCCGTCACCGAAGTGGCCATCTGCGTACGGGACTCCAAGGATGTGATGCTCCCTCACTTCTCCGTGGATCTGGCGGGCTGGACGCGGTTCGTGCGGTACGTCGCACGAGGCTGAGGCGCCGGGCCGGCGCCGCGCGCCGGGGAGGGGGTGCCGGACGGAAAAGCGTGTCGGTTCTGCTGAAAGTGTCACGCTTTTTTGGAGAAGGGGGTGCCCGCCGAGGTCACCCTGATGCCGGCGCCGCGGTTCGGCACCAGCATCACCAGGTCGTCGGAGGCTCGAACAGGGGTCACGCACAAAGCTGCGGGCGCAGGTCAGAAGCGGACGTCAGGGCGTCGGCGGCAGCCAGCGTGCAGCCTGTTCGCGGCTGACCTTGGCGGCGTCCACGTACCACTTCCGACGGCCGGGATCCCAACGGGCGCCGAGCTGCTTCTTCGCCTCGTGCCTGTCCGCGTAAGGGACTTCGAGATAGAGACGCTCCTCGTCGGTACGGTCCGCCCACCGGCCCGCCCCCTGCCGCGAGAGCGTCAGGAAGCGCATCGACGTCGTTGAGCCCAGCCCACAGTGGTCGGGGGGTGTCGTCACAGGCCTATGACCACTACACGGTCGTCGCACAGCTTTCGCAGGGCGTCCTCGTCGGAAGTGAAGACGGTGACCGGTCCCGGTTGTCGCAGGGCGACGGTGGCCAGGGCCGCGTCGGTGGCGTACTTGTGCCCGTGGAGGCCCGCGTTCTTCAGCAGCCCGATCGCCTCCTGGGCGATCTCCTCGGTCACGGCTTCGACGTGGATGCGGGAGAGCGCACGAGGGAGCCGGGTCAGCTCTCGCCGCGGCGGGCCGCCGTGCGGAACGCCAGTTCGGCCTCTGCCAGACCGTTGATCAAGGCCGAGTCTTCGAGCCCCGGTACACACACCACCTCGTCGGCGTCGAGCGCGGCCGGCGACGCGTCGATGACTTGGTCGCGAAAAGGCCGTCCAGCGTGCCGGATCGCCGTTGATCGCCGTTTGCCGCCTTGATCATGGAGCGTACGGCGACGGCGAATCTCGATGCTTTGCACCAGTGCTGTGGCGAAGAACACACGCGGCCGTGCAGTGTCAGGGCCTCGATGGCGTGCGTGACGACGGCGGGTGGTCTTCACCACAAAGCATCCATTTAGCATGAATAGGTACGTATAAATGGATGAAAGGCCGGTTGCGCTCCTCGGGTGACCGGCTTCCGAGATTCACGCAGCAAGGGCATGGGGAGAAGCGTTTGATCACGGCGCGTAAGGAACTCAGCAGGCTGGTGGCCGCGGCCGGCGTACTCGGCGGCGTGCTCGCGGTCACGGCCCTCGGCGGTGTCGGCAACGCTGCCGCCAGCGGCAATGCCGCCGGGAACCCACCGGCAACGCACGCTCCGGTGGATCAGGCGGCCACCCAGGATGTCTCCGACGCCCGAATCACGATCACGCCCGGACAGGGCGCCCACAACGTCGGGACCGCCGACCCTGTCACGGTCGCCGTCAGCAACGGCAAGCTCACCAAGGTGACCATGACCGCCGTCGCGACCGGTGCCCAGGTTTCGGGCACCCTGTTCGCGGACGGCACGTCCTGGAAGCCGGACGGCCGGGTGGAGCGGGCCACCACGTACCAGGTCGCCGCGGAGGCCGTGGATGCCAAGGGCCGTTCCGCCATCGAGAACGCCACGATCAACACGGTCTCCCCGGCCAACGACTTCATTGGCCACCTTTCGCCCGAGGACGGCTCGACCGTCGGCGTGGGCATGCCGGTGACGGTCGCCTTCGACAAGGCGATCGGCGACAAGGCCGCCGTGGAGTCGGAGATCCAGGTCAGCTCCAGCAGCGGCCAGCAGGTCGTCGGCCACTGGCTCAGCGACGGCCGCCTGGACTTCCGCCCCGAGCACTACTGGAAGCCCGGCTCCACCGTCACCGTCAAGCTCACCCTCCATGGCATCCAGAAGACGGTCACGTTCAAGATCGGTCGGAGCCAGATCAGCACGGTGGACGCCAAGACGAAGCGCATGACCGTCGCACGGAACGGCAAGACGATCAGGACCATCCCGATCTCGTCCGGCAGCGCCGAGCACCCCACGTACAACGGGCAGATGGTCATCTCCGAGAAGTATCGGCAGATCCACATGAACGCGTCGAGCGTCGGCCTGACGAAGAAGGACGGCAAGCCCGCGTACGACATCGAGGCCGTACCGCACGCCATGCGCCTGTCCGACTCGGGCACGTTCATCCACGGCAACTACTGGGGTGCCGACTCGGTCTTCGGCAGGGTCAACACCAGTCATGGCTGCGTGGGCCTGAAGGACGTCGCAGGTGGCGGCGACGGACAGCAGCCCGCCGCGTGGTTCTTCGACCACTCGATGATCGGTGACGTCGTGACCGTCAAGAACTCACAGGACAAGACGGCGCTGGCCCCGGACAACGGTCTCAGCGACTGGAACATGCCGTGGAGTGAGTGGGTCGCGGGCAGCGCGACCGGCTGACATCAGGCTAATCGCCCAGGTCCCGGGCCGGGGGAGTCCCGCCCCCCTCTCGGGCGTCGAAGTGCCGTTGCCCCGTGGCGAGGGCCACCGTCGTCGTGACCCGGGTGACGCCGGGTTTCGGCGGCGTCGAACCGAACCCGAAACGCACGGGCGGTTCGACCGGGGCCAGCACTCCGAGGTCGGTGCTGGCGAAGGCGCCCGACATCGAACGGACCGGCAGCAGGTCCTGGGCGCCGTACCACTCCCGGCGGCCCCCGGCGGCGCTGCCGCGGGTCCGTACGCCCGACAGGAGCAGGCGGGCGAGCGGGTCGGTCACCGTGCTCCACGCCGGACGACGGGCGAGCGCGCCGGGAACGGCCCGCAGGACCAGGCCCAGCAGCCGTCGCCGACCGGTGGTGAAACACAGGTCGAGCGGTCCCGCGGTGATTGTCCAGGTGTTGTCGGTGACGCTCACGGCGACCGGGACGACCCGCACGGTGTCGAAGACGTACGTGCCGCTGATGAAGTCGGCCACCTCCCGCGTGGGGGCCAGCAGCAGTCTCTCCCCGTCGGCGCGTTCCAGCATCACGTCGCTGAACGCTCCGAACGGTGAACGCTGCCAGTGCCCCAGCACGATCCGCGTACCCGAGGACGTGCCCATGCCCGCGATCCATCCGTCGAAGCACAACCGCGGCCGTCGCGTGGTTCCGCCGAACATCCGGTTCACCCCCCGGCCCCCACTCGGACCGCTGCCCGGGCCTGGCCCCGCGCGGGACTCGTCCCCATCCCGGAAACGGGAACGCCGCCGGGCACGCCTGGGGACGTCGGGGCCGAATGGCTCCAGCCGTGCATGCCTGACTCCTTCCGAGTAGTGCGCGACGGGCTGGCCGAAGGGAGGTCCAGGGGTCCGCCGCGGTGGCCAGTGTCTCCTCCAGAGCATCGACGGTGGCGCCGCCGACGGCCACTGATCGTGCTCAACGGCTCTCACGCGGAGCAGGCTCAACGGGCGGGTGCGCGACGACGCCCGCGGCTGCGGACCGCATTCGCCGAGCGGCAGGACGGTGTGGACGGGGCGCGGCCCAGCGCGTCCAGGCCCCGGCTTCACCTGACGGCCTTGACGGGGCGCGGGGTGTCCATCGCACGGTCAAGGCAGTGGGTGTGGGGTCCCGGGGATACGGGCGGCGGCTGCGGCAACGGTTGCCAGGTCTTCGCCCGAGAAACCGGCGCGGCTCAGCACCGCCAGGGATTTGTTCGTCGCCAGCGTGCACAACGCCAGCTCCGCCGCCTCCTGTTCACTGGCCCCCGCCGCCAGCAACGCCTGCTCCAGCATCGCCCGCAAGCCATCCATCACGGCGCGGACCATCGCCTGGCCCTCCGCGTCGAGGGCCGGGAACTGCGTTGCCGACACCGTGACCAGGCAGCCGTCCGGGACCGTCGGGTCGGCGATGCGGTTCAGGGTGACCTGGAGGAAGGCGGCCACGACGGCGCTCGGGCTCGGGTGGGGGCCGGACAGTGCCTGGTCGAACAGTGGGTGGTAGGTCTGCGTGTACCGTTGGAGGCTTTTCCGGAAGAGGGCGCTCTTGTCGCCGAAGGTGTTGTAGAGCGAGCCCCGGCCCAGGCCCGTGCCCTCGGTCAGGCGGTCGATCGAGGCCTCCGAATAGCCCCAGCGCCAGAA
Organism: Streptomyces sp. NPDC005423; assembly: GCF_040606415.1. Taxonomy (NCBI): domain Bacteria; kingdom Bacillati; phylum Actinomycetota; class Actinomycetes; order Kitasatosporales; family Streptomycetaceae; genus Streptomyces; species Streptomyces sp. NPDC005423. The sequence continues at coordinate 21,122 of NZ_JBEXET010000051.1, read as the reverse complement.
GACGTGCATCGCGCGTCGTAGTGCCTCGTCCACGTCGAATTGCTTGCGGCCTGCCATGGTTCGTAAGCCTACACATCTTGTGCCGATCGTTCCAAGATGGATAGGGTCACCGGCATGACAACCTTGAGTTCGCTGCCCCTGCCCGACGGGTTCACCGACGTCTTCACCAGCCGGCTCGTGGAGCTGGACGGGCTGCGGCTGCACGCCGTCACCGGCGGGGACGGCCCGCCGCTGCTGCTGGTCGGCGGGTGGCCGCAGACCTGGTACGCCTGGCGCAAGGTGATGCCGGCGCTCGCCCGCCAGCACACCGTCGTCGCCGTCGACTCGCGCGGGGCCGGGCTCTCCGACAAGCCCGACGACGGTTACGACGCCGGCACGCTCGCCACCGACATGGTCGCGCTGATGGCCGCGCTCGGGCACGACCGGTTCGACCTGGTCGGCCACGACATCGGCATGTGGACGGCCTACGCCCTCGCTGCCGATCACCCCGAACGGGTGGGCCGGCTCGCCGTCGTCGACGCCATCATTCCCGGCCTCACGCCGGCCCCGTCGGTCTTCAGCCCGGACGCGGTCAACCAGCGGCTCTGGCACTTCGGCTTCAACCGGCTCCCCGACCTCAACGAGGAGCTGGTCCGGGGGCGGGAGCGGCTCTTCTTCGGCTACCACTTCGCCAAGAAGGCCGCCACCCCGGCCGCGATCCCCGCCTACGCCGTCGACGTCTACGTCGATGCGATCGTCGCGGATCCTCGCGGGCTGCGGGCGAGCTTCGCGTACTACCGGGCGCTGGACGAGACGATCGCGCAGAACGAGCGGCGCAAGAAGACCCGGCTGACCCTGCCGGTGCTCGCCATCGGCGGCGCGCGGTACAGCGGCGCGATGGTCGCCGAGACGATGCGACTGGCGGCCGACGACGTCACCGAGGTGGTCCTCGACGACTGCGGCCACTACGCAGCCGAGGAACAGCCGGCGCGGTTCACCGAAGTCCTGGAGGACTTCCTCGGTGGCGAACCGGTAGCAGGCGTGCCGCACGGCTGACACATGCGTGGTGCGGGTTCGCCAACTCCGTCTTCCGCCCAGTCATTCACGTCACGGCGCCTCCCGCGAGGAAGAAGGTCGTACAGGTGGGGCGCTTGAGGCGGTTTTCGACGCCCGCCTCGACAGCTCGATTCGCGTAGAAGCGCAGGCAGGGAGCCTTCTCCCGGGCGTTCTGCACAGTGAGCCCTTTCCAACCTGGCTGTGGCGTCGGGGTGTTGGTGGGCATGGGTTGTACGGAACGACGAAGCTCCTGGTAGACGGGTTCTCGACCAAGATCACCCGTGTCCGCCAGGAGCAACACCGTTGCGTTTGGTCTTGAGTCGCAGGTCAAGCCCTGGTGAATGACGCAACGGGACGTCCTGATAGATCAACTTGTGTCGAGCAAGCAGATCATCGGGAGTCCCGTTGCAGGAGAAGTCTGTCATCACCCGCACGGTCGAGGCGGCCGGGGGCATATACGCGCCCGGTCACCTGGGCGAGTTGACCCAGATCGTGGACTTCGCGCTGGTGGACGCGGTGATCCAGGAGACCGGGTCGCGTGAGAAGCGGCTTCGGCTGCTGCCGTCCCGGGTCGTGGTCTATTTCGTCCTCGCGCTGGCCCTGTTCGAGGACTGCTCCTATCGGGGCGTGTGGGGCAAGTTGACGGCGGGGCTGGAGGGACTGCCGTTGGTGCGTCCTGCCGTCTCCTCGCTGTCCAGGGCCCGACGGCGAATAGGAGCGGCACCGCTGCGGCGGCTGTTCGAGATCCTCGCGCCGCGTTCGGCCCGGAGCGTGACGGCGAACTCACTTGGGCAGGCCGCCTGTTGAGCGTTCTGGACCGCACAATGCTCCTGCTGGCCGATGCCGGCTTCGATGCGAACGAGTTCACCCGGGACATCCAGGCCACCGGCGCACAGTTCCTGGTGCGCTCCTCCGCCCGCCGTATCCCTACCCCCTTCCGGCACCTGGGCGACGGCTCCTACCTCGCCCGGATCGGCTACGGCGTCCTGCCCGTCCTGCCCGTCCTGCTGACCGTCCGCGTCATTGAGGCGTCCGTCACCGTCACCCTGGCCGACGGCACTGTCCGCACCGAGCAGTGGCGCCTGCTCACCAGCCTCCTCGACCCGGCCGCCCACCCAGCCGCCGGGCTCGTGGCTCTCTATCACGAGCGGTGCCAGACGGAGACGGCCTATTTCTCGATCAAGGCGACCATGCTGGACGGCCGTGTCCTGCGCTCGCGCAGCCTGACCGGCCTCGACCAGGAGGTCTACGCCCTGCTCACCATCTACCAGACGCTGATCCGCGCAGCCGCCGACACCGCCTGCACGCGGCCCGGACTGGACATGGACCGCATCAGCTTCACCGTCCTGCAGACCACCGCCGCCGACACTGTCACCACCGCGACCGGGATCCTGCCCCCGGCCGGACCCGCCGACCTCGTCGGCACCATCGGCAGGGCCGCCCTCGAGTCCCTGCACCCCGCCCGCCACCGGCACCGCGTCAAGGCCCGCACCCGCAAGAACCCCACCAGCAAGTACGGACCGAACACCGGACAACACCCCACGACCAGCCAGAACTACACCATCCACACCGTCATCACGTTCTTCGAGTACGGACTTGCAAACCGCTCACGGAAGTAAACGTAACGGTGTTGGTCTGCGCATGACAGCAGGGCCTCTTGGTATCTCGGGGGTTCGAACCAAACCAAGCGCCAGGAGGCCCTGTTGCCACAGTCTTTCGCGCTCGCGCGCGTGGAGTCCAACCTGTCGTCCCCATCGTGTGACTGCCTCGCGCACAGGTTCGGCAACGCGGCGGACCGGCCGGAGCGCACTGCGTGCTACGTCTCCGACATGACGGAGGCCGAGTGGCAGGCCATCCGGGCGGTGCTGCCGGTTCCGGCCTGGCTGGAGGGCCGGGGCGGGCGGCCGGAGGGCTACTGCCACCGCGTGATACTCGACGCAGTGCGCTACGTGGTCGACAACGGCGTCAAGTGGGCCAACCTCCCCGCGGACTTCCCGCCATATCGGCGCGTGGATGCTTTCGCCCGCCGCTGGCAGGTCACGGGTCTGCTCGCCGAGCTCCACGACCGGCTGCGCGACAAGATCCGCCAGAGGGAAGGCCGTTCCTCGGATCCGACGTCTGCCATCGTAGACTCACAGTCAGTGCGGGCAGTGGCGGACATCCCGCGCTCCACCTCCGGCTGGGACGGCGGGAAGAAGGTGGGCGGCCGCAAGCGGCACCTGGTGGTGGACTGCCTCGGCCTCGGCCTGGCCGTCGCGGTGACGGCGGCGAGCGTGCAGGACCGCGACGCCGCCATCCCACTGCTGGAGCGGCTTCGCAAGACGTACTTCTCCGTCCGCCTGGTGCCCCGGGCACGCCACCACCGAACCGGTCTTCATCCCACGCCACGGCGGCGACACCGAGGACGACGGCTGGATCGCCCACCTGCAGCACGACCGGACCGACGGAACCAGCGCTCTCGTCCTCATCGACGCGCAGGACTTCACCGGTCCGCCCACCGCCGTTGTCCACCTCCCGACCCGGGTGCCGCTCGGCAGCCACAGCAACTGGTTCCGCACCGAGGAGATCCGGACCACCGACGACACCGTCCTCTCACCAGCCCCCTCCCGTTCTGCCACCGCACGAGCACGCTGAAAGGCACACCTCGACATGACCGACAACCTGGCCATCAGGCTCGCCCAGCGAGTGATGGCCACCCGCGCCTTTGCCACCCTCGCCCCGCACGTCATCCCCCACCTCGACCGCGCGCTTCACCGCCTCACCGGCGGCCGGAAGATGCTCCTCACCCTGCCCCGCCCGAAAGTCGGGCTCATCCTGACCACGACCGGCGCCAAGAGCGGGCAGCTCCGCACCACCCCCCTGGTCTGCGTACCCGAAGAGCACGAAGGCACCTGGCTGCTGGTGGGAAGCAACTTCGGCAAGCCCGGCCATCCCGCCTGGACCGCGAACCTCCGCAAGCACCCAGACGCGAGCATCAGCTGGGCAGGCCGGGACATCAGGGTGACGGCAGCTCAGCTCGTCGGCCAGCAGCGCGACCAGGCCTGGGCCGACATCGTCGCCTTCTGGCCGCCCTACGGGGCCTACCAGGAGCGAACCGAACGTGAGATCCGGATCTTCCGTCTCACCCCCCGCCCCAGCCCGTCCGCTCTCACCCCCTGAAGAGGCCCACTCTCTGCTTCGCAGGCGGTGAGCACCTGGCCGCCTGGCGGCGCTCCGCCGCCCCGATGCCGCCTGCCGGCGCGCTCGCCGCGGCGCTGGACGACACCGCGTCGACCAGGACACCGCGCTGGCCGCCCTCTCGCTCCTGCCGCAGCTGCGCGTGGCTCTGGATTCAGTGAAGCCGCAGGTGACCGACTCAGCCCGTGGGCCAAGGTTGGCGTGGTGCTGGGGGATGACCAAGCCGTCGGCCGAGCGCAGCGGCGTGCTCAAGCGCAAGCAGGAGGCGTCAGGCAACGCCTGGCGCTCCGCCCGCCTCCGCCTACCGGATCGAGGAGTCCGTCTCGAGGTTCGGCCGCCTGCGTATCACCACTGCCGACAGCCACGAGGAATCCACGTCGACCCCGCGCTCGCGGCGCAGCCACTCGGCGAGCGCCGGCAACGTCCAGATCACGCCTCGGGCCACGGCCTCGTCCAGCATCTCCTCCAACGCGTCCAGGTCCTCGCGCATCCAGCGCGGCGGCCGGCCCGGACGAGGCGCTTCCGCCAGGGCCTCGAACCCGCCGTCGATGAACCGGTGCAGTGCCTTGCGCACGGTGGCCACGTGCTTCTCGACAAGCGACGCGATCTCAGGAGCGCGAGGTGATCGCGCCGCGACCGGAAAGCAGTCGGCACACACAGGACGTCGCGATCCTGGTGCTCGCAGACTGCCTTCCCGGCGAGTCGGCGGCACCCTTGCGCCGTCCCACCGCCGGAGACCTCGTGGGCGAGCCCTGGTGGTCCTTCGGTTTCCCCGACGACGTCTTCGGCAGTTCTTCCGACGGGGAGGTGGGAGAGAGGCTGGGTCATGGCTGGATCCGACTGGACACCGCCTCGCGGTACCTGGTGCGCCCCGGCTACAGCGGCGCCGCCCTGTGGTCGCCCACCTACCAGGCGGTGGTCGGCATGGTGGGCCAGGCGAACAGCCGCGGCGACGCCCTCGCCCTGACACTGTTCCAGGCAGACAAGTGCCTTCCTGACGAGAAGTTGTCTGCCTTGACGGAGTGGTCGGCTCAAGACGCAGGCGAAAGCGCACTCGCCGCCTGGGGCTGGACCCTGGAGGACGACCCCGAGGCAGGGCGGCACTGGAAGCCGCGGGCGCGTGGCGTCAGCACGGACGCTGAGAGAGGTTTCCGGTTTCGCGGTCGCACCGCGGCCCTGACCGAGATCGTCGACTGGATAACCGCCGATGAGGCTCCCAGGCATGTACTGGTGATCACCGGATCACCTGGGGTGGGAAAATCGGCCGTACTCGGGCGGGTCGTGACGTCTGCCGACACCGCCATCGCGGCGACTCTGCCCCAGGCGGACGACGCCGTACGTGCCCCTCTCGGCTCTGTGTCCTGCGCCGTCCACACCAAGGGCAAGATCGCACTCGAAGTCGCCCGTGAGATTGCCCGCGCCGCTTCTGCGGCGATTCCGCAAGCTGTGGGCGATCTCGCTCCCGCCCTGCGTGCGGCGCTCGCCGAGGCCTCAGGGGCACCCTTCACTGTCGTCATCGACGCGCTAGACGAGGCGACCAGCGCCAAGCAGGCCCGGCTCATCGCCCGCCAGATCGCCATTCCGCTCGCCGAAACGTGCGCGGACCTGCATGTACGCGTCATGATCGGCAGCAGGCGCCGAGACGATGAAGGAGACCTGATTGCCGCCTTCGGCGACGCCGCACGCGTGATCGACCTGGACAACCCCGCGTACTTCGAGGAAGCCGATCTCGCGGCATACGCCCAAGCGTCATTGCAACTGCTTTGCAACCCCTACGCTTCCCGCCCACCTTCCAGGATACTCAGATACTCAGATAGAACAGGTTCTAGAGGATGTGGTCAGGTCGGCGAAGGCTGGGACGCTCCTGCGGAGGCTCCACACCGAAATCCAACTTGCCACCGAAGGGCGACTCTGATCTTTGATTTTTTTCCGCTCAGATTATGCCGGCACGTATGGCGTATGAGACGGCGTGGGCTCGGTTGTTCAGCTGTAGGCGCTTCATCAGGCCGTAAATCGTGTACTTGACGGTACGTTCGGAATAGGCGAGTTTTGATGCGATCTCGGAGTATTCCTTGCCTTCGGCGATCAGGCGCAGTACGTCCACTTCGCGAGGGCTCACTCCGGACGCGGTCAGGCCTCGCGGGGCGAGAACTTCCCGTTGGGTCCAGCGGACCTGTTCCATCAAGGCGCCTTGGAGGGTGTGCGGAAAGTTTCCGCCGCCGCCTGCGATGGTGAGCAGGGTACGGATGAAGACGGCCGGAGTGAAGGCGTCGCGCCACAGTACGGCGCGGACTCCACAGTCGACCGCCGCCGTGATGTCGGCCTGCCACTGCTGGCCTGTCACCATCACAAAGCGCGCATCGGGAGAGTCGTTCAGACTGCGCAACAAATCCAGGGCGGAGGCGTCAGTGACGTCCACAGCCACCACGATGACATCGGCTTCCTGCATCTTGTCAGATGGGAGTTCGCTGACACGACGGTCATGCTGAAGGTAGCTGCCCAGCCCTGCGCGGGTGATGCCGTCGGGTGCGTGAATCGCCACGCGCGCGGTGGCTGTGAGTAGTTGCTGAGGCATTCGCCCTCCCCCGGTCAGGAACAAGAAGTCGCGAGATTCAAGAGGCTGATGCTGCCATGGTGATCAGGCTCATTTGCCGCCATCGGCCCTTCGCTCGCTAAGGGCAGGGAAAACTGGCGCAAGCGGTCCGAACGCCGCCAGGAGTCCGGGAGCAGCTGGTCAGTCACTGTCCGTGGTCATTGGATCGCCGATGAGTAAGCCGGTCACCCTCACCGGGTTGGTGTCGTCTCGTCCGTTATGTTCTTGGCAAGGTTGTCGATCGAGGCGACGTGGATCATGGCCCGGAGCTGGCGGGAAGGGCCTCGTAATCGCGAGAAAGGCGCCGGCGCAACATAAGCCAACACAGGCTTCGCCCGACTGCCTTTTGACAACGTGAAAGCCACGACCTTCGGGGTTTCGACGTCAGTTCCGCGACGTGCGCCGTGCTCGATGGCAGCAGTTCTTGAAGATGGTGTCGAACCAGCTCTTGGTGATGGTTGGAGACGTCCTTTTGGCTAAGACCGTGTCCTACATGGTCAGTTGGCAGTTGTCCTGGTCATGGGGAGTGGACGGTGGGGATGGATCGTTCCGGACGGACTGTGGGAGTTGGCGAGGCCGTTGTTGCCGCCGGCCCGTGTGCGTCCGCAAGGGGGCGGGGTCGCCAACATCGATGATGAGGCGGTCTTCGCCGCGATCGTCTATGTGCTGGTCAGCGGTTGCGCTGGGCGGGCGTTGCCGCGGTGCTTCGGGGCGTCGAAGTCGACGGTCCATCGCCGGTTCGTCATCTGGTCGCGAGCCGGGGTGTGGGGGCGGCTGCATCAGAGGATTCTCCAGCTTCTGGACGAGCGGGACTTGGTCGACCTCTCCCGCGCGGTCCTTGACTCTGCCCATGTGAGGGCTAAAAAGGGGGCGAACTTGCAGGTCCGAGCCCCGTGGACCGGGGTGAGCCCGGTTCCAAGATGCATGTCCTGTCCGACGCGAACGGACTGCCGCTACGCGTCGGAGTCTCCGCCGCCAACACCCACGACAGCCAGGCCCTGAAGCCGATGCTGTCCCATTTCCACATGGGACACGAATCCCACGCGACCGATTCCAAGCCTCAACGCCTTCATGCTGACAAGGCGTACGACGTGCCTCACCTGCGGCGATGGCTATGGGGCAAGCACATCGGCGTCCGCATCGCCCGCAAGGGCATCGAGTCCAGCGAGCGACTCGGCCGGCGCAGGTGGGTCATCGAACGCACCATGTCCTGGCTGACCGGCTACCACCGACTCAACCACCGCTACGAGCGACAACCAGGCAACTACCTGGCCTTTCTCGGACTAGCCGCAGCCCTCTGCTGCTACAAACGGCTCCGCAAACTGACCATGTAGGACACCGTCTTAGTCGAGAAGACGCATTCCTGCGGCGTTCTCTGAGACCGCGTTTGAGATCTGCCGTTTCCTGGTGCGACTGCGGTCGTTGAGCCGTCTGTGGGGCACGATCGCGTCGAAGGCGGGAGTCTCGGTGGAGTTCGCGAATCGGTTCATGGAGTTCATCAGTTCCTCTTCGAAGGGTGTGCAGCCGGAAGGCCCTGCATCGCCGTTGGGGGTCATCGGATTCCTTCCGTGTGCTGCCGTGGTGGCAGGCCCGAGTGGGCGTGATCAGTGAGCCCTTTCCAACCTGGCTGTGGCGTCGGGGTGTTGGTGGGCATGGGTTGTACGGAACGACGAAGCTCCTGGTAGACGGGTTCTCGACCAAGATCACCCGTGTCCGCCAGGAGCTTCGCGTGCTTGTCCCGTCGTCGATCGATCTGTCCAGCCGCACGCTGCGGCACCTGACGAGGCAACTGGCCGCTCACCGGCGGGAGACAGGTACGCGATGGCGGCGTCCGCCCGTCGGCCGTCAGGCTCTGCTCGCCCTGGCCCACCTGCGATGCGGCGACACGTACGCCCAACTCGCCGCAGGGTTCGAGATCGGCATCGCGACCGTCTACCGCTACATACGCGAGGCCGTCGAAGTGCTGGCCGCCCAGGCGCAGACCCTGGCCGAGGCAATGACGACCGTCCGGACGAAGGCGTACGTGATCCTGGACGGCACCCTCCTGCCCATCGACCGGATCGCCGCCGACACCCCGTACTACTCCGGAAAACACAAGCGTCACGGCATGAACGTCCCGGTCATCACGGATCCCTTCCCGCCGACCGCTGTGGGCCTCCGCGGCCCTGCCCGGCTCCACCCACGACCTGACCGCCGCGCGTGAACACGGCATCATCGACGCGCTCGCAACGGCAGGGCTGAAGTGCTGGGCGGACAAGGCGTACCAAGGGGCCGGCCGTCATGTCCGCGTACCTTTCCGGGGCCGCCGGCTCAAGCGCTGGAAGCGACGGCACAACAGCACCCACGCCAAAATCCGGTGCCTCGGCGAGCAGGCCATGGCCGTCCTGAAGAGCTGGCGCCTGCTACGCAAGCTCCGCTGCAGCACCAACCGGATCACCAACATCGTGAAGGCCGTCGTCGTCCTTCACCACGCCTCAACCTGAGGTGGGAAAGGGCTCCGTGATCTGGCATGACGGCCGACTCGCCTTCGAGCGGCTGCTGCGCTGCCCGGAATAAACGTGCATCCCCGATCGGCTCACCACTGCGACCGGCTGGTGCCGACCGATGCCGCGCTGACGGCGATGATGCGTCGTACGGCGGTCTCCTGCATGGCCTGGACGATCGCTTGGGTTCCTTGCGAGGCGACGCCGACTTCGGCGCCCGATCGAGCGCCGAGTCCTGAGAGGACCGCGCCGGCTCCGGTGACTGCCGAGCGCAGGACTGCCGGGTCCGCGGTCGTGAGATCGGCGACTACGGTGCGCATCGGCGTGTCGGACAGCCTATACGCACGTGATGGCCGCATGGTCGGCTACGCCCTCCTCGACGACCAGGCCGAACCCGACCCCGACAGCGGCCTGTACAAGCGCCCGGGCTGGGACCTCAGCTCCCCCGCGTGGCGGTGTATCGGTTTTCGGCTCCGTGTCTTCTTCCTCCTCCCGCACGACCGCGACAGCCTCCCCGACGGCCTTTACCGCGAAGGCGCCCCCGGCGAAGCTGTCGACCAAGGGCCGCGGCCATGAAGGAGGCCTTGGTCACCACGATAACCACCATGCCCGACCAGCTTCGCCGCGCAGTCCTGCCGACTACGAGGCCGCGCGGGCGGCGCTCGCGCCCGCGGCGCCACCTCGCTCGCTTCCGCACCGTTGCGGACACCGGTTGTCGTGCCCCGGAGGCCGGCATAGTTGATCGCCATTCGTAGCCAAATGGGCTGATTTGCTCGGGCGGGAGTGCCGTCGGTGAAGTTGTAGCGGGTCGCTCAGCGGCATCGGCAGGCGCGGGATCGTGTCGTGCCGGCAGGTGAAGGGCGTCGTCACCAGGTGCTGCGCTCGGTGAAGACTTCCACTTGCTGTTTGAGGCACTTGTTGAACGCGGCGTACCCGTCGCGCTTGGGTGTCTTGAAGAGCCGCCGGGTCAGGGTGACCAGGATGCCGGAGAACTCTTCGCGGTTGGTCAGGCGGGTGGTGCCGTCGTGGTTGGAGGAGAGGACGAAGGAGTGCTGGCCATGGAAGAGCCGCTTCGTGCCGAGCGTGCCGGCCCACCGCAGCTCCTGGCCGGGTGTTGCGACGGTGACCGTGGGTCTGAAGGTCATGCCTGGCATGCGCATGGTCAGTCGGTTTCCGACTTGAGCGGTTCCCTCGGCTGCGGAGAAGGTACTCCACTCGCCGTAGGCGGCGAAATCAGTGAGGACGTTCCACACCTCTTCCGGGGTGGCGTCGATGTCTATGACGGCCGTGAGCACTGCGTCCATGACGGTTTCCACTTCTGGCAGGGGCGGGGAGAAAAGGGGGGTGGCGGTCCGGCGAGCGTGTGGTCTGCCCGTGATGATCGGCGGAGTCTGTGTCCGCGGTGGCGCGAAGGCCGCGATCGACGAGGTCGATGAGTCACTCGAAGCTTTCGGCGACGTCGGTGGACCGCTGGAGTCCGCCGGATGCCTGCAGGTTGGCGAACCCGTGGAAGACGCTGCGCACCGCCCGCAGCGCGTGGGTCATGTCCTGTGAGGGAATGCCGTATCCCCGCAGTACCGCTTCGAAGGGTCCGATTCCTCGTCTGGAGGCGAGCATGATCGGGTCGTCGGGACCGGTCGGTGTGAGGCCGAGGGTGGCCGCGTAGCGGCCGGGGTGGGTGAGCACGAAGTCCCGCAGGGCTCTGGCAGCGGCGGCCAGGGCGTCGCGGCCGGCGCGGCCCTGGATAGCGGTGCCGATCGCGTCGGCGGCTTCGTCGAAGGCGAGTGCCGCGATGCGCCGGTGGAGGTCATCCTGGCTGGCGATGTGCTTGTAGAGAGGCGGCACGCACCCCGACCCGTTCGGCGAGCCGTCTCATGGTCAGCCCGCTGAAGCCGATCTCGTCGGCGAGGTCGGCGGCGGCGACGGTGATCGTGGCCGCGTCCAGGCCTGCCCTAGACACCGACGCTGGCCAGGAAGGCCAGGACGGCGGTAAGGGTCTGCTGGGGGAACTGGACGTGTGGGTAGTGACCGGCTCCCTCGATCATCTGTAGCCGGCCCAGTCCGGTCGGCAGGTCGGCGACGATCGCGTCACCCTCGGCCTGCGGCGAGGCCCAGTCGGGGTCGAGGCTGCCCTGCACGATGAGTACCGGGCAGGTGACGTTGGCGAGCTGCTCACCGGCGTCGGCGGGGGAGATCTTGCCCATCGCCTGCAGGACCTTCATTCGGCCGGGCTCTTGAAGCATCGCGGTGATCTGCCCTATGCGTGTGTCCCAGTCCCCGGGCTTAGGGCCGGGGTATGCGGCGTCCAGGTACTTGGCCCACTGCCTGGTGCTGCCGAGAATGGTGGTGCCCATGAGGTGGGTCGCGCCGTGGCGGTAGGCGGCCACCCGTAGGTCGCCGAGACGGACTTCCTGCTTTCGGGTGAAGGGCGCGAGTTCGACCAGCGCGGTGATGAGCTCCGGGGCCTTGGCCGCGGCGATCGTGACCGCACCGCCGGCGATGGAGTGGCCGACGAGTACCGCCGGCCCGCCGAGGTGCTTCACCAGGGCGATCAGGTCATCCGCGAGGTCGGTGCGGGTGTAGGACGCCCACCCGACGCTGGACTCACCGTGGCCGCGCAGGTCCACCGCGACGACTCGGTATCCGGCTTCCACCAGGGCGGGGGTGAAAAACCGGTAGGCCTCGCGGCTGTCGCCCATGCCGTGGGCGAGCACGACCAGCGGCCCGGAGGCGCCACTCACCTCGTACGCGATGGTCCCACCATCAACCTTCAGGAACTCGGTCACGGCTACCTCCATATGGTTTGTCAGCCTTGTTGGCTAATCTCGTTATCCAAAAGCTAACACTGTTAGCTTCAATTCCGCCGCTGAAGGTGCGAGCAAATCTGTGCCGCACTTGGAGGCGGCCACGGGCTGTGCCACCCCGCGGAGGGGCGCGATGTGGGTTTTTGGTGGCACGAGTCTGCAGGTGCAGGTGCAGGTGCAGGTGCAGGTGCAGGTGCAAGGCTGATGCTGCTAAAGGGCTTCGGACCGTGCCGGCCAGCGGGCGGTCGTAGCCATTCCAGGCGTAGCGGGAGAGATCCCGTGCTTCGTGACGCGGGTGGAGACGCGTGGCCGCCGTGCGGTCAACTGCCTTCGCGGCGCAGCGGTGCCGATATGCCTCACCAGGTCGGTTTGCCGCATCGGACCACCTGCGGGTCATTTTTATTGCACGGACGACGGTGTCGCGTGCTGCTTGGAGGGCGATCGTCTACCAGGCCCCGGGCGGAGACTCGGCCGGGTAGGTCTCCACCACCGCGACCGTCACCGATCGCAGGGCTGGTAGAGCACGAGGAGGTCCCACATCTCTTGGGTGGCACCCTCAAGATCCTTCGAACGCAGCATATGTCCCTTGAGCAGAGTGTGACGCAAAGCGAAATACGCGGACTCGATCTCCCAGCGTTCGTGATGCGGCTGCATCAGCCGGGAGGGTGGATCGGCGCCATTGTTGATCAGGTTGGTCAGCAGCCGGTCAATGAGTACGTGAATGCAGTGGGCAGAACCGCAGACGGCGTGAGTGATACGACCACCGCTCGGAATCTTGCCTGATCCTCTTCCAGCAGCGCGGTTGTCGACCAGCACAAGAAGGCGGAACTGCCCGAAGACACAGCAGGAATTGCCTGACAGCGCATTGGTTGTTGGTTGCGTCCTGGGAAGTGGTATAAGAGCTCTCACCTGGCCCGGGCGTCTGGTCCCGAAGGTAGCTTCACCCAAGGGCAGAGCGGCTACAAGTACCCAGTACACGGTAGGAGTGGGCTGTTTATGATGCCTCAGATCCAAATGGCGTGTTTGGGTGCGTGCCAGATTGTTCGGGTGGGTTTCGCGATTTTGTCCGCTCCCAGGAGCTGCAGTCTGCCGATGGCCAGGTTCCGCAGAGCGGCCATCGCCCGTGGCGCTCTGGCTGCACGTCTTCACCGAGCTCAAGGACCGCGGCCTGGACGACGTGCTCATGCTGGTCTGTGACGGGCTCAAGGGAATTCCCGAGGCCGTGGGGCCGTCTGGCATCTCGGGGTGCCTCTGTGTCCTGTCAAGTAGCTTGAGGCAGGCGGTGCTTGGACATTCGCTCATCGGCGATCATGACGCGCCACACATGGTCGGCAAGGCGGCGTTTCAGGCAGCGTTTGGCTTCCCTTGGTGTCTTCCCTTCGGAGAGTTTCCGCTGGTAGTAGGCACGCCCTGGGGACTTCGGCATCCTGATCTGAGTGACGGCGATGGTGTGGAGAACGGAGTTGAGCTGACGGTCGCCGGAACGTGAGAGCCGGTGGCGGGCCTTGTCCGCGCTGGCGATCTCGACCGGGGCGACGCCGGTGTAGTTCGCGAACGCTGCCGCAGTGGCGAACCGGCTGGCGCGCCCGACGCGGCCGACGAGCCGTGCCGCCAGCACCGGCCCGACGCCGGGCGTGTTCATCAGCGTGCTGCCCGAGGACTCGACCAGTTCCTCCATGCGTACGGCGTTCTCCGCCAGCCGCTTGTCCAGCGCCCGGATCTCCGTGACCAGGTCACGGGCAAGGTCCCGGCGAATCTTTTCGACGTCGCCGGCGGGGCGGACCGTGCGCAACAGCGTGGCGGCCTGGTCCGCCGACAGCTGAGGCGGAGCCCCGCCGGGCAGCAGGTCACGCAGCACGGCGTGCAGCTGGTTGACGGTGCGGACCCGGGCCTGGGCGAGGTTGACGCGTCGTTCGTCGAGCAGGGCCAGGGCCGTGGTGTGGTCGTCCGCGTTCACCTCACGCCCGTCTCCGTGGATGTGAGCCGTGGCCGCGGCGGCAGCGTCGATCCGGTCGGTCTTGCGGCCGCCGCCACGGGTGAGTTGACGGACGCGGCTGGTCGCCGAGGCGGGTACATCGACGACAGTCTCGCCGCGGGCGACGAGCCACTGGGCCAGGTGGCGGCCGAGCCCGTTGGCGTTCTCCACCACCCACTTGCGCTGCGGCCAGCGGCGGCCCCAGGTCAAGAGCCGCCGGTAGTCCGCCAGGTTCGCGTCGATCCTCAGTGAGCCCGCCTGCTGATTCGAGACAGGGTCGACCGCGGTGGCGGTGTGAGTGGACTTGTGCGGGTCAACACCGAGCAACATCACGGGAGTTCGTTCCTCACGGCCGGACGACAGGACGTCCACGGCCGACACGCCGACTTCGGGAACCGCTGCCGGGACACGCCTCTGTTGAGTCAGGCCGTGGCCGGACACCGGGCCAGCGGCACACCCCGAGCGGGCCAGCCCCAGAGGGGCGGCAGGAACCTCACGAGCCATCCAACCCAGCGTCCTAACGGAACGCTACGAGCGGCCAACCCGACCGCGCTCCGCTACGGCCAATACAAGTCGGGAACCTCAGGTGGCGCACGAGCGCCCGTTGGGCAGTCTCTTCGTAACGTGGTATGCCGGCACGCTGATGCCGCAGGTGAGGCCGGGGAGAGCGCGAGTACGGGAGCGAAGGGCATGACGGAGGAGAGTGGTATCGACGGCGTTTGACGCGGTTCAGGAGGCCGACGTGGCTTGCCGGGTTACTTCGTTTCGCTTGTGAAGACCCTCCGTGCGGTGGCGACAGGGAAAGCTGGCATGAGCGGTCAACGGTTGTCTCCAGTGAGCGGGCTGCCAGTGAGGACGGCTGTTACGACTTCGGTGCGGGATCGCATACCGGTACGTGCGAACAGCCTGGACAGGCGGTTCGCGACGGCGTCCTGGCTCAGTCGCAGCACCTGGGCGATCTGTCGGTTGGTGAGACCTTCGGCAAGCAGCGTGGCCAGCAACTGCTGGTTTTCCTCCGTGGCTATCTCGCGGCCCGGTATGACCAACCTCGCTTCGCGCATTGCGGTCCTGGTGTGGAAACGCCACAGTGCGGCGCCCGTCTCGCCGAACAACTCGTACGCCTCGTGTAGCAGCTTCGCCGGACCCTCGGTTGCGGGCGCCGCGGTCAGGAGCGTGACGGCCGTCTCGAACGGCTGACTGCGTGAACGGGCCAGACCGACCGCCTGGCACAGATGCCGGCCGGCCTCCGCGGAACCCGGCCCTACCGCGGTGCCGGACGTCAGCAGGTACAACAGCCGTGTCCGGCTGCTGTCTGTCTGTTCGGCCAGCTGTTCCAGGTGGGCCACGCAGCCGGCCGCTCGTTCGGTGGCGCCCGCCTGTGCGTGCACCGCGGCGAGGGAGGCCCACAGTTCGTCCGTGCCGTAGACGGATCCGCGCTCGTCCGCGGCGCGCAGCCCACGCCGCAGTACCTGCTCGGCCGCCTCGAGTTCGCCCAGGGTGCGCAGTACCTCTGCGTCTGCTTGGTCTAGGACGTGTTCAAGCGGACCCTTCAGCTGACTGCGGACGGTGTCGATCAGTCGGGCCGCGCCGGTGACGCGTCCTCGTGCGAGAAGTATGGCCGCCGTTCGGGCAGGGAGCAGAAGGTGTCCGGGAGCGACCGTCAGCATCGTCCCGTTGACCAGGTTCCGGCGCGCCAGCGTGAGTGCCTCGTCCCACCGACCCTCAAGGTGATGCCACAGGAACCGGCTGGGCTCAGGCAGCGATTCGGGTTTCATTGCCCGGACAGTCAACAAGGCTTTTCCCTCTCGTAGGTCGCCGATGCCGAGCAGCACGTTGAACTGGGCGATGTTCTGCGCGAAGGCCTTGTTGGGTGGCACGCCCGGCACCTCCGCCAGGACTAGATCCTTTCTGAACCGACCGGGCCGGCCCAGCACAAACTCCCCGACCCGGCTGAACAACTCCAGCAACGAGCGGGTGCCCGGGGTGCTTTTCCACACCGCCTCGGACTGTGCAAGCAGGGTCAGCGACTCCTGCCACCTCTCTAGCTGCAACAGTGCCTGGACACGGCCGGACACGGTGGCCAGAGCGGGTAGCCGCCGTCCCTCCCACCACTCTGCGGTACCCATCCGGGACAATGCCTGCCAGTCCTGCTCGACAGCCGCCGACGCCACCAGCAGGGTGGCGGCTTCGTGGAGCGTCAGCGCGTCGAGACCCTCGGCCGGACCGTTCAGGATCCGCTCGGCCGCTGTTCGGGCCATACGGAAGTCATCGCAACCAAAGGCCGCCTGGCCGCAGCGTAGTATCGCCCGTTGGCGGGCCGACGGCTCATCGATGAGGCGGACCGCTCCGAGGAGCCAGCGCACCATCCCGCGCCGCCCGTGATCGGGGTACACCGCTCCCGCGGCGGCTGTCAGTTCCGCCACAGCGCGTTCGCGGTCGACCAGAAGGCCGGCGTCGGCGATCCGGTTGGGAAGGTAGGCCACCGCGTCCGCCTCGGCGAGGACCGACGGCGGGGCCGTGTCGTCGCCCGGGGCCCCGGCCGACCACAGCGCGTCGACCGCGGCGGCGGACAGTCGGGCGCGTTTGAACGGGCTCAACCGCTCCCGGACGCTGTGTGCCAGAAGCGGCACGCGAAATGTCCACCCGCGAGATGTGGCGCCGTCCGGTGCGTGCAGGTCGTCCACGATGCCCTCGTCGACCAGTGCACCGATGCCGTGGTCGACGACCTCGGCGGTGAGGCCTGTCGACGCCACCACCAGCGCCGCGGCCACTCGGCCGAGCGGCCACAGGACGCTCAGCGCCTCGGCCACTGTCCCACAGGGCTCGCCCAGCGCCCGCAGCGCCGCGACATGGCGATCACCGTCCGGCAGTGTGGGCACCGGCGCCCCGGTGATCAGGAAGGCATGCCGGTCGACCACACCGATGGCACCCTGAGCCACCCACGCGACGAGCAGCGCGTCGAGTGCCCCGGGAAGGCTGCGGGTCAGCACCCGGGCCTGCTGTACGAGATCGGCGTCGGGTGTGGCCCGCAAGCGCTGCTCGAGCCAGGCCGTGACGCTCTCGGAACTCAGACGCGACAAAATGATCGTGCGCACTGCCGGATCGGGAACCGGCTGCTCAGGGGCGCACCCTGGCACTGGGAGGGGCACTGAACTCCGCAGGTTCGAGGTGTCGCCGGGCTTACGGGAAGGATCCGCCGTGTCCGTCCCCGTGTGCTGTACTGCCGTGACTAGCAGCCGGGTGCCGGGCGGGACGCGGCTGAGGTCGGCCTGGTCGAGCAGCGCGAGGGAATCCGCGTCGGCATGTTGGGCGTCGTCGACGACGACCGTCACGGGTGTCGGCTGCGCCAGCGCTGCGGCGAGCGCCTCGGCCATCGCCGCTCGGTCGCCCCGTTGCGCTGCGGACAGCGCTTTCGCATCCGGCTTACGTGGGTGGTGCCGTTGCGCCGCCGCGGACCGGTGCTCCTCCAGGGCCTTAACCAGTCGAAAAGCCAGCATCAGTGGCTGCTCGTCGTCACCGGGAACGCAGTTCACGGGCAGGACCGCGATCCCCGCTGCGGTAAGCCGACCGGCAGCGGCGTGCACGAACGCGCTGCGCCCGATGCCCCGTTCTCCTCGGATGAACACCAGGCGCGGGCCAGCCGGATCGCGAAGGCCGCCGTCGAGCTCGGCCGACTCCCGCTCCCGGCCGATCAGCTGTCCATCCGCCTGGTCGAGACGAACAGGCGTTCCACCGAGAACCCAGTCGGTGTCCGAACGAGCAGCCACTGTCTCCACCACGACTTTCGACGACATACATGTACCGGGCGGGTGCCCGTCCTGGACCGCCCCCGCGAGCGGCCCACTTTCTTCACCTGTAATCATGACGAACCAGGCAGGTGACGGGCGGCCCGCTCTTAATGCGACCGAACTCCGTTTTTCCGTAGAGCAGTTCGACGTAGGTGGACGGGGGAGGCAAGGAGTAGTGATGCAGGAACATCGTTCGACACTTGCCGTCAGGCCTGGCGAAGTCGAGGAAGTGGCCGCCGCGTTGCGCGCCACCGGTTCCGCGGCGCGGACGGTCCTGGTCACCGGTCCGGTCGGTACCGGCAAGACCGCTGTCCTGGAGCAGGCACGGTGGGCGGTGGTCCAGGAGGGCGGCAGGGTTTTGCGGCTCCGCTGGGAAGTCGCCGAAGGCCCGGACGGCGCGGCTGCCCTCGTGGACGTTGTATGTGCCGCACTTGCCAAAATTTTTTCGGACGGCCGACTTCCGGCACGCATCGCCGAAGTGCGTCGGATGCGAGCGCTGACCACTGACCCCGGCGGTGAGATCGCCCTGCTGTCGGCCTTGGCGGATGTCATGACAGACGCCGTCCAATATGTTCACTTTGCGATCACCCTCGACAATGTTCGGTCGATGCCGATGCGGACGGCCTGCGCGCTGGGTCTGCTGCTGCGCGCGTTCCGCCCCACCGGCGTGCCGATGGTACTGGCCGGACGGCCGATGGACCCGGGACAGGTCGCCGGAGCGCAGTTGCTCGCGACAGCGGACCTGGTACTCGAACTGCAGTCACTGTCTTCCGACGCGGTTGGCGCGCTCATCGTGCGGTGGCTGGGCCGACCTGTCGAACCCGACCTGGTGACGCAGATATCCCATGCTTTGGGTCCGCTGGCTGGGAGTGCGGGGGCGGTGCTCTCGGTCCTCGCCTCGCTGGAGGAGTGCGGCGCTCTGCTCGAACTCGACGGGCAGGTATGTCTGACCGTCCCGGAGGGCGGGCTGCCGCTCTCGGCGGACATCGCGGAGCTGCGCCGATACGGCTGGCCGGACACGTCGCCGGACGCCTCCACGGTCGCGACAGCGGTGGCGCTGGCCCGGCTCGGGGCACCGCAACTCGAATCCCTGTATCGGACGAAGTCGCCGGACGGGCTGCTCGAGGCCCTCGGGCGCAGGGTGGAGGGGTTGATCAGGGATCGGGTGGTGACCGTCGATGCGGACGGCAGGGCGGGGTTCGCCGTTCCGGCGCTCGCGGCGGCACTGCGTGCGCTGCCCGATCGTGGTGGTGCGCAGCCGCCGTACGCCATGGTCACCAGAGCGCTGGCCGACCAACTGGGCGCCGTCGTACCGGACCCTGGGCGGCCATGGCCGTTCGGGGACGTACTGGCGAGGGACCCGACACCTGCCGAGACAATCCCGAAGCGCCCGACCGCGCCCCACGGCGTTCAGTCTGAGAGGTCCGGGGCGGTCGGCCACGAGGGCCCGGCACCATACGGCGCCGACGTGCCCGGCGCCCTGCGCGAGTCCGCCGTCATCGGCCTGCGGCGCTCCGACCACATCGGCGTACTCTCGCTCGGCGAGCCGATGCTCGCCTGCATCGAGGAATCGTTTGGGTCGCACCAGTCGCACAGCGAGGTCCAGGGCCCTCTGGTGTTCGTCGCTCGGGCCTGGGCCTTGATGGCGCTGCACGAACACAGGTCTCCGCACAGCGAGGACGCCGATCCCCGTTACCGTGCGGCGCTCGGGCGGATGCCCACCGCCGCCGGACTGGCGGCGCTGGGTGGCGCCTACGGGATCGGTCCGGTCACGCCGATGACCTTCGGGCCGGCAGCGGCGGGCTACTGCGTCCCGGACGCCGGCCTTGGCTCCAGACTTGTCCCGTCGCCCGCGGAGGTCCGGCTCCTGGCCGCCGCCGCAGGCGGCGACGCCGAGTTCCAGCGCGCCAGACAAGAGCTGCTGCATCACACCATCGACGAGGCTGCCCTGCACCGGCTGCGGAACGCCGCCGCGTACGGCGACCTGGCGGGCGCTCTCAACGCCGCGCTTGGGGAGCGGTACACCAGGGCGGATGAGAGCACAGCAGCGCAGTATCAAGCCCTGTTGAGCGACTATCTGACAGGAGAGTGGGACAGCGCTCTGTCTCGCGCACGCCGGATCGAGGCGAGGGGACAGTCCGACGGCGTGGCCGGGGTCGCACAGCCAGCCCGAGCGCTGGCGGCCGAGATCCAGCTCATGCGCGGGCAGTTCGGCAGGGCCCGACAGTGGCTGGAACTGATCCCCCCATCCTTCGTCCATCCACTGGTTGCCCGGGTGCGGCTGGGCGTGCGGTACTGGTCGGGGCAGCCGGACGAGGCCCTGGCAGGGGCATGGCGCGACGTGCGGCGGGCACAAGAGAGCGGACTGCTGGCGGGGGTCGAGAGGGTGCTGCTGCGGATCATGTCGCTGACAGCGGGCGACAGCGCGGAGACGGCGCGGGATACGCTTCGGCACCTGGAGGCGCTGCACGAGGAGGCGGCCTCGCCGATGACGCACGAGGCGGTGCTCCTCGGGCGCGGGATGGTGCACGGCGACGCGGAAAGCGCGCTGAGCGCGTACCACCTGGTGCGACAGCGCGTCGATCTGCCCTTGAGCGTGGACTGCTGCCAGTCCCTGACGGATGTCGGCGACGACCCCTCGCGGTGGCTGGCCGAGGCGGCGCGGAGCGTGCACACGCTGGGCATGGGTCGGCCCGTCCGCAGTCCGCTCGGTGCTGCAGCGGTGCGGCGGAACGTTTCGCTCCCAAGGCGTCGCACGACGTCCCAAGGACTGAGCGAGCAGGAAGTTCGGCTCATCGGCATGGTGAGCGAGGGCTCCACCAATCGGCAGATCGCCGCTCGGCTGGCGTGGAGTGAGAAGACCGTGGAACAGCGGTTGTCGCAATTGTTCCAGCGGACCGGACGCCGTTCCCGGGTGGAGCTGGCCGCGGCCTGGCTGGACGGCAGCCTGGCCCGGCAGGGGCTGGTGCCAGACGCTGGTTCGGGCAGTGACGGCGGGGACTGACAGCGGTCGCGCACGGCGGGCGGGGTCGGCTGACCTCGCCGTCACCGTGCTTGCGTTCCCGAAGGTGGTCATGGCTGGGGCATAGACTCCGTCGGTACGGCCGACTTGTCGATCGCGTCCCCTGAAGTGGTGTAGCCGGGCTGCAGTCCGGAATGCGCGGGTCTCTGCCCCGGGGCGTGCATCCGCTGACTGCGCATGCCCCCTGAACAAGGGCAGGCCACCGCGCAAGTCTCCCTGGTGAACGGCCAGTTCAACCGGAGGAG
>NZ_JBEXET010000050.1:0-47799 GCF_040606415.1 Streptomyces sp. NPDC005423 | reverse complement strand
TCGGCGAGATGTCGTCCTGGTACGTCTTCTCGGCCCTCGGCATGTATCCGCAGGTCCCTTCGCGGGCCGAACTGACCCTGGCCTCACCGCTGTTCCCGCGCGTCGAGATCAGCCGCCCCGGCGGGAAGAACATCTCGATCCACGCGACCGGCGCGGCGGCCGACGC
Source organism: Streptomyces sp. NPDC005423 (assembly GCF_040606415.1). Taxonomy (NCBI): domain Bacteria; kingdom Bacillati; phylum Actinomycetota; class Actinomycetes; order Kitasatosporales; family Streptomycetaceae; genus Streptomyces; species Streptomyces sp. NPDC005423. The sequence goes on along the minus strand of NZ_JBEXET010000050.1, from coordinate 47,633 downwards.
CCCGTACATCCACTCGCTCAAGGTCAACGGCCGTACCAGTGACCGTCCTTGGCTGCCCGCCTCGATCGTGCGCGGCGGCGGCCGGCTGGACTACACCCTCTCCGCCACCCCCGACCGCACCTGGGGCAGCGCCCCGGCCGACGCCCCGCCGTCCTTCCGCGACGGCGAGCAGCCGTACCAGATCGGGGTCGGCCCGACCGCCGCGACCATCGCTCCCGGCGCGAGTACGAAGATCGGCATCCGGGCCCTCTCCCTGAACGGGGGCACCGGCCCCGAGGTCCGCTACCGGGTCGAGACACCGGCCGGCCTCACCGCGACCCCCGCCCAGGGCACGGTCGTCGACGGCTCCCAGGAGATCGCCCTCTCCTCGGCCCCCGACATCGGGCAGGGCTTCTACGACGTGAAGGTCACCGTCACCTCCGGCTCCACCTCCTACGCGCAGCCCGTCTCGCTGACCGTGGCGGCGCCCGGCACCCTGCTCGCTGCGTACGACAACACGGGTGTCTCGGACGATGTGGGCGACCACGACGAGGCGGACTACGACGGCGGCGGCTGGAGCTACTCCCGTCAGGCGCTCGCGGCGGCGGGGCTGGCCCCGGGCGCCACGGGCACGGTGGACGGGCTCACCTTCACCTGGCCCGACTCCCCGGCGGGCCGTCCGGACAACGTGTCGGCCACCGGCCAGACCATCGAACTGGCCCACCCGGCACAGCAGTTGTCCTTCGTGGGCAGCGCGGTCAACGGCAACCAGCGGACCACGGCCACCGTCACCTACACCGACGGCACCACCGGCACGGCCGACCTCTCCCTCACCGACTGGACCGTCGGCGGCGGCGGGGGAACCGTCCAGTACGGCAACGAGGTGGTCGCCAGGACGGCGTACCGCAATGTCGCGGGCGCCGACAAGGACCCGGTGGCGACCTATGTGTTCGCGACCAAGCCGTTCGCCGCGCCGGACGGCAGGGCCGTCAAGTCGGTCACGCTGCCGGACGACGCGGATCTGCACGTGTTCGCGCTTGCGGTGAACTGAGGTCCGAATAGTGTGCCCTCGTCCGTTTCGGTGGCGGGGGCACATCGCCGCGTGCGAGCATCCACAGATGGATAAACGGCCGCTGCTGCCCGAGGAGTTCAGGGCCGAAGCGCGTACGGCGTTCGGGTTCCTCGTCGACGACGAGGGCTTCCGGCCGCCGGAGGAGATAGACGGCGGACTGCGCTACCGGCGCACGGACCTCATGGTGCGCATCTGGTTCCTCGGCGGCGCCGAGTCCGAGGTGCTCACACGAGTGATCCCCCTGGCGCCGGACGGCACCAGGGGGAGCGGGGCGTGGCTGGACGACCTGTACGCGGGTACCGGCTGCGGCCGGCCGCGGGACGTCCCCGCCTTCGCGTCGACCAGGAGGGCGGTGCTCAGACGGGTCCACCAGCACGCGGAGGCATTGCGCAGACTGCTGCCCTGCCTCCCCGTGCCGTGACGCTGGTCAGGCCAGCAACTCCACCTCCGCGAGGGTCGAGGCGCCGTCCAGGACCAGCCGGTAGTGCTGGTACGCGCCGGGTGTGCCGACCGTGAACGCGCGCGTCTGCCTGTCCCAAGGGAAGGACTCGCCGGAGCGCTTGTCGATCGTCTGCCAGGTGGTGCCGTCCGCCGAGCCCTGAAGGACCCAGCCGGTCGGTGCCTTGGTGTGGTCCGCCGAAGAGGTCAGCGTGTACTGGACCGCCTTCGTCCGGTCGGAGACCGGCAGGTCCACCGAGGTCACGGTCGCCTCGGTCGCCGACGTGTTGTCGAACAGGGCGCCGTCGCCCTTCAGCACGTCGGCCCGGGGCGTCGGGGCCTGGTCGCCGGTGGTGATCGACGTCGGACCGGCGTTCTTGCCCGAGCCCCACGACGACGGCTTGGAACCCATGCTGAAGTCCAGCACCCCGCCCTTGGCGAGCAGCGAGTGCGGGAGTGAAGTCGACGTCCAGGTACGGCCGTTGACCTTAAGGCCCTGGACGTAGACGTTCTTCGCGCTGTTCTTCGGCGCCCGGACGACCAGGTCCCTGCCGTTCTCCAGATGCACGGTGGCCTTGGTGAACAGGGGGGATCCGACGGAGTAGTCACCGCTGCCCATCGCCAGCGGGTAGAAGCCGAGCGCGGAGAAGAGGTACCAGGCCGACTGCTCGCCGTTGTCCTCGTCACCGTGGTAGCCCTGGCCGATCTCGCTGCCGGTGTAGAGCCGCGACAGCACCTCGCGGACGTTCTTCTGCGCCTTCCAGGGTTCGCCGGCCGCGTCGTACATGTAGATGACGTGGTGGGCGACCTGGTTGGAGTGGCCGTACTGGCCCATGCGTACGTCCCGCGCCTCGGTCATCTCGTGGATGACCCCGCCGTAGGAGCCGACGGTGTCGGCGGAGGCGGTCTCGGGGGTGGCGAAGTACTGGTCGAGCTTCTGGGCGAGGCCGCTCCGGCCGCCGTAGAGGTCGGCCAGGCCGCGGCTGTCCTGCGGGGCGGTGAAGGCGTAGCCCCAGCCGTCGGTCTCGGTGTAGTCGTAGCCCCAGACCCGCGGGTCGTAACTGGCCGAGTCCACCCGCCAGTTGCCCTTGGCGTCCCGGCCCTGGAAGAAGCCGGCCTGTTTGTCGAAGAGGTTGACGTAGTCCTGGGCCCGGTTGAGGAAGTACTCGGACTCCTCCTTGTAGTGCTTCTCCTTGGTCTTCTGGTAGAGCGCCTGGCCCATCCGGGCGATGCCGTAGTCGTTGACGTAGCCCTCCATCGCCCAGGAGAAGCCCTCGTTGGTGTCGGTGCTGGTGTAGCCGAGGAAGGGCGAGGTGGTCATGCCCTTGCGGCCGACGCCCGACGCGGGCGGGACGACGGTGGCGTTCTTCAGGGCCGCGTCGTAGGCCGACTTGGCGTCGAAGTGGACGCCCTTGACGTACGCGTCCGCGAACGCGACGTCCGAGGAGGTGCCGGTCATCAGGTCGGCGTAGCCGGGCGAGGACCAGCGGGAGGTCCAGCCGCCGTCCTTGTACTGCTGCACGAACCCGTCGACCATCTCACCCGCCTGATGGGGCGTCAAAAGTGAGTACGCCGGCCAGGTCGTCCGATAGGTGTCCCAGAAGCCGTTGTTGACGTAGACCTTGCCGTCCACGATCTTCGCGCCGGTGTGTGTCGGGGTGTCCGGGTTCGGCATCGCGGAGAACGGCGAGGCGTACTGGTAGGTCGAACCGACCTTCTCGAAACCGGAGTTGGGGTAGAGGTACAGCCGGTACATGCTGGAGTAGAGGGTGGTCAGCTGGTCCGGGGTGGCGCCCTCCACCTCCACCTTGCCGAGCAGCTTGTCCCAGGAGTGCTGGGCCCGCTTCTTGACCGTGGCGAAGGAGGTGCCGTCCGGGATCTCCTGGCGCAGGTTGTCCTTGGCCTGGTCGACGCTGATCAGCGAGGTGGCCAGGCGCAGGGTGACCGTGTGGTCGGCGCCGGGTTTGAAGCGCAGGTACCCCTTGACGCCGCTCGACGAGCCGTCCGTCACCGGCGCGTCGAACGCGCCGTAGACGAAGAGCCGGGTCGCCCCCGTGGAGAGGCCGGACTTGACGTCGGAGTAGCCGGTGACAGTCCCCGTCTCCTTGTCGAGGGTCAGGCCGGCCTGTTCGGTGACGTTGTCGAAGAGCACGCTCGCGTCGTCGCCGGGGTAGGTGAACCGCAGCGAGGCCGCGTGGTCGGTCGGGGCCATCTCGGCCTTGAGACCGTTCTCGAAGGTGACGCCGTAGTAGTAGGGGCGCGCGGTCTCGTTCTCGTGCCGGAAGGGCAGTTGGCGGGCCGTGCGGTCGGTGCTCGGGGTGCCGGACGCGGCGGACGGCATCAGCTGGAAGGTCTGCCGGTCGCCCATCCAGGGGCTCGGTTCATGGCTCGCGCTGAACGCCTGGATCGTCGGCAGGTTGTCGTCGTTGTTCGCCCGCGCGTAGTCGTAGAGCCAGCTGAGCGAGGACGCGTTGGTCACCGGCGTCCAGAAGTTGAAGCCGTGCGGTACGGCCGTCGCGGGGAAGTCGTTGCCGCGCGAGAAGCTGCCGCTGGAGTTGGTGCCCCGGGTGGTCAGCGCGTAGTCGGAGAGATGCGCCTTCGGCTTCTCCGGGGCGGCCTGACGGATGGTCAGGTCGTCCAGCCAGCCGCGGAACTTGGCCGGCCCGGTGGCGGAGTCGTAGGCGATCAGGACCCGGTCGACGGTCTTGCCGGCCGCGACCGAACCTATCCGGGAGAGCACGTTGTTCCACTGGTTGACGTAGAGGATCTTGGCCGCGCCCTGTCCCCGCGGGGTCAGCGCGAAGCCGTGCGCGTCCGTCGCGCCGAGGCCGCTCAGGTAGGTGCCGTCCGTGAAGGCGAGGTCCACGGAGACGTTGGTGGCGTCGTAGTCCCGGTCGCCGTCCGCCATCGACGGGTAGATCCGGTACCCCAGTTGGGTGTTCCGGCCGACCGCCACGTTGACGTCGAAGACCTTGTTGTACGAGTACGCCCGCCCCGTGGCCGTGTGCCGGCCGGCGTAGCGCAGCGCGCGCTTCCCGGTGTAACCCGCGCCCGCCTTGGCGGTCGGGGAGCCGCTGGGTCCCCGGTCGACCAGCGAGAGCATGTCCTGCGGGACGGGGGCGGTGGTGCCGCCGGTCGAGAACTGGACGTCGGCGAGCTGCACGATGCCGGAGGCGCCGTTGTTCTTCGTGATGTCGAGCCGGAAGTGCTGGTATTCGGCCGGTTCGGCGAGATCGTAGGACTTCGTCTGGAACCGTTCGCCGAAGGTCTCGCCGGCGCGGGTGTCGAGGGTCTTCCACTCCTTGCCGTCCGCCGAGCCCTGGAGAGTCCAGTCCCGGGGATCGCGTGGGGCGTAGTCGTTCGCCGAAGTGAGCGCGTAGGTAACGACCTTGACCGGCTTGTCGAGGTCGAACTCGGCCCAGCCGGTGGACTCGAAGGCGAGCCACTTGGTGCTCGCCTCGCCGTCGACGAGGTTCTCCTTCACCTCACCGCCGGACGTGTTCTCGGCGCTCGCCCGGACGTCGGTGACATGGTCGGTGACGTTGCCCGGGATGCCCGTGCTGTAGCCGCCGTCGACGCCCGAGGCCCGCGGGGAGCCGTCCGGTGCGGTGTCGACCGTGTTGAGCCAGTCGGGTGCCGGATCACCCGTCTCGAACGACGACGCGAACTCCCGGTCCGCCGCCGGTGCCTTGGCGGGCAGGGCGACCGCTGCCCCCTGTGAACCCGCCGCCAGTGCCAGGGCGACTGCCGTGACGACCGTTGGACCCCACCATCTGCGATGCATACGAGGGCACCCTCCCTGCACTGTGGACAACGTTGTCAACTACGACGCGCAAGGAACAGTAGGGAGTCAAGTGGCCAGGCCTGTCAAGGGTGTTGAGTGTGGCATTCGAGGCCAATAGCGTGGATATTTCCGTCAGGGAACGCACAAGGGGCTGATATTTCCGCGAGGTCTCAACTCGGAAAAGACCGACTGCCAACCTTGCATTCGATCTTGCTCCGTTGGCGGGAAGTGGACTATACCTGTCGGCGATCCCGGACCATCTCTACCGAGTACCGGAAACGCACTTCCTGCACGACCCAGCTTGACCCGACCGCGGTGCCGGGAAGGATCCGGTTCACCGCCTGAGTCCTGGAGAAGGCGAGGACTTGAGCATGGGATCCACTTCCGCCGAGCACGGTGAGGGCTACGGCCGTCGCGACTTGATCAAGAGGTCGGCCGCGCTCGGTCTGATCTCCGTACCGGCCATGAGCTTCCTGGCGGCCTGTGCGAGCAGCGACAGCGGCACGGAGAAGAAGGCCAAGGCGGGCACGAAGTCCGCGAAGAACCCGCTGGCGGTGAACGACACCGCGCAACTGGAGTTCGTCCTCTTCGACGGCGGTTTCGGGAAGGAGTACGCCGAGGACGCCGTCAAGATCTACCAGCAGGACTTCCCGAAGGCGAAGGTCAAGTTCTCCGCCACCCAGAAGATCCAGTCGACGCTGCAACCGCGGTTCAACCAGGGCACGCCGCCGGACCTCATCGACAACTCCGGTGCGGAACAGATGGACATGGGCGTCCTCGTCGGCAAGAAGCAGCTCTCCGACCTCACCCCGCTGCTGGACGCCCCCTCGTTCGACGACCCCTCGAAGAAGGTCCGCGACACCCTGCGGCCCGGCATCGTCGAGATGGGCCAGTTCGACGGGGACCCCGTCTGGATCATGTACTACGCCTACACGGTGTACGGCGTCTGGTACTCGCAGAAGGCCCTGGACTCGCTCGACGAGAAGTACCCCGAGACCTGGGACCAGATGCTCGCGGTCTGCGCGAAGGCCAAGAAGAAGGGCATGGCGGGGTGGACGTACGCGGGCAAGTACCCGTACTACGTGCCCTTCTCGCTCTACCCGATGATCGGCAAGGTCGGCGGTCGCGAGGTGCTCGACGCCATCGACAACCTGGAGCCGAACGCCTGGAAGCACCCGGCCGTCAAGGCCTGTTTCGAGGCGTACTACGAGCTGTACAAGAAGGGCTACATCCTCAAGGGCACGCCCGGCCTGGACCACATCCAGTCACAGACCGCGTGGGCCAAGGGCGAGGCGCTGTTCATCCCGAACGGCTCCTGGGTGGAGAACGAGTCCGCCAACGTCATCCCGAAGGACTTCGACCTCGCCGTCTCCGCGCCGACCGGCATCGACAGCTCCGACAAGCTGCCGTTCGGCACCATCTGGGCGTCCGGCGGCGAGCCCTTCGTCGTGCCGGCCAAGGCGAAGAACGCGGCGGGGGGCATGGAGCAGCTGCGCATCATGCTCAGCGAGGCCTCGTCGAAGAACTTCACCGCCAAGGTCAAGTCGCTGACGGCCTTCAACGGCGGCACGAGCGGGATCACCCTCACGCCGGGCCTCAAGTCCGGTGTGGCGGCGCTCAAGCTGGCCGGTGACAACGTGCTGAACCCGCGGCTCCAGGACTGGTACGTGCAGTTGCAGAAGGAGCAGATCGGGGTGGGCGGCCTCGGCGAGATGATGGCCGGACGGGCGACGCCGGCCGAGACCATCAAGAAGATCCAGGGCTACGCCGACGCCGCCGCCAAGGACACGTCGGTCAAGCACTACAAGCACCAGTGAGGATCCGTCACCAGCGGCGGCGCCCGCCCAGAGATCGGGGTCGGTAGCAATGCAGCACGGCAAGTACCGGTTCATCGTGGGGTTCCTGACCGTTCCCCTGGGGCTGTACGCGCTTTTCGTCGTATGGCCGTTCATCCAGTCCATCTACTATTCGTTCACGGACTGGACCGGACTGAGCCCGGAATTCAAGATGGTGGGCTTCGACAACTACAAGAGAATGTTCCACGACGAGATCTTCTGGAAATCGTTGCAGCACAGTCTCCTGTTCGCGTTGGTGCTGCCGCTGGTGACGATCAGTCTCGCGTTGTTCTTCGCCTTCATGATCAATGTGGGCGGCCGGCGCCGTGCGGGCGGCCCGGTGATCTCGGGCGTCCGCGGCTCGTCCTTCTACAAGATCGTCTATTTCTTCCCGCAGGTCCTGTCGATCGCCATCGTCGCCCTGCTGTTCGCCTTCGCGTACAACCCGGACAGCGGCGCCATCAACTCGCTGCTGCGCGGTATCGGGCTCGGTAGTCTCCAGCCGCTGTGGCTGGGCGATCCGAGCCTCGCGCTGTGGTGTGTGATGGCGGTCCTCGTCTGGTCCACCGTCGGCTTCTTCGTGGTCCTCTTCTCGGCCGGGATGGCCTCCATCCCGGCCGAGCTCTACGAGGCGGCGCTGCTCGACGGCGCCGACCGGACGACCACGTTCTTCCGTCTCACCTTGCCCCTGCTGTGGGACACGGTGATGTCCGGCTGGGTCTACATGGGCATCCTCGCGCTGGGCGCCGAGTCGTTCGCGGTCGTACAGATCATGACGACCGGTCCCGGCGGCCCCGACTACTCGACCACCGTCCTGGTCCTGTACGTGTACCAGAAGGCGTTCCGGGACGGACAGGCCGCCTACGCGACCACCATCGGCGTCGCCCTGCTCGTCGTCACGCTGGCCTTCGCCGCCGTCGTGATGCGGCTGGGCCGCCGTGAGCGGCTGGAGTTCTGACCAGATGAAGACGACCGAGACCCCCGCCCCCGTGCCGGCCGAGCCCGGTGTCACCGTCGCCGAGACCGCTCCGCCCGCCGGAGAGCCGCCGAGGCGGCGGAAGTGGGAGGGCGGAATCCTCAACGCCTTCTCGCACGGCATGCTCGTCCTGTGGGCGTTCATGGTCGCCATGCCGCTGCTGTGGGCGGTGATGACGTCCTTCAAGAACGACAGCTCGATCTTCAGCTCCCCCTGGGCGCTGCCGGACACGCTGCACTTCGACAACTGGGCGCGGGCCTGGACCGACGCCAACATGAGCGACTACTTCCTCAACACCGTTCTGGTGGTGGGCGGTTCACTCATCGGGACGCTGGTGCTCGGCTCCATGGCCGCCTACGTGCTCGCCCGCTTCGACTTCCCGGGCAACCGCTTCATCTACTTCCTGTTCATCGGCGGCATGAGCTTCCCGATCATGCTCGCGCTGGTCCCGCTCTTCTACGTCGTCAACAACATGGGGCTGCTGAACTCGATCCACGGCCTGATCCTGGTCTACATCGCCTACTCGCTGCCCTTCACGGTCTTCTTCCTGACCGCGTTCTTCCGGACCCTGCCCACCTCGGTGGCGGAGGCCGCGTTCGTGGACGGCGCGTCGCACACCCGGACCTTCTTCCAGATCATGCTGCCGATGGCCAAGCCCGGTCTGATCAGCGTGGGGATCTTCAACTTCCTCGGCCAGTGGAACCAGTACATGCTGCCCACGGTCCTCAACACCGATCCGGACAAGCGGGTCCTCACCCAGGGGCTGGTGCAGCTCGCCGCCAGCCAGGGGTACAAGGGCGACTGGTCCGGGCTCTTCGCCGGGCTGGTGATGGCGATGCTCCCGGTGCTCGCGGCGTACATCGTCTTCCAGCGCCAGGTGGTTCAGGGTCTGACAGCGGGGGCGCTCAAGTAGCGGCTCACCCGGACACCCGTACAGCCGCTCCCGGGCACCGGGAGCGGCCCGCACGTATGTGTGCAAGCACCCGGATGCGGTTCAACCTCTTGACGGGAGGCGACCCGAACGGCTCAGCTTAGAGTTCACTAGTTGGACATAGACGGGGCCTCATTGAAGCGGTCCCGCGCGCAGGAGGTCGTCGTGGAGACTCCGGGGTCGCAGTCGTCACTGCACCGAGCCAATCTTGAACGGGTGGTCCGGGCGGTGCGATTGGCCGGGTCGCTGACCCAGGCGGAGATCGCGAGGACGACGGGCCTCTCGGCCGCCACGGTGTCCAACATCGTGCGCGAGCTCAAGGACGGCGGAACGGTCGAGGTCACCCCCACCTCGGCGGGCGGCCGCAGGGCGCGCAGCGTCTCCCTGAGCGGCGACGCGGGCATCGTCATCGGGGTCGACTTCGGGCACACGCATTTGCGCGTGGCGGTCGGGAACCTCGCCCATCAGGTCCTCGCCGAGGAGTCCGAGCCGCTCGACGTCGACGCCTCCTCCACCCAGGGCTTCGACCGGGCGGAGGAGCTGGTCAACCGCCTGATCAGCGCCACGGGCGTGGACCACGCCAAGATCGCCGGCGTCGGGGTGGGCGTACCGGGGCCGATCGACGTGGAGTCGGGCAGCCTGGGCTCCACCGCCATCCTGCCGGGCTGGACCGGCGCCAGGCCCGCCGAGGAGCTGCGGGGGCGGCTCGGCGTGCCGGTGCACGTGGACAACGACGCCAATCTTGGGGCCCTCGGCGAGCTGGTCTGGGGGAGCGGGCGAGGGGTCCGCGACCTGGCGTACATCAAGGTGGCGAGCGGGGTCGGCGCCGGGCTGGTGATCAACGGCAACATCTACCGGGGTCCGGGCGGCACGGCGGGGGAGATCGGGCACATCACCCTCGACGAGTCCGGCCCCGTCTGCCGCTGCGGGAACCGGGGTTGCCTGGAGACCTTCACGGCCGCGCGCTACGTGCTGCCGCTGCTCCAGTCCAGTCACGGCACGGACCTGACGATGGAGGGCGTGGTGCGGCTGGCCAGGGACGGGGACCCGGGTTGCCGCCGGGTGATCGCCGACGTCGGCCGTCATATCGGCAGCGGGGTCGCCAATCTCTGCAATCTCCTGAACCCGAGCCGAGTGGTCCTCGGTGGTGATCTCGCCGAGGCCGGTGAGCTGGTGCTCGGTCCGATCAGGGAGTCCGTGGGCCGCTACGCGATCCCCAGTGCGGCGCGTCAACTCACCGTACATCCAGGGGCACTTGGCGGCCGTGCGGAGGTGCTCGGGGCGCTCGCCCTGGCGCTCAGCGAGATGGGTGATTCGACCCTTTTGGACGGCTCGCTGTCCGCGTCCACACCTGTCTTCACTTAGAGAACGCACGACGCCGTTGCCATCTCGTTAAGTATTTACTTCTTGACGTCGCACGCGTGGCCGAGTTGACTTCCAGCCACCTCGGCCGCAACGACGCGGCCTCGTCAGGGAGGTTTCTGAAGTGAATACGCGTATGCGTCGTGCCGCCGTTGCCGTCATCGCCACCACGATGGCCGTCTCGGTCGCCGCCTGTGGCAAGGCCGGCGACAAGAAGTCCGACAGCAGCAGCTCCTCTTCGGGCGGCGACAAGGCCTCGATCGGCCTGCTCCTGCCCGACAGTGTCACCGCTCGGTACGAGAAGTTCGACAAGCCGTACTTCGAGAACAAGGTCAAGGAGCTCTGCTCCGGCTGCACCGTCCAGTACGCCAACGCCAACGCGAGCGCGTCGACGCAGGCCCAGCAGGTCAGCACCATGATCACCAAGGGCGTCAAGGTCATCGTGATCAGCGCCCAGGACTCCGCCGCGATCAAGTCCTCGATCCAGCAGGCGGTCAACAAGGGCATCAAGGTCGTCGCCTACGACCGTCTCGCCCAGGGTCCCGTCTCCGCGTACGTCTCCTTCGACAACGTCCAGGTCGGCAAGCTCCAGGGTGAGGCCCTGCTGACCTCGCTGGGCTCCAAGGCGACCACGAAGTCCAAGATCGTCATGATCAACGGTGACGACGCCGACCCGAACGCCGGACAGTTCAAGAAGGGCGCCCACGAGGCCCTCGACGGCAAGGTGAACATCGCCTACGAGCAGTCCGGTCTGTGGAAGGACAGCGTCGCCGGCCAGAAGGTGACCGCGGCCATCACGCAGCTCGGTGCCAAGAACATCGCGGGCGTCTACTCCGCCAACGACGGCATGGCCGGCGGTATCGCCACCGCCCTCAAGGGCGCCGGCATCAGCGGCATCCCGCTGACCGGTCAGGACGCGGAGCTCGCCGGTATCCAGCGCATCGTCGCCGGTACCCAGTCCAGCACCGTCTACAAGGCCTTCAAGCCGGAGGCCGAGGCGGCCGCCACCCTCGCCGTCGACCTGGCGCAGGGCAAGAGCATCTCCTCGCTCGCCACCACGACCCAGACCAGCGGCTCCGGCAACAAGGTGCCCTCGCAGCTGCTGACCCCGGTGTCGGTCACCAAGGCCAACATCAAGGACACGGTCGTCAAGGACGGTCTCTACACCGTCGCGCAGATCTGCACCGCCGACTTCGCCAAGGCGTGCAAGGCGGCCGGCCTGTCGTAATCGCCCCCCAGCGGCGAAACAGATCTCGTCCGGCGCCCGCCCCACCTTCCACACCCCGCTGTGGGGCGGGCGCCGGACGGAAATCTCCACCCGACGCAGCCGTTGCCAACCGGCACCGGCCACGCGCATGTTCATCTTGTAAATCTGTGCCCTGAGCACAACCCTCCGCGCCTTTCGACAGCGCGGTATCCCCGCCGGTCAGGCGGCGAAGGAGATGGTTCACGTGTCCGCTACGCCCGTGCTGGCGTTGCGCGGGGTCTCCAAGCGATTCGGTGCGGTGCAGGCCCTCACCGATGTAGAGCTGGAGGTCCACGCCGGAGAAGTGGTCGCGCTGGTAGGCGACAACGGCGCAGGAAAGTCCACCCTGGTCAAGACGATCGCCGGGGTGCACCCCATCGATGAGGGAGTCATCGAGTGGGAGGGCAAGCCGGTCAGCATCACCAAGCCGCACGACGCCCAGGGACTCGGCGTCGCGACGGTCTACCAGGACCTCGCCCTCTGCGACAACCTCGATGTCGTCGGCAACCTCTACCTCGGCCGTGAGCTGCTGCACCGCGGCGTCATCGACGAGGTCACGATGGAGAAGAACTCCCGCGAGCTGCTCAGCACGCTCTCCATCCGCATTCCCAGTGTGCGCATCCCGATCGCCAGCCTCTCCGGTGGCCAGCGCCAGGTCGTCGCCATCGCCCGTGCGCTGATCGGCGACCCCAAGGTCGTCATCCTCGACGAGCCCACGGCCGCCCTCGGCGTGGAGCAGACCGCGCAGGTCCTCGACCTGGTCGAGCGGCTGCGCGAGCGCGACCTCGGCGTCATCCTCATCAGCCACAACATGGCCGACGTCAAGGCGGTCGCGGACACGGTCAACGTTCTGCGGCTGGGCAAGAACAACGGCTCCTTCCCGGTGAAGGACACCAGTCAGGAAACGATCATCGCCGCGATCACCGGAGCCACGGACAACGCCGTGACCCGTCGTGCGGTGCGCAGCACGGAGGCGGCAAAGTGAGCGAGACGTCCAACACCGTGAAGAAGGACGCGGTGGAACCGACCACCGCGGCTTCCGCGGCCGACCCGACGGCCGCGCCCATCGCCACCGTCGACCCGCGTCTGCTGGTCCGCGAAGAGGGCTACAAGGGCTACATCACCGAGTTCAAGCGCAAGGTCAAGGGCGGTGAGCTCGGCTCGCTGCCGGTCGTCGCCGGCCTGATCGTCATCGGCATCATCTTCCAGGTCCAGAACAGCCGGTTCCTGAGCGCGGACAACCTGTCCAACATCAGTTACTACCTGTCCGCCACCGGCATGCTCGCCATCGGCCTCGTCTTCGTGCTGCTGCTCGGCGAGATCGACCTGTCCGTCGGCTCGGTCAGCGGTCTGGCCTCCACCCTGTTCGCGGTCTTCGTGGTCAACCACGGGATGAACGGCTGGCTGGCCCTGGTCCTGACGATCGTGACGGGCGTGCTCATCGGCGCGCTGCACGGCTTCTTCTTCGCGAGGATCGGCGTACCGGCGTTCGTGGTGACACTCGCCGGCTTCCTCGGCTGGAACGGTCTGATGCTGTGGCTGCTCGGTTCGAGCGGCACCATCAACATCCCGGACTCGGGTCCGGTGCACGTCTTCGGCCAGAGCTCCTTCTTCATGGACCAGTCGATCGCCGGCGCGTACATCCTGGCCGCGCTCGGCACCGGCTCCCTGCTCGTCGGCTCGCTCATCGACCAGCGCCGCCGCAAGGCCGCGGGGGTGCCGTTCCGGCCCACCAGCGAGATCGGCCTGCGGGTCGGCCTGCTCGCGGTGGCCTCGTTCGTCTCCGCGTCCGTGCTGAACTCCTCGGCCGGTGTCTCCAACGCGCTGGTGATCTTCCTCGCCTCGCTGGTGATCGTGGACTTCGTGCTCCGTCGCACCCCGTACGGCCGTAAGGTCTTCGCGGTCGGTGGCGGCATCGAGGCCGCGCGCCGTGCCGGTATCAACGTGCCGCTGATCCGCATCACCGTCTTCGCCATCTCCGGCGGCTTCGCGGCGATCGGCGGCATGTTCTTCGCCGGCCAGACGCAGAGCGCCACGTTGAACGCCGGTGGCGGCAACACCCTGATGCTGGCCATCGCGGCCGCGGTCATCGGCGGTACGAGCCTCTTCGGCGGACGCGGCAGCGTCTGGTCCGCCCTGCTCGGCATGCTCGTCATCCAGTCCATCCAGACCGGCCTGGACCTGCTCAACATGAACACCTCGATCCAGTACATGATCACCGGTGGCGTTCTGCTCGGCGCGGTCGTCATCGACTCCGTCTCCCGCAAGAGCCAGAAGGCGGCGGGCCGCGGCTGACCCCGTTGACCCCGTAACGCAGCGAGAACCTGTGCCCGGTACCCGAGGCGGTACCGGGCACAGTCATGTCCCCGGCGCCAGACTCGCGTCAGGGGAAAGGGTGTTCGCGGGAGGGGCCGATCGCGTGACGTACGACGCACGGGCCCGGCGCGGGCCGCGAAGGCGGAACATTAGACTCGACGAGCCCGGCAACAGCTCGATCAGCTCTACTGCAAGGAGGCACGGGTGCCGCTGCTGACCCGCATCACGGGACCGCGCGATCTGGACCGGCTCAGCCTGGAGCAGCTGGACCAGCTGGCCGGGGAGATCCGGACCTTCCTCGTGGACGCCGTGTCCAAGACAGGCGGCCACCTCGGCCCCAACCTCGGCGTGGTCGAGCTCACCCTCGCCCTGCACCGCGTCTTCGAGTCGCCCAAGGACCGGGTGCTGTGGGACACCGGCCACCAGTCCTACGTCCACAAGCTGCTCACCGGCCGTCAGGACTTCTCGAAGCTGAAGATGAAGGGCGGCCTCTCCGGCTACCCCTCGCAGGCCGAGTCCGAGCACGACGTCATCGAGAACTCGCACGCCTCGACGGTCCTCGGCTGGGCCGACGGCCTCGCCAAGGCCAACCAGGTCCTGCGGCGCGACGACCACGTGGTGGCCGTGATCGGCGACGGCGCCCTCACCGGCGGTATGGCCTGGGAGGCGCTCAACAACATCGCCGACGCCAAGGACCGCCCCCTGGTCATCGTCGTCAACGACAACGAGCGCTCCTACGCGCCGACCATCGGCGGCCTCGCCAACCACCTGGCGACCCTGCGGACCACCGACGGCTACGAGCGCTTCCTGGCCCGCGGCAAGGACCTCCTGGAGCGCACCCCGGTCGTCGGCCGGCCCCTCTACGAGACGCTGCACGGCGCGAAGAAGGGGCTGAAGGACTTCATCGCCCCGCAGGGCATGTTCGAGGACCTCGGCCTGAAGTACGTCGGCCCGATCGACGGCCACGACATCGAGGCCCTGGAGTCGGCGCTGGCCCGCGCCAAGCGGTTCGGCGGCCCGGTCATCGTGCACTGCCTCACCGAGAAGGGCCGCGGCTACCAGCCCGCCCTCCTGGACGAGGCCGACCGCTTCCACGGCATCGGCCCCATCCACCCCGACACCGGCCTGCCGGTCAAGGTGTCCGGCGCGGACTGGACCTCCGTCTTCGGCGACGAGATGGTCGCGCTCGGCCACGAGCGCGAGGACATCGTCGCGATCACCGCCGCGATGCTCCAGCCGGTCGGCCTGAAGAAGTTCGCCGACGCCTTCCCGGACCGCATCTACGACGTCGGCATCGCCGAGCAGCACGGCGCCGTCTCCGCGGCCGGCCTCGCCACCGGCGGACTCCACCCGGTCTTCGCCGTCTACGCCACCTTCCTCAACCGCGCCTTCGACCAGGTGCTGATGGACGTGGCCCTGCACAGGTGCGGGGTGACCTTCGTCCTGGACCGGGCCGGTGTCACCGGCACCGACGGCGCCTCGCACAACGGCATGTGGGACATGTCGATCCTCCAGGTCGTGCCGACCCTGCGGCTGGCCGCGCCCCGCGACGCCGACCAGGTCAGGGCCCAGTTGCGGGAGGCCGTCGCCGTCGAGGACGCGCCGACCGTGGTCCGCTTCTCCAAGGGCGCCGTCGGGCCCGCCGTACCCGCCGTGGGCCGGATCGGCGGCATGGACGTGCTGCGGGCGCCCGGCACCGACGCGCCGGACGTGCTGCTCGTCTCGGTGGGCGCTCTCGCCCCCATGTGCCTGGAGATCGCCGCCCTCCTCGACCAGCAGGGCATCTCCACCACCGTCGTCGACCCGCGCTGGGTCAAGCCCGTCGACGAGGCCATGGCCCCGCTCGCGGAGCAGCACCGGGTGGTCGTCACCGTGGAGGACAACTCCCGTGTCGGCGGCGTCGGTTCGACGATCGCGCAGGCTCTGCGGGACGCGGACGTGGATGTCCCGCTGCGTGACTTCGGCATCCCGCCGCGCTTCCTCGACCACGCCTCCCGCGCCGAGGTGATGACGGAGATCGGTCTCACCGCTCCCGACATCGCCCGGCAGGTCACCGGTCTGGTCTCCAAGCTGGACGGCCTCCCCGACGCCCGGCTCCGCACGGTCGGGGGCACCTCGGCCGACCGGCCCACGGCCGAGGCGGACTCGGTGGAGTCCGCGCGCGACTGACACGGCCGTACGGGCCGGTTTCTCCACCGCAACGGGTGGTGGAACCGGCCCGTTCGCGTGAAACCCGCCCGCGTCGGGGCATACGGTCCCCCAGTCTCGGCTTCGCTCGACCGGGGGGACCCCCATCGCCCCCTCTCGATCATGTCGAGGACGCCAAGCGTGGGAGGTACACCCGTGAGCAGCACCCTCTTCCGGACGAAGAAGGTCGAACAGTCCATCCAGGACACAGAGGAACCCGAGCACGCGCTCAAGAAATCCCTCTCGGCCCTGGATCTGACCGTGTTCGGTGTCGGCGTCGTCATCGGCACCGGCATCTTCGTCCTCACCGGCACGGCCGCGAAGAACAACGCCGGCCCGGCGGTCTCCCTCTCCTTCGTCGTGGCCGGCGTGGTCTGCGCGCTCGCCGCGCTCTGCTACGCCGAGTTCGCCTCCACGGTGCCGGTGGCGGGCTCCGCCTACACCTTCGCGTACGCCTCACTGGGCGAGTTCCCCGCCTGGATCATCGGCTGGGACCTGGTCCTGGAACTCGCCCTCGGCACGGCGGTGGTGGCCGTCGGCTGGTCGGGGTACATCCACTCGCTGCTGGACAACGCGGGCTGGCACCTGCCCATGGCGCTCAGCGGGCGGGACGGCGCCCACGGCTTCGGCTTCGACATCCTGGCCTCCGCGCTCGTCCTGGTGCTCACCGCGATCCTCGTGCTCGGCATGAAGCTCTCCGCGCGGGTCACCTCGGTCGTCGTCGCCATCAAGGTCGCCGTCGTGCTGGTGGTGATCATCGCCGGCGCGTTCTTCGTCAAGGGCAGCAACTACAAGCCGTACATCCCCAAGGCGCAGTCGGTGGCGGCGGCCGGGAACCTCAAGGCGCCGCTGATCCAGCTGATGTTCGGCTGGGCGCCCTCCAATTTCGGCGTCCTGGGCATCTTCACCGCCGCCTCCGTGGTCTTCTTCGCCTTCATCGGCTTCGACGTCGTGGCCACCGCGGCGGAGGAGACCCGCCACCCGCAGCGTGACGTGCCGCGCGGCATCCTCGGCTCGCTGATCATCTGCACCACCCTGTACGTCGCCGTCTCGGTGGTCGTGACCGGGATGCAGAAGTACAGCTCGCTGTCGATCGACGCGCCGCTCGCCGACGCCTTCAAGGCCACCGGGCACCCGTGGTTCGCGGGCCTGATCAGCTTCGGCGCCGCGATCGGTCTGACCACGGTGTGCATGATCCTGCTGCTCGGGCAGGCCCGGGTCTTCTTCGCGATGAGCCGGGACGGGCTGCTGCCCCGGTTCTTCTCGCACGTCCACCCGCGCTTCCGCACCCCGTACCGGCCGACCATCCTGCTCGGCGTGATCATCGCGATCGTCGCGGGCTTCACCAGCCTCAGCGCACTCGCCGAACTGGTCAACATCGGCACGCTCTTCGCCTTCATCGTCGTCGCGCTCGGCGTGATCATCCTGCGCCGGTCCCGCCCCGACCTGGAGCGCTCCTTCCGTACCCCGCTCGTCCCGGCGCTGCCGATCGTCTCGGTGCTGGCCTCCCTGTGGCTGATGCTGAACCTGCCCGCCGAGACCTGGCTCCGCTTCGCCCTCTGGATGGTCATCGGCTTCGTCGTCTACTTCTGCTACGGCCGCAGCCACAGTCGCCTCGCCCGGAAGGGGACGGCCGCGACCGCCCCGCCGAAGTGACCGTCCGCCGCCGCCTCCGGCCCCGTACGCGCCCTCGCCGGGCGAGTGCGGGGCCGATGTCTACGCCGGGCCCCGCACACTCCGCGGCCCCGCGACCTCCGCGCCCAACTCCGTTACCCTGCACCGGAGTTCGCGATCCGCCGTGACGACCAGACAGCGCCGGCCGGCGGCCTCGGCGACCAGTTCCACCATCCGGTCGTCCCCGCTCCCCGGCGCGGAGTCCACCCGTACACCGGGCACCGAGGCCACCCCGCGGGCCGCGCCCTCGACCACCAGCAGGATGTCCACGGGCCCCGGCCGCCCCGGGACACCGTCCGCCGCCAGCCGGTCCCGCAGCCGCTCCGCCGCGCCCCGGCGGTCCCGCCACCAGCCGTCGGGCACCGATCCGACGACGTTGGCGCCGTCGACGATCACGAGGAGGGGGGCTTCGTCGTCCATGGGAAGAGCGTCCCACGGGACGCGTCAGGCGCGCCGCGCCCAGCGCGCGGTGACGGTGGTGACCGCGTCCGCCACCCGGTCGCGGCGGACGGCGTCCGCGCGTACCGAGCGGGCGAACTCCACGTGCAGGAAGGTGAGATCGTCGGCGGCGGCCCGGCGGCCCTGGACGTTGTCGCGGCCCTCCAGCGGGCAGGAGGCGCGGGTCCAGGCCCGGCACACCGTGAAGCCGTGCGCGGCCAGGGCGCCGGCGAGCCGGCGGCCGTCGGCTCGGCCCGCGTCGCCGCGGCCGGTGGAGGCGACGACGTCGTACCCGGGGGCCGAGGCGTCGGCGAAGCCGTGCACCTGGACGCCGGGCAGACGGCGCCGGACCAGTTCGTCGCAGACCGCGTCGAAGACGGAGTCGGTGCGGTGCGCCATGTCGGCCGCGTTGCCCGCGCCGGCCCGGCGGTGGGCGCCCGCGAGCACCATGATTCCGCCGGGGGAGCCCAACAGGACGCGGGCGCCGATCCGTTCGGTGTCCAGGTCGGCGACCGGGTGCGGCACCTGCACCGACCAGCGGACCGGTCCCGACAGGTCGATGTAGACCCGGCCCCAGCCGCGCGGCGCCGGCCCGTCCTCGGTGCGGTCGGAGAGTTCGGCGTACCGGCGGCCGGTGCCGGAGTCGGTGAGCGTACGCAGCCGGAAGTCGACGTCGGCAAGGAGCGGGCGGGCCCGGTCGAGGTGCCCGTCGAGGATGAGGCCGACGGCGTCGGCGACGGCCGTGCGCTCGGCCCGGCCGGGCGGTCGGTAGCCGGAGCCCGCGTGGAAGGAGGCGGTGAAGTCGGTGACGCGGCGCTCCAGTGAGACGCCGGCCGTCCCGCCGCCGCCGGTGCGGCCGGGCGCCCGCTCGTCCTGGCGCTGGCTCGTCCGGCCGATCGTGTACGCGCCCAGACCGGCGACGAGCACGGCGAACGCCACGATCGCCGCCGCGACGCCGGTCGATTTCCCTCGGTTCTCCCCCATGACCGATCAACCATAGCCAGACCCGGTCGGGGTCCGGCACGGCGGTCGGCGCGGGTGGCGGGAGCGGGAACCCGAGGTGAACGACTGGAAAAGGAGCCAACCGATCCGGTTTCCCCCGACGGTGAGAGCCAAACAGTTTTTCTCACTTTTTCTTTAACTCGTGCAACCCTTTGTTTCCTTCCGATGTCTGATGGTCCGGATCGCACTGCTGTGCGCTCTGTGACGTACGAGAGGAGTCGAACGGTGGCCGCTTCGAGCCCGAAGCGGCGGCACAAGGTCCGTAGACGGGCCGACATGTCGCTCCTGGGCGGAATCCGACCACCGATAGCGGTGCTCTCGGCTCTGCTCCTCACCCTCGCGGCGATCACCGCGCTCACCCTCGGCGCGGCGGACAACGCCCTGGTCCCGAAGGCCGTCCTGACCTCGCAGCAGTACGTCGCCGAGGACGGCGCGATCGCGCTGCGGGCCTCGCTGGACGAGTCGGTCACCGACCTCACCGGCACCGCGACCCTCTTCGACGAGGGCGATCCGGTCTCCGCCGACACCGTCCTCGACAAGGTCGGCAACGTCTACCAGAAGTGGCGCGGCACCGCCGTCATCCAGATCAAGTCCGGCAAGCTGCTCGCCGCGCGCGGCGAGAACGTCCCGCTGACCGCGATCGATCTCACCCGACTCTCACGTAAGGACGGGCTCGGACCGCGCATGGTCCGGCTGGAGAACGGCCAGACCCGGCTGATCATGATGGCCCTGCTCTCCTGGCCCGGACAGCCGCAGCAACTCCTCGTCGCGTCAAGCACGTTGAGCTTCCCCGGAGTCTCCCTCGGCCCCGGCCGCGCCATCGGCGTCATCGACTCCACCGGCCGGCTGCTCTCCAGCCACGGCGCCCTCGACGCCAAGCGGGCCCGGCAGCAACTCGCCGGCTTCGCCAAGACCGCGGCCCGCAAGGCCGAGCAGAACCCGATCAGCGCCAAGCAGCCCGGTGCCGGCGGCTACACCGGTGTCAGCGGCCACCTCACCGGCGGCGCCACCAAGAACGTACGCACCGTCGGCGGCTACGCCACCCTCGCCGCGCCCCAGGCCGGCGGCGTCACCACCGCGAGCACCCTCGGCCTCACCGTCGTCACCCAGGTCGACGTACCCGCGCGCGCCTCGCAGCTGACCCGCCCCGCGTTCGGCCTCGCCGCGGCCGGCGCCCTGCTGCTCATCGGCTCCCTCGCCGTCCTGCTGCTGCTCGGCACCGTCCAGCGCCCGCTGATCCAACTCTTCCTGGAGAGCCGCCGGTTGACCCGCGGCGACCTGGCCCGCCCGGTGAGCGTCCCCCGCTCCGGCGAGGCGGCCAGGATCGGCGCCGCCCTGGAGCGGCTGCGCCTGCAACTGCGCGGC
This sequence comes from Streptomyces sp. NPDC005423, assembly GCF_040606415.1. Lineage (NCBI taxonomy): Bacteria > Bacillati > Actinomycetota > Actinomycetes > Kitasatosporales > Streptomycetaceae > Streptomyces > Streptomyces sp. NPDC005423. The sequence continues at coordinate 27,028 of NZ_JBEXET010000050.1, read as the reverse complement.
GCCGACACCGACGTCGAGGGCCCCGCCGTGCGCAGGGGCCTCGGCGCCCGCGCCCTGCTCGCGGTCTGCGCCGTCCTGCTGCTCGTCTGGTCGGCACCGCTGATGCTGCTGCTCAACCGGGCCGACGGCTCCGTGCGCGTCCCCAACCAGATCGTCCGCGACCAGAAGGCCCGCACCGCCACCCTCAGCGACCGGGTGCGCCGGGCCCTCAACGAGGGCGACGCCGACCTCACCGCGGTGGCCGCCCTGATCGGCGACCGCACCACCTCCGAGGACATGCGGAAGGTCCTGCGGCGCACGATGCAGGAGCACGACCGCTACCAGTCCCTCTACGTCCTCGGCGCCGACGGCGAGATCCTCGCCCAGGCCGGCGCCACCCCGCACCACACCGCAGGCAAGGGCCCCGCGAAGCAGGTGATCGAGGTGAGCGGCGAGGGCGGCAAGAAGCCCGTCGTCACCGTCACCGCCGAGGCACCGGGCCGGGGCGGCGCCGCCCTCATCGGCGAGTTCCGGATCGAGTTCGTCAACGCGCTGCTCGGCCGGCAGGGCATGGGCGAGGTCCGGGTGGTCGACGCCCGGGGCCGGATCGTCGGCGGCGACTCCGGCTACCTCGCCTTCCAGAGAACCCCCTCGTACGTCACCCCGCTGCTCAAGCACGAGGACGCCTACGCCACCGTGCTGCGCGGCGGCTCCGTGCGGGTCGCGGCCGTCGCGCCCTTCAGCGGCGGCGGCGCGGCCAAACCCCTGCGGTGGAAGGTGGTCAGCTGGCAGCCCGCCTCCGGGCTCGCCATCCCCGAGTACAGCCGGCAGAACCGCACCGTCCTGGCCGGCCTGCTCGGCCTGACCGCCGCCGCGGCCTGTCTCGGCTGGCTCCACATCATCGTCGTACGACCGCTGCGCGGCCTGGCCGCCCAGTCCGAGGCGCTCGCTGACGGCGACCGCAAGACCGTGCTGTTCCCGCGCCACCACGACGAGGTCGGCGCCGTCGTGCGCAGCCTGGAACTGATCCGGCAGCAGCTCCAGGAACGGCCGCGCAGACGCGACGGCGGCAGCCGGACCCCCGCCCAGGCCGGAAGGAACTAGGAACCCAAGTGCTCTTCCTCTACACCGTGCTGGTGGTGTGCGAGGCCGTCCTGCTCATCGCCGGCCTCGTCGAACAGCGGCGGCACTACGTCAACCTCGACCACATCCCCACCCGGGTCCTGGTCAACGGCATCCGCGGCAAGTCCTCCATCACCCGGCTGTGCGCGGGCGCCCTGCGCGGCGGCGGCCTCACCACCGTCGCCAAGACGACCGGCACCGCGGCCCGGTTCATCCACCCGGACGCCACCGAGGAGCCCGTCTACCGCAAGTTCGGCATCGCCAACGTCGTCGAGCAGATCGGCATCGTGCGGCGGGCCGCCGCCTACCACCCGGACGCGCTGGTCATCGAGTGCATGGCGGTCATGCCGGCGCTCCAGGAGATCAACCAGTCCAAGCTGATCCGCTCCACCATCGGCGTGCTGTGCAACGTCCGCGAGGACCACCTCGCCGAGATGGGACCCACCCTCGACGACGTGGCCCGCTCGCTGTGCCGCTCCATGCCGCAGGACGGCATCTGCGTCACCGCCGAGCAGGACCGCTTCGACATCCTCCAGGAGGAGGCCGACGCCCGGAACTGCGAGCTGGTCTACGCCGATCCCGAGACGGTCTCCGACGAGGAGCTGCGCGGCTTCAGCTGGTTCACCTTCAAGGAGAACGTGGCGATCGCCCTCAAGGTCGCCGAACTCGTGGGCGTGGAGCGGGAGACGGCCCTGCGGGGCATGTACGACGCGCCGCCGGACCCCGGCGTCCTCTCCGTCGAGCGGTACCTCACGCCCGACGGCAAGAAGGTCCGCTTCGCCAACGTCTTCGCGGCCAACGACCCCGAGTCGACGCTGATGAACATCAACCAGCTCCTCGACCTCGGCGCCGTCCACCGCCCGCTCAACGTGGTCATCAACTGCCGCCCAGACCGCGTCGAACGCAACGGCCAGATGGGCGAGATCATCCCCGAACTCGACCCCGAGCGCGTCTTCGTGATCGGCCACCCCGCCAAGTCCGCGATCGACGCGATCCCCGCGCAGTACCGGGACCGCGCCGTCGACCTCGGCGGCGACCGGCGTGACCCCGAGGACTTCATGGCGCAGCTGCTCGGCCGGCTCGGCCCGGACTCCTCGCTCGTCGCCATCGGCAACATCCACGGCCAGGGCGAGATCCTCCTGGAGCACCTCGCCGAACTCCCGGCCGACGACAGCCCCGACGACGCGCCGACCCGGCCCGGACCCCCGCAGCGGGACACCGCCCCGGTCCCGCACCCGGAGCACGCCGAGACGATGCAGCTCTACGCGCCCCGCCTCGACCCGTACCAGCCCTACCCGGAGGCGTACGAGACGCGGTACGCGCCGCAGGCCCAGGCGCCGGCGCGAGCCACCGCCGACGGCCCGCACGAGCCGTGGCCCCCCGTCAGACCGACCCCTCAACTCCCGCAGCAGCGCGGCGCGTTCGAACCCCGTGTCCGTCCTTCCGCGCCGCCCGCCGACGACTCCCCGCAGTGGCAGAATCCAGGAGAGCAGCACCGTTGATCCCCTCCGTCCTCACCCCCGAGATCGCCGCGATCGGCATCGCCATCGGGCTGCTCTTCTCGCTGGTCTGCTACCTCACGACCAACCTCTCGCCCGGCGGGATGATCACCCCGGGCTGGCTGGCGCTGACCCTCGTCGAAGACCTCCAGCGCGCCGCCATGGTGGTCGGCGTGACCGTACTGACCTACGTCGGCACGCTGCTGATGCAGAGGTTCGTGATCCTCTACGGCAAGCGGCTCTTCGCCGCGGTCGTGCTGCTCGGCGTCACCCTCCAGGCGACCGTGATGATCGTGCTGTCACTGGAGTTCCCGCTGATGTACGCCAACCAGACCCTCGGCTTCATCGTGCCCGGCCTGGTCGCCTACCAGCTGGTGCGCCAGCCCAGGGGAGCCACCCTGCTCGCCACCGGCTCGGTGACGCTCATGGCCTATGTCGTCCTCACCGCCGGAATCCTCCTCGGCGTCATGCCGTCCGCCTGACCTTCGGAGCCGACCCCATGCCACCCAAGAAGAAACGCCCCGTCCTGCACGCCGTGACCGTGCTCGCGCTGCTCGGCGCCAGCGGCTTCCTCACCGTGGAACTGCGCAAGGACGAGCAGGCGAAGACACCCGCGGCGCAGGCCGTCATCGACCAGCCGGACCTGGAGAACGGCGGTGCCACGACCGGCAAGCAGAGCTGGGAGCGGCTGAAGAACCCCGAGCGCACGGTCCTGCGCGGCGGCAACGGCCAGATCCTCGCCACCTTCACCGACCACGCCCGCACCGCCACCCTGCGCGGCCCCTCCCGCACCTTCGCCGAGCCCGCCACCACCAGCTCCAAGGTGGTCACCGAGGACTGGGTCCGGCTGATGCCCGAACCGTGGACCAAGGGCGCCGAGAAGCAGCAGTGGTTCAAGGACTGGTTCAAGAAGTACTACGGCAGCCAGGAGGACGACATCTTCGCGATCGCCTTCCAGTACGTACAGGGCGCGCCGCTCAAGAAGGACTCCGAGGGCATCCCGTACGCCGGCGACGCCGTGTTCGGCCCGTACAAGGCGGACGGCGTGGACCGCCTGGAGCAGAACGACTTCTACGACTATCTCGGCCGCTCCTACACCTTCCGCAACGGCACGACGCTCCAGCCGCGCCCGGAGCGCTACCGCGCGCTGGACTGCTCGGGCTTCATGCGGATGGTGTGGGGCTACCGGGCACGCTACCCGCTGATGGCGACCAACACCCTCGGCGACGGCCTGCCCCGCTCGGCGGACGGCATGGCGCGCGGCAAGGAGGGCGTCGACATCATCAAGCTCCAGGGATCCGCGCCCTGGTACACCCGGCCGGCCAACATCGACGTGCTCCAGCCGGGCGACCTGCTGTTCTTCAAGATGGATCACCGCACCGGCAACCACATCGACCACGTCGCCCTCTACCTGGGCCTGGACACCGACGGCCACCGGGTCTTCGTCTCCAGCCGCAAGGAGCAGAACGGCCCGACGATGGGCGACAAGGGCGGTGTCTCCCGCATCGACGGCAACGGCTTCTACGCGGGCCTGTTCCGGAGCGCCAAGCGACTGTGAAGGAGCGGGGGGCGGGCCGCACCTGAGTGCATGGCCCAACTAGAGTGAACCGGTGAACGGCGACTGGCTCATACGCGGCCGCGACGGCCGGCTCAGTGTCTATCTCTCCTCGGGCGACGCCGTCCTGTGCCGGGCGGAACGCACGCCCGGCGGGCCGTGGGCGGCCCCGTGCCGGGTCGGCGGCGACCAGGTGCTGCATCCCGGGACGCTCGCGGCCGGCCAGGGCGCGGACGGCTACGCGCACCTGGCGGCCTGGCGGCCCACGGTCTCCGGCGAGTCCGGCCTGGTGCACTCCACGCACTTCCGGCCCCGGCTCGCGGCCCTCGACTGGAACCCGATCGGGCACCCGGACAAGAAGGGCGCGCGCACCGGCGTCCCGGCCGTCGCCGTCGACGGCGACGGCTCCGCGCACGTCTTCGTCCGCAACCGGGCCGGCGGGGTGAGCGTGGTCGCCCAGAAGACCAAGGGCGGCTGGGGCCCCTGGCGTGACCTCAAGGGACAGGACGTCCACGAGCAACTCGCCGCCGTCACAGGGGAGTCGGGCCGGGTCGAGCTGTACGCGGCGGTGCCCGGAGCGATCCTCCACTGGCAACAGGAGGCACCCGCCGGGCAGTTGGTCCTCGATGAGGCGATGGAGGCACACATCCGCCCGGGCACCCTGTGCGCCCTGGCCACCTCGCCGGAGCACACCACGCTCTTCTACACGGACGAGTCCGGCGACGTGTGCGCCTGGCGTCCCGGCGCCGAGCCGCTCACACTGCTGCCGTCGGCCGGTCCCGGCCCGGTCTCCGCGGTCCGCTGCGAACTCGACGGCCACGACTGCACGTTGCTCGCCCAGCGCTCGGCGAGCGGCCGGGTGGCGTTCGCCGCGTACCCCACCGAGGTCGAGCAGGCGGGCGCCTGGTGGACCGAGTCGGGGCCCCAACTGCCCGCGGACGCCGAGGTGTCGCTCGCGGTGGACGAGAACGACCGGGTGGTGGCGGCCACGTTGTCCGCCGCGTCCGGACAACTCCTGCTGACCCGGCGGAAGGACGAGCCGGGGCTCGCTCTGGAGGCCTGGCGGGAGGTCTGAGCGGGCCGTGCGCCATGATGGCCCCCGTGGACACCGAGACGCTGATCGACACCTGGCGAGGGCTGCTCGCCGGCTCCGGAAAGTCGTGGGTGCTCTTCGAGCACGGCACGTGTGTGGTGATCGAGGACCCAGCCGGGGACCTCGCCGAGCGGGCCACCGGCCTCCTGCGGGAGTTCGGACCGGTACAGGTGGCGGGCCCGTCGGGCGACTTCCGCGTGCTCGAACTGGGCGAGGAACAGGGCTGGTTGGTGACCGGACACCATCCGGACGTGGTCACCTTCGTCGCGTCCGGAGAACCCGACGAGCCCTCGCACCTGGCCGTCGGCATGCACGGCCGCGCCAAGCGCGACCAGGACGGGACCGGGCTGCGCGTCGTCCACGTCGAGGACGCCCGCCCGACCGCCCCGTGACACGCCGGTGCCCGGCACATCGACCGATGTACCGGGCACCGTACGAGCCGTCCCGTCCCCGCGTGGAGACCGCGCGGGGGAGGCAGTGACTAGGCCGGGACGCTCGCCACGCCGCGGGCCAGGAACGGCTTGCCGTTCACCCGCTCCGAGACGCCCTCGCGGTCCAGGTACGGCGTGATGCCGCCCAGGTGGAAGGGCCAGCCGGCACCGGTGATCAGGCAGAGGTCGATGTCCTGCGCCTCGGCGACGACCCCCTCGTCGAGCATGAGGCCGATCTCCTGGGCCACCGCGTCCAGCACCCGCTCGCGCACCTGCTCCTCGGTGAGCACGGAGTCGCCCTGCTTCAGCAGCGCCGCGACCTCCGGGTCCAGCTCGGGCTTCCCGCTGTCGTAGACGTAGAAGCCGCGCTTGCCGGCCTTGACGACGGCCGCGAGGTTCGGGGAGACCGTGAAGCGGTCCGGGAAGGCCCGGTTGAGGGTCTCCGAGACGTGCAGGCCGATCGCGGGGCCGACCAGTTCGAGCAGGACCAGCGGGGACATCGGCAGGCCGAGCGGCTCGACCGCCTTCTCCGCCACGTCGACCGGGGTGCCCTCGTCGATGACGTTCTGGATCTCGCCCATGAAGCGGGTGAGGATGCGGTTGACGACGAACGCGGGGGCGTCCTTCACCAGGACCGCGGTCTTCTTCAGCTTCCTGGCCACCGCGAAGGCGGTCGCCAGCGAGGCGTCGTCGGTCCGCTCGCCGCGCACGATCTCCAGCAGGGGCAGGATCGCCACCGGGTTGAAGAAGTGGAAGCCGACGACCCGCTCGGGGTTCTTCAGCTTCGACGCCATCTCGGTGACCGACAGCGAGGAGGTGTTGGTGGCGAGGATCGCGTGCGCCGGGGCGACCGCCTCGACCTCCGCGAACACCTGCTGCTTGACGCCGATCTCCTCGAAGACGGCCTCGATGATGAAGTCGGCGTCCGCGAAGCCCTCGGCCTTGTCCAGCACACCGGTCACCAGCGCCTTGAGGCGGTTGGCCTTGTCCTGGTTGATACGGGACTTCGACAGCAGCTTGTCGATCTCGGCGTGGACGTAGCCCACACCCTTGTCGACGCGCTCCTGGTCGATGTCCGTGAGGACGACCGGTACTTCGAGGCGGCGCAGGAAGAGCAGGGCGAGCTGACTGGCCATCAGGCCCGCGCCCACCACGCCGACCTTCGTCACCGGACGCGCCAGGTTCTTGTCCGGGGCACCCGCCGGACGCTTGCCGCGCTTCTGCACGAGGTTGAACGCGTAGATGCCGGCCCGCAGTTCACCGCCCATGATCAGGTCGGCGAGCGCCTGGTCCTCGGCGTCGTAGCCCTGCTGGAGGTCGCCGTTCTTCGCGGCGGCGACGATGTCCAGCGCGCGGTAGGCGGCCGGGGCCGCGCCGTGCACCTTGGAGTCCGCGACGAGGCGGCCCTTGGCGACGGCCTGGTCCCAGGCCTCGCCGCGGTCGACGACCGGGCGCTCGACCGTGACGTCGCCGTTGAGGACGCCGGCCGTCCAGAGCAGCGACTGCTCCAGGAAGTCCGCACCCTCGAAGAGCGCGTCGGCGATCCCGAGGTCGAGGACCTGCTCGCCCTTGAGCTGCTTGTTCTGGTTGAGGCTGTTCTCGATGATCACCGAGACGGCCCGCTCGGCGCCGATCAGGTTCGGCAGCAGCGTGCAGCCGCCCCAGCCCGGCACCAGACCGAGGAAGACCTCGGGGAGGGAGAAGGCGGCGATCGACTTCGACACCGTGCGGTACGCGCAGTGCAGACCGACCTCGACACCGCCGCCCATGGCCGCGCCGTTGTAGTACGCGAAGGTCGGCACCGCGATGCCCGCGAGGCGCTTGAAGACCTCGTGGCCGCCCTTGCCGATGGCGAGCGCGTCGTCGTGGTTCTTCAGCAGCTCGACGCCCTTGAGGTCCGCGCCGACGGCGAAGATGAAGGGCTTGCCGGTGACACCGACACCGACGATCTCGCCGGCCGCGGCCTCCTTCTCGACCTGGTCGATGGCGGCGTCCAGGTTCGCCAGCGAGGCCGGGCCGAAGGTGGTCGGCTTGGTGTGGTCGAAGCCGTTGTCCAGCGTGATGAGCGCGAACCGCCCGGCGCCGTACGGCAGTTCGAGGTGGCGGACGTGCGCGGACGTCACGACCTCGTCGGGGAACAGCTCGGCCGCACCCTTCAGAAGCTCGGTGGTGGTGCTCACTTGTCTCCCTCGAAGTGCGGGTTCTCCCAGATGACCGTGGCGCCCATGCCGAAGCCGACGCACATGGTGGTCAGGCCGTAGCGGACGTCCGGGTGCTCCTCGAACTGGCGGGCCAGCTGCGTCATCAGCCGGACGCCGGAGGAGGCCAGCGGGTGGCCGAAGGCGATGGCACCGCCGTACTGGTTGACCCGCTCGTCGTCGTCCGCGATGCCGTAGTGCTCGAGGAAGGCCAGCACCTGTACGGCGAAAGCCTCGTTGATCTCGAAGAGGCCGATGTCCTCGATCGACAGGCCGGCCTTGGCGAGCGCCTTCTCGGTCGCGGGGATCGGGCCGTAGCCCATGACCTCCGGCTCGACGCCCGCGAAGGCGTACGAGACCAGACGCATCCGCACCGGCAGGTTGTTCTCGCGGGCGAAGTCCTCGGAGGCGATGATCGACGCGGTGGCGCCGTCGTTGAGCCCCGCCGCGTTGCCCGCGGTGACCCGGCCGTGCACCCGGAACGGCGTCTTCAGACCGGCCAGGTTCTCCAGCGTCGTACCCGGGCGCATCGGCTCGTCGGCGGTGACGAGACCCCAACCGGTCTCGCCCACCTCGGAGTTGGTGTTGCGCACCGAGATCGGTACCAGGTCCTGCTGGATCTTGCCGTTGGCGTACGCCTTGGCGGCCTTCTCCTGCGAGCGGACCGCGTACTCGTCGGCGCGCTCCTTGGTGATCCGCGGGTAGCGGTCGTGCAGGTTCTCCGCGGTCATGCCCATGAACAGGGCGGACTCGTCGACCAGCTTCTCGCTGACGAACCGCGGGTTGGGGTCCACTCCCTCGCCCATCGGGTGGCGGCCCATGTGCTCGACACCGCCGGCGATGACGGCGTCGTAGGCGCCGAAGGCGATGGAGCCCGCGGTGGTGGTGACGGCGGTCAGCGCGCCGGCGCACATGCGGTCGATCGAGTAGCCGGGGACCGACTGCGGCAGACCGGCGAGGATGCCCGCGGTGCGGCCGAGGGTCAGACCCTGGTCGCCGATCTGCGTGGTCGCGGCGATCGCGACCTCGTCGATCTTCTTGGGGTCGAGGCCGGGGTTGCGGCGCAGCAGCTCCCGGATCGCCTTCACGACGAGGTCGTCGGCCCGGGTCTCGTGGTAGATGCCCTTCGGGCCCGCCTTGCCGAACGGGGTGCGGACGCCGTCGACGAAGACGACATCCCTGACGGTACGAGGCACGATTGGCTCTCCTCCAGGGTGCGGGATCGGCACTGCTGCGATGCGCTGAGCGCGCGCTCAGGAACCATGCTACTTGTGGGTAACCAAGCTGCCCAGTCCCGGAGCCCGGAGCGGCGAACGTCACATCCCGGATGCCTCCCCGATCATGCCCCGGCCTCCTCCGCGTGCCCGAAGATCTTGGCGTGATTTCGCCGTCGGTCTTCCGCCGCGGCGGCCCCTCGGCGCCCACCCGGAGACGATCCCGGCGGCGACCGGCGCTCATGATCCCGTCGGCACCGCTCGTCCTCCGGTGGCCGCCGCGATCAGGAGTCCTGCGCGGACAACGCCTCCACCAGTACGGGAGTCACCTGCTCGACCTGCCAGGCACGGGCCCCGTACCCGGCGAGCGCGGCGGCGACCGTCCCGGCGTCGGCGACCCCCGGCGGCTCCCAGCAGACCCGGCGCACCGTGTCGGGGGTGATCAGGTTCTCCTGCGGCATGTTGAGCCGCTCGGCCAGCGCGGAGACCCCGGCGCGGGCCGCCGAGAGGCGCGCCGCCGCCGCCGGGTCCTTGTCGGCCCAGGCCCGGGGCGGCGGCGGCCCCGCGACCTGCTGTCCGGGCTGCGGCAGCGCCCCGTCGGGCAGCGCCTTGGCGCGCTCCACCGCGGCCTGCCACTGCTCCAACTGCCGCCGCCCCATCCGGTGGCCGAACCCGGGCAGCGCCGCGAGGGCGTGCACGTTGACCGGGAGCCCCAGCGCGGCCTCGACGATGGCGGCGTCGGAGAGCACCTTGCCCGGTGACACGTCCCGGCGCTGCGCGATCCGGTCCCGCGTCTCCCACAGCTCGCGCACCACACCGAGCTGACGCCTGCGCCGCACCTTGTGCATGCCGGACGTGCGGCGCCAGGGGTCCTTGCGGGGCTCCGGCGGCGGCGCCGAGGCGATCGCGTCGAACTCCTGCCGCGCCCAGTCGAGTTTGCCCTGCCGGTCCAGCTCCTTCTCCAGGGCGTCCCGCAGGTCGACGAGGAGTTCGACGTCCAGGGCCGCGTACCGCAGCCACGGGTCGGGCAGCGGACGGGTGGACCAGTCGACCGCGGAGTGCCCCTTCTCCAGTACGAAACCGAGCACGCCCTCGACCATCGCGCCCAGCCCGACCCGCGGGAACCCGGCCAGCCGTCCGGCCAGCTCGGTGTCGAAGAGCCGCGTCGGCACCATGCCTATCTCGCGCAGACAGGGCAGGTCCTGGGTCGCGGCGTGCAGCACCCACTCGGCCCCGGAGATCGCCTCGCCGAGGCCGGAGAGGTCGGGGCAGGCGACGGGGTCGATCAGCGCGGTGCCGGCGCCCGCGCGGCGCAGCTGGACCAGGTAGGCGCGCTGTCCGTAGCGGTAGCCGGACGCGCGCTCGGCGTCGACGGCGACGGGTCCCGAGCCGGCCGCGAAGGCGGCGATCATCTCGGCGAGGGCGTCCTCGTCCGTGATGACGGGCGGAACGCCCTCCCGGGGTTCGAGCAAGGGGATCGGCGCCGGTTCGACGTCGTCCGGAGGGGCGCCTCCGGTGGTTCGCAGTGAACTGTCTGCTGCGGTCTCTTGGGCGTCGGTCACATGTCAAGAGTATCTGTGAATGGACGACACCCGCCGACGGAACGTTCCGTCGGCGGGCGTCCGGGGGTCGTATTCCGGTCAGGTCGTCGAGAGTTCCCGCGCACGGTGCGGGAGAGGTGTGTACCGGGGTGGGCGGGACGTTTTTGTGGGGGGAGTCAGTGGCGGCGTCAGTGGATGATTCCGGTGCGCAGCGCGACCGCGACCATCCCGGCCCGGTCGCCCGTGCCGAGCTTGCGGGCGATGCGGGCGAGGTGGCTCTTGACGGTCAGCGCGGACAGGCCCATGGAGACGCCGATCGCCTTGTTCGACTGGCCCTCCGCGACCAGGCGGAGGACCTCGACCTCACGGCCGGAGAGCTCGCGGTAGCCGCCCGGGTGGCTCGGGGCGCCCGGGGGGCGGCGGTGCATACGGGCGGCGGCGGAGCCGATGGGGACGGAGCCGGGCCGGGTGGGGAGCCCGACGTTGGTACGGGTGCCGGTCACGACGTAACCCTTGACTCCGCCCGCGAGGGCGTTGCGTACGGCGCCGATGTCGTCGGCGGCGGACAGGGCCAGGCCGTTGGGCCAGCCGGCGGCTCTGGTCTCCGACAGGAGGGTGAGACCGGAGCCGTCGGGCAGATGGACGTCGGCCACGCAGATGTCGCGCGGGTTGCCGATTCGGGGGCGGGCCTCCGCGATGGACGACGCCTCGATCACGTCACGGACTCCGAGCGCCCACAGGTGGCGGGTGACGGTGGAGCGGACGCGGGGGTCGGCCACGACCACCATGGCGGTCGGCTTGTTCGGGCGGTAGGCGACCAGGCTTGCGGGCTGCTCAAGGAGAACGGACACCAGGCCTCCTGGGGGGCGGGACGGGATCGGCTCTGGGGATCAAGCCGGGGCTGACCGTGCTTTCAAGGTCACAGTCGTCTTCGGCAGCAAACCCGTCCGCCTTTAGAGAATGATCACGATCTGGTGAGTAACAATCGGTTCAAATCGGACGCGCGATCGATCATCCGAAGATCGAACCGATTCGTTAGCCTTCGTTAGTCGCCCGAATCGCGCTCGAAAGTGGCCGTATCGACAAAGAGATCGGCAAGGCGGGGCATGGCACGGGTAAGACCCGTCGGACAGCATGACAAAACGCCCGGCGGCGGGCCGGGCGAGGCTGGGACGAGAGCGCCGTACGAGGGCTACGGGAATCCCGAGGGGAACCGCGGACGGCTCAGCGCGACTGCGGGCCCCTGCGCTGCGGCAGCGTCACCACCGACGCGTCGCCCGGGCCGGCCGGCGGCAGACCGGCGACCTGGGCCAGCAGATCGCACCAGGAGGCGAGATGCGCCGCCGTGTCCGGGACGCCGTTGAGCCCCTCGCGGGGCGTCCAGGAGGCGCGGATCTCGATCTGGGAGGCGGACGGCCGCTCCGCCAGGCCGCCGAAGTAGTGCGAACTCGCCCGCGTCACCGTCCCGCTCGGCTCGCCGTACGTCAGACCGCGCGCCTGGAGCGCGCCGGTGAGCCAGGACCAGCACACGTCGGGCAGCAGCGGATCGGCCGCCATCTCCGGCTCCAGCTCCGCCCGCACCAGCGTCACCAGCCGGAACGTGCCGTGCCAGGCGTCGTGCCCGGCCGGGTCGTGCAGCAGCACCAGCCTGCCGTCGGCCAGGTCCAGGTCACCGTCGACGACGGCCGCCTCCAGCGCGTAGGCGAAGGGGGCCAGCCGCTGCGGCGCGCGCGTCGGCTCGACCTCGATCTGCGGCCGCAGCCGCGAGGTCCGCAGCGCCTCGACGGCCGCCCGGAAAGGCGGCGGGACCGTATCGCTCGTATGCCCCTCCCCCTCCTTCGCGTCGTCCATCCCGTCAGCGCCGTCCGACAGTCGTCCCTGAGCCGCAGCCATGCGGGGAAGGTTAAGGGGAACCGGGGCTCCGTGCAGGGAGAGACACCCGTGCGAATGTCCCCTGTCGGTATCGCGCCCCGCGAAGGCGACCTGGGGCGGGGGCGGTCGCGGCGCCGTGGGAGACTCTCCCGCGTGAGTGCCAACCAGAGCCCCGCGGGCCAGCAGCCGACCGCCGCCTCCGACGCAGTCCGGGATTCGGCCTTCCTGAGGGCGTGCAGGCGTGAGCCCGTCCCGCACACGCCCGTGTGGTTCATGCGGCAGGCCGGGCGCTCGCTGCCGGAGTACCACAAGGTCCGCAAGGGCATCGCCATGCTCGACTCCTGCGTGCGGCCCGACCTGGTCGCCGAGATCACCCTCCAGCCGGTGCGCAGGCACCACGTGGACGCGGCGGTCTACTACAGCGACATCGTCGTCCCGCTCAAGGCCATCGGCGTCGACCTCGACATCAAGCCCGGCGTCGGCCCGGTCGTCGAGAAGCCGATCCGCACCCGCGCCGACCTCGCCCAGCTGCGCGACCTCACCCCCGAGGACGTCACCTACGTCACCGAGGCCATCGGCCTGCTCACCGCCGAGCTCGGCGCGACCCCGCTGATCGGCTTCGCCGGCGCGCCCTTCACCCTCGCCAGTTACCTCATCGAGGGCGGCCCGTCCCGCACGTACGAGAACGCCAAGGCGATCATGTACGGCGACCCCGAACTCTGGGCCGACCTCCTCGACCGGCTCGCCGACATCACGGCCGCCTTCCTCAAGGTGCAGATCGAGGCGGGCGCGAGCGCCGTCCAGCTCTTCGACTCCTGGGCCGGCGCGCTCGCCCCGGCCGACTACCGCCGCTCCGTGCTGCCCGCCTCGACGAAGGTCTTCCGCGCCGTCGAGGGCTACGGCGTGCCGCGCATCCACTTCGGCGTCGGCACCGGCGAACTGCTCGGCCTGATGGGCGAGGCCGGCGCGGACGTCGTCGGCGTCGACTGGCGCGTCCCGCTGGACGAGGCGGCCCGCCGGATCGGCCCCGGCAAGGCGCTCCAGGGCAACCTGGACCCGACCGTCCTCTTCGCCTCCACCGACGTCGTGCGCGAGAAGACCCGCGAGGTCCTCGACTCGGCCGCCGGCCTGGAGGGCCACATCTTCAACCTCGGGCACGGCGTCATGCCGGCCACCGACCCGGACGCCCTCACCCGGCTCGTGGCCGACGTGCACGAGCGGACGGCCCGCTGAGCGGCGTTCACCACGTGTGCCGGGGCCGGGCCCGCCTGCCGAACAGCAGGCCGGGCGGTTCCGGCGGCGGGGGCGTGCCCGCCTTCAGCGGCCAGGCGAGCAGCATGCCCGTGAGGAAGCCGACGACGTGCGCCTCGTACGCCACCGTGCCGACGTCGGAGACGCCCGCGCCGTACGAGTAGAACGCCTGGAGCACGAACCAGAAGCCCAGCACCAGCCAGGCGGGCAGCCGCAGCGGCAGGAAGAACAGGAAGGGCACCAGGACCCACACCCTGGCCTTCGAGTACAGCACCAGATAGGCGCCCAGCACCCCGGCGATCGCCCCGGAGGCGCCGATCAGCGGGTCGCCCGACGAGACGTTGAGCAACGCGAACCCGTAGGCCGCCGCGTAGCCGCACACGACGTAGAAGAGCGTGAAGCGGAGGTGGCCCATGCGGTCCTCGACGTTGTTGCCGAAGATCATCAGGAAGAGCATGTTGCCGAGCAGGTGCAGCCAACTGCCGTGCAGGAACATGGCGCTGAGGACGCTCAGCGGCGGGGACTTGTCGTAGGTCGGCGGTCCGATCACACAGCCGGGGCGGCCCTGGCCGCCGAGTCCCACCGTGCCGTCGGGGACGGCCAGCGGCAGCTGATGGTGAATCAACTCCCGTGGTACGGCGGCGTAGTGGTCCAGGAAGGCCTGGAGATGGCAGAGCTGCGAGAGGTCGCCGCCGCCCGCCACGGAACCGGCCATGCCGGGAGTCGACAGGAAGACGATGACGTTGACGGCGATCAGGACGTACGTCACCCAGGGGGTGCGGCGCACCGGATTGACGTCATGGACGGGGATGACCACAAGGAAGTAGTGCCCGCGATGCGCGCGGCGAACCGGTGAACACGGCCGGCCGCGGGCGCGTATGTCTCCTCAACCGCTCGCGGTACGGGGATGGCGTGCCGCGGGGACGACGTGAGGACAGGCGATGAACGACCGAGTGATGCCTCCGATACACGCCCTGCCCGATGGCGAGGCCGAGATCGCGCTGGTGGTGCGCCTCCCCTGGGAGGACGTGGCCCGGCTCGGACAGGAGGCGGGACGGCTCGCTACCCAGATGCAGCGGCCGGTGACCCTCGACGAGGCGGTGAGCCACCGGCTGCGCTCCGTCCCGCTGGGCGCGCACGCGAAGCCGCCGGCTGCGCAGCCGGCGGCCATGGCGCCCAGCGCGTCGGTGTCGTCCCTGCCGGCCAGGCCGCCGGCCGAACAGGCACGGCAGGCGATAGACCGCATCAACGGCACCGCGTAGGAGGAGCCCGTCACCACATGGGACCGGCGCCGCTTGGGACCGGCGGACCGCTGAACTGCCGCACGGCAGAAGCCTGTTGACGAACCGTCAGGACATTGTCTCGCGGACCTTGGCGGTGGCCTTGCGGGCCGCCACCAGTACCGGGTCCCACACCGGTGAGAACGGTGGGGCGTACCCAGGTCCAGGGCTGTCATCTGCTCCACCGTCATACCGGCCGTGAGGGCCACCGCCGCGACGTCGACCCGCTTCGCGGCGCCCTCGCGGCCGACTATCTGCACCCCCAGGAGACGGCCCGTGCGCAGTTCGGCGAGCATCTTCACCGTCATGGGGGCGGCGCCGGGGTAGTAGCCGGCCCGGTTGGTCGACTCGACGGTGACCGTCACGAAGCGCAGCCCCACCCGGTGGGCGTCCTTCTCGCGCAGCCCGGTGCGCGCGATCTCCAGGTCGCACACCTTGCTGACGGCCGTCCCGACCACCCCGGGGAAGACGGCGTAGCCGCCGCCCACGTTGGCGCCGATGACCTGCCCGTGCTTGTTGGCGTGGGTGCCCAGGGCGATGTGCCGCTGCTGGCCCGAGACCAGGTCGAGCACCTCCACGCAGTCACCGCCGGCCCAGATGTCCTCGTGCCCGCGCACCCGCATCGCCAGGTCGGTGAGCAGCCCGCCGTGCGGGCCCAGCGGCAGCCGGGCCGCCCGCGCGAGCGCCGTCTCGGGGCGCACGCCGATCCCGAGGACCACGACGTCCGCCGGGTACTCGCCGTCCTCGGTGGCCACCGCCCGCACCCGCCCGTCCTCCCCGGTGAGCACCTCGGTGACCTCGGTGTCGTCGACCATGGTGATACCGAGGCCCTCCATGGCGTCGCGGACCAGGCGGCCCATGTCCGGGTCGAGCGTGGACATGGGTTCCGTGCCGCGGTTGAGGACGGTCACCTCGTAACCGCGGTTGATCAGCGCCTCCGCCATCTCCACGCCGATGTAGCCCGCCCCGACGACCACCGCCCGCCGTCCACGCGTGCGTGCCAGCGAGTCGAGCAGCGCCTGCCCGTCGTCGAGCGTCTGCACGCCGTGCACCCCGGGGGCGTCCATCCCCGGCATCTCGGGGCGCACCGGTCGCGCCCCGGTCGCGATCACGAGCTTGTCGTACGACGTCCAGGACCCGGCCCCGGAATCGACGTCCCGCGCGCGTACCCGACGACCGGCCACGTCGATCTCCGTGACCTCGGTGCGCAGCCGCAGGTCGATACCGCGCGCCCGGTGCTCCTCGGGGGTGCGGGCGACCAGGTCGTCCCGCCCGGCGACGTCACCGCCCACCCAGTAGGGGATCCCGCACGCCGAGTAGGAGGTGAAGTGGCCGCGCTCGAAGGCCACGATCTCCAGCTCGCCGGGGCCCCTGAGCCGGCGCGCCTGGGACGCCGCGGACATTCCCGCGGCGTCCCCGCCGATCACGACCAGTCGTTCCGGGGCACCACTCGCACCACTCGCACCACTCGCACCGCTCATGCTCATGCGCACACGCTACGGCTGCCGGTCCCCTCAGTCCCGCTCGGCCGTCTCCCGGACCCGCCGGAGCCGGGGCCGTACGAACCGGAGCCACACCAGGAGCGCCACGGCCGCCAGTACCGCGAAGGGCAGGACCGCGCCGAGGGCCAGCGCCAGCCAGCGGACCATCGTGACGAACACGTGCCAGCCGCCCGCCAGCGCGTCCGAGAAGCCGGGGGTGCCGTCCTCGGCGGCCTTCGTCGCCACCGGGGTCTCGGACAGGGAGAGGGTGATGGTGGCCAGGGCGGTGCGGTCCTTCAGGGAGGACTGCTGGGCGAGGAGCGCCTCCAAGTCGGACTCCCGGGTGCTCAGTTCACCCTCCAGCTCCACCACGTCGCTGATCGCGGTGGCCCGGTCCATCAGCTCGCGGACCCGGGCCACGCTGGCGCGCTGCGAGGCGATCCGGCTCCGCACGTCCACCACCTGGTCGCTGACGTCCTGCGCCTTCGCGGTGCGGTCGAGCAGCTTGCCCGCGCCCTCCAGGTCGCCTAGGACCTCGTCGTACCTCGCGGTGGGCACGCGCAGCACGACCCGGGTGCGCTCGTGGCCCTTCTCGTCGCGGTCGGTGGTCTCGTCGCCCACGAAGCCACCCGCGTTCTCGGTGGTGGTGCGGGCGGCGTCGAGCGCCTTGGCGACATCCTTGACCTGGACGGTCAGCGAGGCCGTACGGATGATGTCGGACGCGGTGACCCGGGGCGGCGCGGTGGCCCTCACGCCGCTCGCGGCGCTGCCCGCCGCGCCCGCCTTCGAGTCGCTCCGCGGTGCGGCGGCCTTCCCGGCGGCGCCGGAGTCGGCCGCGTCCGACCCGGCACCGCACCCGGCCAGTGCCAGAGCCGAGGCCAACAGAAGCCCCGCCACTGCCTGGACGGGCCTGATGGAACGGTCGGTGCGCATGGGTGCCCCCGGTGTCTCGACGACTGATGCTTCTTGGACGCCCGGACCGGGGCGAACGTTGGCCGGCGCGTGTCCCGATGCGGTCACGGTCGGGATACGCGCCGGACACCGGCCCGGCGTCGCGCTGTCAGTGCCGTCTGAGAGGCTGGTGCCATGCGCGAAGTGGAGACTCGTACGGGCCCGCGGCAGGTCGTCGTCATCGGCGCCGGCATCGCCGGGCTGGCCGCCGCCCACCGGCTGCTGGAGCGGGGCGGCACCCGGGTGACGGTGCTGGAGGCGTCGGACCGGGTCGGCGGCAAGCTGCTGCCGGGCTCGATCGCGGGCGTACGGGTGGACCTCGGCGCCGAGTCGATGCTCGCCCGGCGCCCCGAAGCGGTCGCGCTCGCCCGCGAAGCAGGCCTCGCCGACCGCCTGTTGCCGCCCGCCACGGCCACCGCGTCGATCTGGACCCGGGGCGCGCTGCGGCCGATGCCCAAGGGCCATGTCATGGGCGTCCCCGGCACCGCCGCCGCCCTCGCCGGCGTCCTCTCCGAGGAGGGTTTGCGCCGCATCGAGCGCGACGCCGACCTGCCCCGCACGGAGATCGGCGACGACGTGGCGGTGGGCGAGTATGTGGCGCGGCGGCTGGGCCGCGAGGTCGTCGACCGCCTGATCGAACCGCTGCTCGGCGGTGTCTACGCGGGCGACGCCTACCGCATCTCGATGCGCTCGGCGGTCCCCCAGCTGTTCGGGGCCGCCAAGTCCCACGCCTCCCTGACCGAGGCGGTCCGGGCCGTCCAGGCACGTGCCGCGACCGCACAGCAGACCGGGCCCGTCTTCATGGGCATCGACGGGGGAGTGGGCCGGCTCCCCCTCGCCGTCGCGGAGTCGGTGCGGGTGCGCGGCGGCGAGATCCTCACCGGCACCGCGGTCACCGCACTGCGCCGCGGCGGCCCCTCGGGCTGGCAAGTGGTCGCCGGGGACCGGGTGTTCGACGCCGACGGCGTGGTCGTCGCCGTACCCGCCCCGGCCGCCGCCCGACTGCTGCGCGCCGAAGTGCCGGGCGCCGCCGCCGAGTTGAGCACCATCGAGTACGCCTCGATGGCCCTGGTCACCCTCGCCTACCGTCGCGCCGGCACCACCCTGCCCGAAGGCAGCGGTTTCCTCGTACCGCCCGTCGACGGCCGCACCATCAAGGCCTCCACCTTCGCCTCCCAGAAGTGGGGGTGGATCGCCGACGAGGACCCGGACGTACTCGTCCTGCGCACCTCCGTCGGCCGCTACGGGGAGACCGAGATCCTGGAGCGCGACGACGACGGCCTGGTGGACGTCTCGCGCCACGACCTGCGCGAGGCGACCGGCCTGGACGCCGTACCCCTCGAAGCGCGGGTCACCCGCTGGACCGACGGCCTGCCCCAGTACCCGGTCGGCCACCACGCGCGCGTGGCCCGCGTCCGCGAGCACGTGGGCAGGTTCCCCGGCCTGGCCGTCTGCGGCGCGGCCTACGACGGGGTCGGCATCCCGGCCTGTATCGCCGACGGGTACGCGGCCGCCGAGCAGCTGACCGGCGACCCGGTTCCGAGCGGGTCCGGCGGAGCGGGAGAATAGCCCCATGAGTGACGACGCCCCCACCACCGAGCCCGGCCGCACCCCGAACAAGGGCAAGCTGGCCAAGGACCTCAACGAGGTCATCCGCTACACGCTGTGGTCCGTCTTCCGGCTGAAGGACGCGCTGCCCGAGGACCGCGCGGGCTACGCCGACGAGGTCCAGGACCTGTTCGACCAGCTCGCCGCCAAGGACGTGACCGTCCGCGGCACCTACGACGTGTCGGGGCTGCGTGCCGACGCCGACCTCATGATCTGGTGGCACGCCGAGACCGCCGACCAGCTCCAGGAGGCCTACAACCTCTTCCGCCGCACCCGGCTGGGCCGGGCCCTGGAGCCGGTCTGGTCGAACATGGCCCTGCACCGCCCCGCCGAGTTCAACCGCTCCCACGTCCCGGCCTTCCTGGCCGACGAGACGCCCCGCGACTACATCAGCGTGTACCCGTTCGTGCGCTCCTACGACTGGTACCTGCTGCCCGACGAGGACCGCCGCCGCATGCTCGCCGATCACGGCAAGATGGCCCGCGGCTACCCGGACGTGCGCGCCAACACGGTTGCCTCGTTCTCCCTCGGCGACTACGAGTGGATCCTGGCCTTCGAGGCCGACGAGCTGTACCGCATCGTCGACCTCATGCGCCATCTGCGCGCCTCCGAGGCCCGGATGCACGTCCGCGAGGAGGTCCCGTTCTACACGGGCCGCCGCAAGGCCGTCGCCGAGCTGGTCGCCGGTCTCGCTTAGGGCGTGCCGGTGGTGGCGGTCCGGCCGGTGGGGGCGGTCCCCCGACCGGAGCGCCGCGGAGCGCTCGGCTCCGGTTCCGGGTGCGGCGCGCACGACGCGCGCCGCTCCGGCAGCCGGCCCTCCAGCAGATACGCGTCGAGGTAGCCGTTGACGCACTTGTTGGGGCCGCCCGCGACGCCGTGCGTGCCGGCGTCCCGCTCCGTCACCAGCACCGAGTCCGACAGCCGCCGCCACAGTTCGACGGCGCCCACGTACGGCGTGGCCGCGTCCCGCTCGGCGGCCAGGATCAGCACCGGCGCCAGCTCACCGGGGGCGGTCCGCACGTCGAGCGGCCGCTGCCGGGGCGCGGGCCAGTAGGCGCACGGCAGGTTCATCCACACGTTGTCCCAGGTCTCGAAGGGCGCCGTCCGCGCCAGCCGGGTGTTGTCCCGGTCCCAGACCTTCCACTCGGTCGGCCAGGGCGCGTCGTTGCACTCGACGGCCGTGTAGACCGCGTTGCCGTTCTCCGCCTCGACGGCCGCCTCCGGTGTCGGACCCGCCTGCTCGATCAACGGCTTCGGGTCGCCCTTCAGATACGCCGACAGCGCCTGCGCCCGGTGCGGCCAGAAGTCGTCGTAGTACCCGGCCGTCAGGAACGCGCCCTGCAACTGTCCCGGCCCCACCGTGCCGCCGGCCGGCTTCTTCGCCAGCCGGGCCGCCGCCTTCTCGTAGCTGCGCAGCACTTCGTCGGCCGTGTCTCCGAGTCCGTAGACGTCGTCATGCCGGGCGACCCACTCCCGGAAGTCCGCCCAGCGGCCCTCGAAGGCGGCCGACTGGTCGAGGTTGTCGCGGTACCAGATCCGCTCGGGGTCCGGGTTCACCGCCGAGTCGAACACCATGCGCCGCACGTGCGTGGGGAAGAGGGTCGCGTAGACCGCCCCGAAGTAGGTGCCGTAGGAGGCGCCCATGAACGTCAGCCGGTCCTCGCCGAGGGCCGCGCGCAGGACGTCCAGGTCGCGGGCGTTACTCAGCGAGTTGTAGAAGCGCAGCCTGCTGCCGGACCGCTCGGCGCAGCCGCGCGCGAACGCCTTCGCCTTGGTGATGCGCTTCTCCTTGTACGCCTGTGAGGGGTAAGTCGGCGACTGCGAGGGGGACTTGAAGAGCCGCTTGGGGTCCTCGCAGGACAGCGGCGCCGAACGGTCCACTCCGCGCGGGGCGTAGCCGACGAGGTCGTAGGCGGCCGCGATCCGCTTCCACGCGGGGAACAGGCCGATCATCGGGAAGTACATGCCGGAGGCGCCGGGGCCGCCCGGGTTGTAGACCAGGGCGCCCTGGCGGGGGACCTTGCGCTTGCTGTTGTGCGGGTCCTTGTGGGTGGCCCGCACCCGGCTGACCGTCAGTCTGATCTGCCGGCCGCCGGGGTGCGCGTAGTCGAGCGGGACGGAGACCGTGCCGCACTCCATGGTCCCGGGCAGGTCCTGGGCGTCGGGGCATCTCCCGAAGCGGATGCCGGCGGCCCGCGCGCGGGCGGCGGCTTCGGCGGTGCCGCGCGCTTCGGTGACGGCGGCGGGGGCGGCCCGGGCGCCGTCGGCGGGGGCGGCGGTGAGTGTCGTCAGGAGCAAGGACCCGGCGGCCGAGTAGAGGGCGGCGGCTCTCATGGCGTTTTCCCTTCGGTGCGCTGCTGCGACGAAAGGGATGCTTCGGCCGGCCCGTGGTGAAGGCAAGCCCATCGGACCGGTGTCGGCTCCAGTGCCTCCGTACGCCCCCCGGAGCGCGCCGCGCTCAGCCGCGCGGCTCGCCGGACTCGCGGTGCGCGAAGGCGGCGCGCACACCCGGTTCGCCGACCGCGCGGATCCCGCGTACGGCGACGGAGGTGAGGTACGTACGGTCGTCACCGCCCCGGCCAGCGCGCCGGGCCAGGGTGCCGAGCAGCCGCTGCCCGGCCGGGGAGGCCCAGCGCGAGTACGGGTGCACCTCGACCCGCGCGATGGCCAGACAGCTCAGCGTCAGGGCGAGCGGCAGCGCGAACCAGAGCGCGACCAGGTCCCGGGGCATCTCGGAGGGGACCGGCGCCAGCAGCGCCGCCACGCCGAGCGCCAGCACGGCCGCCGCGGCGGTCCGCACCTGCCGGATCCCGGACGCCACGCTCGTGCGGGCGCCGTCGGGTACCGCCAGGCCCGCGTCGACGAGCCGGTCGGCGAGGCCGCGCACCGCGTCGGTGGAAGCGGCGGTGGCCCGCACGGGGGCGATCCGCGACTGCCCCTCCGGCCCGATGGCGCCGATCACCGACCGCTCCATCTCGTCCCGCCCGCGTGGATCGACGACGGTCGCCCAGCCGGTGTGCGCGAGCAGCAGCCGGCGCTGCCGCGCCATGGAGACCAGCGTCAGATCGGCGACCCGCGCGGGGCCGCCGGAGAGGAACGCGGCCTCGTAGAGCGTCAGTTCGTGGCCCTGGCCCTGGCCCGCGTCGTCGGCGGCCGTCCGTACGGCCGCCAGGCAGAGCCGGGTGCAGGCCGTGCCGGCGACCACCCAGGCCAGCAACAGGAGGAGGACCCAGAACATGCCATTTTTCTATGCCACAGGCGCTGTCCGACGCCATGCCCTGTTCACGATCCGGACGGAGCGTTGTCTGTATGTGACGTTCCGCTTGTCGGGAAACGTCCGGCGGGCGAGCGCTACGGCCGTGTGCTCGGCGGAGGGCTGGAGGCGGCCGGCGGCAGTCCGTACCCCCCGGGCGCCGACGGGCTCACCGGGACGGCGGGACCCGGGTCGGCGGCCGGGCCGGGCGGTGCGGGGGAGGCGGTGACCGGGGGTGTGCTCGTGGCGGCCATGTTCCGGGCCAGGGCGCCGAAGTCGACGTACCCGGTGGCCTCCAGGACCTTCATGTGGTCCAGGACGGTACGGTTCGCGTCGTCGGCGAGGGTGCGCACCAGGGAGTTCTGGGTGGTGGCCCGGACCTGCGCGACCACCGTGAACACCCGGCCGTGCGCGAGGCGCAGGATGTTGGCGAACTCGCGGTCGAAGTCCACGCCCCGCGCGGAGTTCAGCTCCGCGAGCCACTGCCGCTGCTGGTCGTTGGGCTGGTTCGGCAGCGCCAGGCCGAGCCGGTCGGCGACGTCCCGCACCCGCCGGTCGAGGAACGTGTGCCCCTCGACGAGGTGCTGCCCCGCCGTCCGTACGGCCGGGGTGGTGCCCTTCTCCTCGGCCTGGAGGCCCGCGGGCGCCTCCCACAGTCCGGCCAGCCGGACCTTGGTGACGAAGTCGCGGTCGAGCGCGGAGAGCGGACCGAAGCGGGTCGGCACGGATTCGTCGGCGAGCACGCTCACCCCGGTCCCCGACCGGTCGGCGTAGGACCAGACCGGGAAGACCAGCGCCGCCAGCGTCGCCGTCAGGCCCAGGATGATCAGCCAGGTGCCGGTGAAGATGCCTCTGCCCTTGACGGGTGGTCGCGGTCGCATGGGGTGCCTCCTGTCGCGGCACCGCACGTGAGTGCGCTTCTCGTGCGGGATCCGCCATGTTACTGCGGAGTCCTGGACAAATGCGCAGGAGCCCCCGTAACCCCCGTAACCCCCGCAAGCCCTCAGCGCCGCAGCAGCACCCGCCGGGTGGCCCGGGCGAGCCGGACGGCCGGCCGGCCGGAGCGGGGCACCGGACCCGAGCGCTCCAGCCACCACTCCCGCAGCAACCGCCGCGCGTCGGCGTCCGCGGGGCCGCCGGAGAGCAGCAGGTGGCCCGCGAAGTCCAGTGCGTCCCGCCGGTAGCCGCCGGTCATCGGCCGGGTGTGCGCGTAGGCGAGGAAGGCGGCCCGATAGCCGGCGCCGAGGATCTCCGGCAGTTCGGGCGCCACCTTCGCCACCACGTCGGCCCGTTTCGCGCCGAGCGCCCGCGCCTGCACCCCGAGCCGCACCCGGTCGAACCCCTCGGGCACCGGTGTTCCGCCGACCAGCGCGGACAGCAACGCGGCCTGCGCGAGCCCGAGCCGCTGACGGGCCGGGGCGGTGGTCCCGTCCGGGGCGGGGGCGGGGGCTGCCGCGCCGGGGTCGGTGCGGTCTCCGGGGTCGTCCCCGGTGCCGCTCCCGGCGCTGTCTCCGGTCCGGGAGGCGCGACGGACGCGGATACCGTCCGCCCTCTCCAGCGCTCCCCGTATCGCCTTCAACTCCCGTTCCAGTTCGGCCGGTTCGGGGAAGTTGTCGTCGCGTTCCAGGAGCACTCCGGGCGGACTGACGCGGGAGGCGAGGTTGGTCAGGATGCCGAGCACCGCGTCGGGGACCGGGTGGGCGTGGCTGTCGTGCCAGACGCCGTCGCGTTCGACGCCGCCCGCGACATGGACGTAGGCGATCGCCTCGACGGGGATTTCGGCGAGCGCCCCGGCCGGGTCCTCGCCGCGGTTGACGTGGTTGGTGTGCAGGTTGGCGACGTCTATCAGGAGGCGTACGCCGGTGCGGTCGGCGAGTTCGTAGAGGAACTGGCCCTCGGTCATCTCCTCGCCCGGCCAGGCGATGAGCGCGGCGATGTTCTCGACGGCGAGCGGCACGGGGAGTGCGTCCTGGGCGATCCGGATGTTCTCGCACAGCACGTCGAGCGCGTCCCGGGTGCGCGGTACCGGCAGCAGATGGCCCGCCTCCAGCGCGGGGGACGCGGTCAGCGTCCCGCCCGCCCGGACGAAGGCGATGTGCTCGGTGACCAGCGGCGAACCCAGTGCCCCGGCCCGTTCGGCGAGCGCCGCCAGGCGGCCCGCGTCCGGCCGGTCCGCGCCGCCGAGGCCGAGCGAGACCCCGTGCGGGACGACGGTCACCCCCCGTTCGCGCAGCCGCAGCAGCGACTCGGGAAGGTGCCCGGGGCAGACGTTCTCGGCCACGGCCTCCACCCAGTCGATACCCGGCATGCGCTCCACGGCGTCCGCGATCTCCGGCCGCCACCCGATGCCCGTCCCCAGTCGCTCCATGGTCCGCCCCCTCGACCCCTCGTGCTCAGACCCGCCGTCCCGGCGTGACGGGGGTATGGCCCGGGCGCCACCGCCCGAACCCCGCGCGTCCCGCTTTCAGAGGAACATTTGAGGTTCGGGTCGGGTGCGGGGGTGCGGGTTCGGATCAGGTCCGGTTGGGGTCGGGTCCGGGGTGCCGGCGGTCCCGCCCGCCGGGCCCGGGTGCCGGCCGCCCCGGCCGCCGAGCCTTGCTCGGCCCAACTCGCCGCGCCCGTCGGCGCGTTCGGCACATGGTCCCCGACCGAGCGTCCGTGCCCCTCGCGGTCAGACCCCGGGTCGGCCGACGCGGTCCGGCAGTTCGCCGACGCGGTCGTGTCCCTCGACGGCGACCGTCAGGCCCGGCGCGATCTCGGTGAAGCCCGCGTCCCGCACCAACGGCACGTCGCTGACGGAGAGTTGGTGCCAGTGGGCCGGGTCGGCGGTGCGGACGGCGAGCGGGAAACCGGCCGCGCGCCACGCCACTCGCTCCTTCTCCGACAGGTCCCACCAGGCGAGTTGGGCGCCGTGGCCCACCTGGGCCATCGACTTGCCGGCGGACATCTCCAGCTCCGGGTTGAGCCAGATCACCGGTGCCGCCGGGTCGGCGTCCCCCGGCGGCACCGGGTCGTCGAGTTCGGTGCCCGAGACCTGGAGCCGGGCCAGCTCCTTGGGCCAGCCGTCGAGGGGGACGGGCGGGAAGACCCGTACCTCGGCCGAGCCGCCGGTCACCGTGATGCCGGGCAGCGCCTCGGCCCGTCGCCACTCGGCGCCGCGCGCCCGCCGCACCACTTTGCGGATCCGCGCGTCCTGCCACTCCCGCACGGCTTGCGCCCACTCGCCCTCGCCGATGGACCGTTCGTCGCTCAGCATCGTCAGGACGGCCCGCGCGGCCGTCTCCAGCGCGTCCGTGCGCGCCGGGGGAGCGTCCCGCTCGATCCGGACGACGAGGGGCAGCACGAACTGCGGGGCCTCGTCGCGCGCGGTGGGCTCGGTGTGGAAGGGGCTGTCGCCGGAAGCGGTGGAATCACTGGTCACGGCCTCCAGTCTGCCAGGCGGCGGACGGCACCCACCGGGCGCGGGGACCGTGGGCTCACGGCCCCCCGCTCACCCCGAGCACGCCGTGCGCTGCGCCTCCTGCCACTCGCAGACGGGGCACAGCGTGATCCCCTTCCGCGACTCCGGGTACTCGGTCGGCTTCCGGCACAGCACACATTCCGCGTACGGCTGCTCGTCGTGGTCGTCGCTCATGCGTTCCAGCGTACGAGGGCGGGGTGTCCTCAGTGATGGCGTCCCGCGGCGCCGATCAGCTCCGACACCTTCACGAACCGGAAGCCTCTCTTGCGCAGCTCGGGCACGATCGTGCGGACGGCCCGCTCGGTCACCGGGGCGGCGCTGCGGGTGCAGTGCATGACGACGACCGAGCCCGGCCGTACCCCTTCGAGCACCTGTTGGGCGACGGCGTCCGCGTCCGTCGCGAACGCGTCGCCGCTCACCACGTCCCACTGCACGGCGGTGACTCCGACGGAGCTCAGCGCCTTGAGCGACCGCTGGTCGTAACAGCCGCCAGGGAAGCGGAAGTACGGCATCGCGTCCGGCACCCCCGCCTTCTTGAAGGCCGCGTAGGCGCGTTCCACATCCGCCTTCATCCGCTCCGGCGCCACGGTCGGCAGTCCGTAGCAGTCGCCGGTGAAGGCGTAGTGGCTGTACGAGTGGTTGGCGACCTCGAACTGCGGGTCCCGTCCGATGGCGCGGGCCTGGGTCGGGTACTCGTCGGCCCAGCGGCCGGTCATGAACACCGTGGCCGGCACCTTCAGCGCCCGCAGCGTGGCGATCAGCGGCGGGTTGTCGAAGTGCTCGCCCCTGGCGGCGCGCGGCCCCTGGTCGGCGGTCATGTCCGCGTCGAAGGTGAGGGCGACGGTCCTCCCGTCCGAACGCGGACCGTTCTTGAAGACGGGGGTCAGCCCGGCCGGACCGGGGGCCAGGGTGGGCGGCCGTGAGGAGGTGGCGGTGGGCGCGGAGGGCGCCGGACGGGTGGCGTGGGGCGCCGGGTTGCCACCGCAGGCGGTGAGCGCGGCGCCGAGCGCGCAGGCGGCGGCGACTCGTCGTACTCGAATGATCACCGTACGAACGTAACGGAACAAAAGTGATTAAACGGTCACCGAGAGGGTGTCCGTCGCGTGTGTCCGTGTGCCGTCCGGGTGGTGCGGCTCAGTTCTCCACGGCGGGTGGTGGGGGTGGTGGGGTGGTCTGGGCGCGTTCGAGGAAGCGGAGGAGTTCGACGGGGAAGGGCAGGACGAGGGTGGAGTTCTTCTCG
>NZ_JBEXET010000049.1:0-50399 GCF_040606415.1 Streptomyces sp. NPDC005423 | reverse complement strand
TCGCCCGCTTCGCCTCCCGCCAGGACGACTCCCCGCAGATGAAGATGGTCGCCGCCCTGCGCAACCAGTTCGGCGGCCACGCCGTCGAGTCCAAGGAGTAACGAGCCGTGGGAGACCTTCTGTTGGTCCGCCACGGAGAGACCGAGTGGAGCGCGTCGGGCCGGCACACCAGCTGGACCGACCTGCCCCTCACCCGGCACGGCGAGGAAGAGGCAAAGTCCCTCGCCCCGCTGCTCTCCGGCCGGACCTTCGCCCTCGCCCTCACCAGCCCGCTCGACCGTGCGGTACGCACCGCCGAACTCGCGGGCCTGAGCGGGGCACTGGCCGACCCCGACCTCCGGGAGTGGGAGTACGGCGGCTACGAGGGCGTCACCACCGTGGACATCCACCGGACCCGTCCCGGCTGGTACCTGTGGACGGACGGGGTGGCCCCGGGACCGGCCGGCCACCCCGGCGAGAGCCCGCGAGAGGTGGGCGGCCGCGCGGACCGGGTGCTGTCCCGTGTGGAAGCCGCGCTGCCCGACGGTGACGTGGTCCTCGTGGCCCACGCCCACTTCCTGCGCGTGCTGACCGCCCGCCGCCTGGGCCTGGCCCCGGCGGACGGCCGGCTGTTCCAACTGGCGACCGGCACGGTGAGCCGGCTCTCCACCGAGCACGACCGCCCGGTGATCGCGGAGTGGAACACCCGGCCGTAGCCCCGACACCCGTTCCGGGACGGCACGTTGTCGACGCGCCCGCTCAACACCCCTGGTGGAGCGGGCGCGTCGGCGTGCCAGGCCGCACTCGCCCACCCGGTCGCGCCCGCTGCGCGACGCACGCTCCCCGTAACAGGCCGCTGGCGCCCAGGAGTTGGGCGTACGGCCTAGGCGTTGGACCAGGACCGGGTGCACAGCACCAGCCGGTAGCCGTCCGGGTCCTCGACGGTGACACCCCATTCGTTCCAGTACGGATTGGGTGCGGAGACCCGCCGGCCGCCGTTCGCCTCCAGCCGGGCGACCAGGTCGTCCGGCACGGGGCCGTCGACGTACAGCACGAGCAGGTCCTCCTCCGTGGGGCGGGGCTCGACCGGGTCGACCGGGTCGTGGACGAGCTCCAGATGCCAGTCGGCGTCCGGCAGGCCGAGCATCAGCAGGTCGTGCTCGCCGGGCGCGGTGCCGCCCTCCGCGCGCCACAGCACGCCGAGCCCGAGTCCGTCCGCCCAGAACCGCTCGGCCGCGCCGAGATCCCGGGACGGGCGCGCGATCCGGAGGTGACTACGCCCGTTCGGGACCATCGCGGCCTCTCCTCTCCACCTGCCGGCCCGACGACCGTTCTGCCCCGGTCGGCGGCCCCGGTGGCCGGCCCCGGGCGACAGCCCACGTCGTCAGCCCCGGTCGTCAGGCCTGATCGGCGGCTCGCGGGATACCGTAGGCGCGTTCCACCCGCAGGCGCACCACCAGTCGGCGGTCGCGGACCATCGCGGCCCGGTAGTCGTCCCAGTCCGGGTGCTCGCCCTGGACGTCGCGGTAGAGCCGCACCAGTTCCTCGACCGTGTCGTCGTGCGGGTCCCGCGCGGCCGGGGTCAGGTCGGCGACGCCCTCGGCGACGGTGTACGCGCGCCGGTCGGCGCCGGTGACGTGGTACGAGGCACGCGGGTCCCGGCGCAGGTTGCGGGTCTTGGCGCGGTCGTCGGTGACCGACACGCGGATGGTGCGCTCGTCGGGGTCGTAGGCGTGGCTGACGTTCGACAACTGGGGCCGGCCGTCGCCCTTGAGCGTGACCAGCACCCCGTCGTGGCCCTCGGAGACCAGCCGGAGCAGTGCGTCCTGCGTCGCGTCGTGAGTCATGTCTTCCTCAACGGTGTGAGGCGGGTCACCATTCCCGGGCCGGCACGGACCTCCCGCGTGCGGCGCGGGAGGCGGTGGCCGGGTCGCCGGGGGGCGGCTGTCACAGGGCCGGGGCGGTCCCCGCGCCGCCGGGGCGACCCGCCGCGCCGTCGGTGCCGGACGTCGTGTCGATCACACAACACACCACCAGTGGAGACCAGTCGGGGCTTCCTGCGCGACGATGAGGTCCGAGGCTCGGAACGGGTGTGCCGGACCGCGCCTCGTGAACGCAATCGAAGGAGAGCGATGGCACAGCTGCGACAAGAGGTCGACCCGGGTGAGGCCGGTCTGGACGGGAAGGCGCTGGACCGCCTCGACCAGCACTTCGCCCATTACGTCGACGAGGGGCGGCTGCCCGGCTTCCTGGTGTCCGTGTCGCGCGGCGGCCGGGTCGCCCACCTCACCACCCACGGCCTCCGCGACGTGGCCGCCGGACTGCCGGTCGAGGCGGACACGCTGTACCGGATCTACTCCATGACGAAGCCGGTCACCGCGGTCGCCGCGCTGCTGCTGGTGGAGGAGGGCCGGCTGTCGCTCGACGACCCGGTCGCCGACCATCTCCCGGCCTTCGCGGACACCGAGGTCTACGACAGCGGCTCCGGCGCCGGCACGAAGACGCGGCCCGTCCGACAGCCCTTGCTGATACGGCACTTGATGACCCACACCTCGGGTCTCACGTTCGCCTTCTACCACGCGCATCCGGTCGACGCCCTCTACCGGGAGGCGGGCCTGGAGTCGTCGGTGCCGGCCGGCGCGAACCTGGCCGAGGCGATCGAGGTGTACGCGAGTCTGCCGCTCCAGTTCGAGCCGGGCACCCAGTGGAACTACTCGGTCTCCTCCAACG
The DNA here is from genome assembly GCF_040606415.1 of Streptomyces sp. NPDC005423. NCBI lineage: Bacteria > Bacillati > Actinomycetota > Actinomycetes > Kitasatosporales > Streptomycetaceae > Streptomyces > Streptomyces sp. NPDC005423. Next base: position 47,690 of record NZ_JBEXET010000049.1, on the reverse strand, counting down.
TGCTGGGCCGGGTCATCGAGGTGGTCTCCGGGCAGCCGCTCGACGCGTTCTACGCCGAGCGGATCTTCGGGCCGCTCGGGATGACGGACGCCGGTTTCCACGTCACGGAGGCACAGACCCCCCGGCTCGCCGAGCTGTACGGCGAGACCGACGGGGGCGGGATCGAGCCGATCGCCGGGCTGCCGCTGCGGCGCCGGCCGCGGTTCCTGTCGGGCAGCGGCGGGATGGCGGCGAGCGCCCACGACCTGCACCGGTTCATGGAGATGCTGCGCCGCCGCGGCGAACTCGACGGCACCCGGCTGCTCGCCCCGGAGACGGTGGACCTGATGACGCGGAACCAGTTGCCCGGCGGAGCGGACCTGCGCTCCTTCGGCAGCCCCTCGCATCAGGAGCCCAGCAACGACGGTCTCGGTTTCGGTCTCAGTGTCTCGGTGGTGATCGACCCCGCCCGCACCCAGGCCCCCTCGGGGCTGGGGACGTTCGGGTGGAGCGGGGCGGCGACCACGACGTTCTGGGTGGACCCCGGCCGGGACGTGACCGTGCAGTTCCTGACCCAGGTCCGGCCGACGTCGTCCCTGAAGGTCATCCCGGAGCTGCGGCAGCTGATGCACGAGGTCGTCGGCGACTGAGCCGCCCCGCGACCGGGACGGTACGGCTCGCGGCGCGGGGGTCAGCGTCGCTCGTCGCCCGACTCCCCTTCCTTGAAGCCGAGTTCGGCGCAGGTGGCGTGGAACCGGTCCAGGCAGCGCGCCCAGGCCGTGCCCACCCCGTACTCCAGCAGCAGCGGCAGCAGGGCGGCGGAGAAGTCGGTGCTGGATTCGCGGGGCAGCAGGGACGGCAGGTTGTCGATGGCGATCAGATCGAGCGGGGGCTCCGCGCGCAGCCGGCGGACGGGCCCCGCCCACTCGGTCGTACGGTCGTAGACCGGCAGGACGTTGAGGGGCGAGCCGACGTCGCAGGTGACGTCGGAGAGGGTGCGCAGCCGGCGGGCCGGGTCGTCGAGGTCCTGCTCGCGCAGGAACGGCGGGACGGGGGTGGTGGCGAGGACGGCGTTGACCATCACGTCGTGGGCGAGCAGGGCGCCGCGGTCGAGGTCGCGGGTATCGACGAGGTCCCAGCGGACCGGTTCCACACCGGCCACGGCGAACGCCCCCTGGGCGCCCCGGCCGCTGCGGCCCCGCGCGCCGACCACGAGCGCCGTGAAGTCCTCGTCGCCCGGCGCCGGGCGCAGTGTCTCGTCCAGCTCCTTCTTGGAGGTGGGCGTCAGCGGCGCGGTGAGCCGGCCGCGCTGCTGGAGGACCGCGAGCGCCGCGCCGAGGTAGCCCGCCCAGTAGCCGAAGGCGGCGAGCCGGCGGCCGTCGTCGTCGACCAGGTACTCCAGGTCGAGCAGTGCCCCGCCCCCGGCGGCGAAGCGGCCGAGCAGGTCCGCGGCGCCGGGCTGCCGCTTGTAGGCGTGCCCGAAGTAGATGTGCCGGTGGCTCAACCGCGCGGGCGCGTCGGGGAGTTCCTTCAGGCCGAGGACGACCGCGTCGGGCGGCGCCGACACCCAGGAACCCGCGGGGGCGACGCGGGCGCCCGCCGCCTCGTACTCCTCGACGGGGAAGATCCGCTGGGGGGACTCCTCGACCGTCAGCGCGGTACCGGCCGCCACCAGCCTGCGGGCGTCGGCGGGGACGACGGGGGTGCGCCGTTCGGTGGAGCGGACTTCGTGGCGCAGCCACAGGTGACGGTCCGTCATTAGCGGTTGACCTCCGGACGAAGGGCGTCGGCCGTGAACCGGCCGGCGCTCAAGGGGCTGACGTCCACGAAGGGTACGTGCCCGACGCCGACGTCGGCCGGACACTCCACGGACGCTCCCCCGTGACCGCCTCGACGGGGGCCCAGGACTCCGCAGTGTCCTGGGCGCCGGGCCCGGCGCCGCCCGCCGCCGGGGGCTCAGGACCAGTGGGCGACCGCGTCCAGGTGCGGCAGCCGGTGGTCGAGCCGCTCGCGCTTGGTACGCAGATAGGTGATGTTGTTCTCGCACGGCGGTATCAACAGGGGTACCTCTTCGAGTACTTGTATGCCGTGCTGGAGCAACGCCTCCCGTTTGCGCGGGTTGTTGGAGAGCAGGCGGACCGAGCGGACGCCCAGGTCGTGCAGGATCTCGGCGGCGACGCCGTAGTCGCGGGCGTCGACGGGCAGGCCGAGGGCGAGGTTCGCCTCGACGGTGTCCAGGCCCTCCGCCTGGAGTGCCATCGCCCTCAACTTGCCGAGCAGGCCGATGCCCCGGCCCTCGTGCCCTCTCAAGTAGACGACGATGCCGCTCCCTTCGGCGACCACCGCGCGCAGCGCGGAGGCCAGTTGGTCGCCGCACTCGCAGTGCTGGGAGCCGAACGCGTCGCCCGTCAGGCACTCCGAGTGCAGCCGGGTGAGCACGCTTTCGGTGCCGATGTCGCCGTAGACCAGGGCCACTTGCTCGTCGCCGCGGTCGTGGTCCAGATAGCCCACCGCCTGGAATGCGCCGTAGACGGTCGGCAGCGGCGCATTCACGACGCGTTCCACGCCCTTGCGCTGGGAGGACTTCTTCGTGCCGAGTACGCCAATGTTTTCTGTCATGATCTGGTTCCTAAGCAGAGACGAAAGGCCGAGAAACAATGAGTGGTTCGGGAGCACGTACGACGGCGAACGGTCTGCTGCCGGCGGACACCACGGAAGACGTACGGATGCGGGGGGCGGACGTCACGTCACAGATCGCCGTCCTTCCCATCGGGAGTTTCGAGCAGCACGGTCCGCACCTTCCGCTGGCGACCGACACCCTGGTCGCCTGTGCCATCGCCGGGGAGATCGCCGCGGCGTACCCCGTGCACCTCCTTCCGCCGGTGACGATCGCCTGCTCGCACGAGCACGCGGCGTGGCCGGGGACCGTCAGCATCTCTTCCGTGACCCTTCATGCGGTGGTGCGGGACATCGCGGCTTCGCTCCGCCGGTCGGGGGTCGAGACCCTCGTGCTGGTCAACGGGCACGGCGGCAACTACGTACTGGGCAACGTGGTTCAGGAGTCCGCCGCGCGCGGTGAGCGGATGGCGCTGTTCCCCGCCCCGGAGGACTGGGAGACGGCGCGGGAGCGGGCCGGGGTGCTGACCTCGCTGCTGACCGACATGCACGCGGGGGAAATCGAGACCTCCATTCTTCTGCACACGCATCCCGAATTGATCCGCCCCGGTCACGAGAGTGCCGATTTCGTCGCCGACGACCGCCGTCATCTGCTGACGCTCGGGATGTCCGCCTATACCGAGTCGGGCGTCATCGGCCGGCCCTCCCTGGGGTCCGCGGAAAAGGGGAAGGAACTCCTGGCGAGTCTGGCGGATTCCTTCGGCGCGTATTTCTCGCTGCTCACTCCGGATTCCCCGGCCGCCGACTGACCGTGTTCGGGGTCCGGTACGGGGGTGCCGGACCCGGCGCGCAGTCCCGCCGCCCAGCGGGCGACCAGGACGAGCGCGCCCGGCAGGCTCGCCACGAAGCTGAGGACGCCGTAGACGACCGCGACGGAGAGGCCGCTGCTGGCGCCGAGGCCGGCGGCTCCGAACGCCCAGGCGGTGACACCCTCGCGGGGTCCCCAGCCGCCGATGTTCAGCGGCAGGCCCATCGCGAGCAGGGCGAGGATCGCGATCGGCAGCAGGGCGCCGACGGAGGCCGCGGACCCGGCGGCGCGGGCGGCGACGACGAACATCGCGAGATGGCCCGCCAGGACGACGGCCGAGGAGAGGCTGACGCCGGGCCAGTTGCTCCGGGAGAAGAGCCCGGCGCGGGCCTCCTTGAGGGTGACGCTCAGGGCCCGGCCCCGGCGGGCGGTGGCCGGCGACCGGTTCATCCGCACGGCGGCGACCACCGCGAGCGCCCCCACGGCGGCGAGCGCGACGAGCGGGGCGACGTTGCGGGCGTCAGCCATGACCGGGGACGGAAGGGTGAGCAGAACCGTCACTCCTACGACGGCCAGCGCGATCTGTCCGGCGACCCGCTCCAGCACGACGGCGCGGACGGCACGGCCCATGTCGCCGGCGCTCTGCCCGTGCCGTACCGCCCGGTGCACGTCCCCGAGGACACCGCCGGGCAGTGCCGCGTTGAGGAAGAGCGCGCGGTAGTAGTCGGCGACGGCGGGGCCGAGCGGGAGCCGGATGCGCAGTCCGCGGGCGACCAGGGCCCAGCGCCAGGCGCTGAACACGGTGGTGGCGACGCCGATGCCGAGCCCGATCAGCAGCGTCGGCGCGTCGATGCGCCGCAGGCCGTCGAGGAAGACGCCGGTGCCCAGCCGCCACAGCAGGACGCCGAGGATGGCGGCTCCGGCGACCGTGCCCACGTGGGTGCGCAGAGCACGGGAGTTGAGGAGGGCGCGGAGCCGGGAGGGGCGTGGGACGGCAGGGCGGTCCGCGGTGACGGTCGCGCCGGTCCGCGCCCGGGACCCGGCGGCGGCGGGCGCGTTCGTGGCCGTGGGGCGGGGCAACTCCCCTGCGCGCTCGGCCGGTTGGTGGTGGCGTGCCGCTTGCCGCACCGGTGCGGCGGGCGCGGCCGGCCGGACCGCCGCAGGCGCCGGGGCCACCGGGGGCGCCGTCAGGTCGATCCGTACCGCGCGCTTCTTCGGACCGGGGCCTGGGGCGAGGGTCCGTACCGTCTCGACACTCATGCGGTGCCGCCCGTCGGCCGGGCCAGCGCCAGCAGGTCGCCGTGGTGGATCACGGCACTCAACTCCCGTGCCGCACAAGCCTCCAGACGCTCCGTCAGGTAGCGCTCGGCACGCTCCTTCAGTGCCGGGCGCTCCTCCACGGCCGCGCCGACCCAGCCGCGCAGCCACTGGGCGGTCAGCTCCGACTCCTCGGGGCCGAGCCGCCAGGCGCTCGGCCGCACCTGGACCGTCGCCCCGTACGCGGCGAATGCCTCGCCCGCCACGGTCACCGCGTCCGGGCCGAGGAGGCCGCCGCGCCGCTGATGGGCGTTGAACGCGTCGGTGATCTCCGCGTCCAGGGGGTGGGCCGGGGTGAGTTCGACCCGGCCGGCCACGGAGAGGGTCAGCAGGGCCGGGCAGCCCGCGCCGGCGCAGGCCGCGGCGAGCGCTTCGACCTCCGCGCGGGTGAGGACGTCCAGCAGGGCGGAGGCGGTCACCAGCGAGGCGCCGGCCAGGGCGTCCGGGGTGAGCCGGGCCACGTCGCCGCGCCGGGTCTCGACCGTGACCCGGCTGCCGTCGGCGGCGGCGCGGGGCGAGGCCACCGCGGCGAAGTGCAGGAGGTAGGGGTCGCGGTCGTGCAGGATCCAGTGCTGGGCGCCGTCGAGCCGGGGCGCGAGCCAGCGGCCCATCGAGCCGGTGCCGCAGCCGAGGTCGTGGATGACGACCCCGGAGCGGCCGGGCAGGTTGGCGAGCCGGATGCGCAGCGGGTCGAGCAGTTCGGCCGACCGCGCGACGGCGTCGGCTCCCTCGCGCAGCTGGAGCCACTCGGGCGCGTAGCGCGGCGGGTCGTCGGGGCCCGCGTCCCGCAGCCGTACGGTGGCCCGCTCGCCGTCGCCCGACGCCGGTCCGGCGCCGGGGATGACGGAGCCGACAGTGTCGGCGCCGGGGGTTATGGAGCCGGAGAGGGCGGAGCCGGGTCCCTGTTCGGCAGGGGTCCGGTGCTGGGTGTCGCTCCCGTTGCGCTCCGGCTCGCCGAAGGCCAGTGTGCCCAACGGAACTCCCCTCGGTCCTGGCCGTGCCGGGACGCGGCTCTGGCCCGCGCCGCGGGCCGGCCTCTCGCTCGCCGTCCTGCTCATGCCGCCCTCCGGGGTTCGCTGGGGAGCCGGGTCAGGACGCCGGCGAGGCTGCGGGCCGTGGTGGCCCAGCCGTCGAGGGCGGCGCGCCGGCCGCGGGCCGCCGACTTGAGCCGGCGCCGTACGTCCGCCTCGCCGAACCAGCCGCGCAGCTCGGCGGCGAGCGCGGCGGGGTCCTCCGGCGGGACGAGGATGCCGGGCACCCCGCCGTCGGGGGCGCGGCCGACCGCCTCGGGCAGGCCGCCGACATCGGTGGCCAGCACCGGGATGCCGCGCGCCAGCGCCTCGGTGACCGCCATCCCGTACGTCTCGGCGTACGACATCAGCACCATCAGGTCGGCGGACGCGTACCGGGCGTCGAGCGCGGCGCCCGTCTGGGGTCCCGCCAGGTGGAAACGGTCCTGCAGACCGTGATGCGCGATCAGCCCGCGCAGATGGGCGACGTACTCGGGGTCGTGTCCGAGTCCGCCGACGCAGACGCACTTCCACGGCAGGTCGGCTGCCGCGGCCAGCGCCTCGACCAGCCGGTGCTGTCCCTTGCGGGGGGTCACCGCGGCGACGCACAGCAGTTGGGAGACACCGTCGGTGCCGGAGGCGAGGGGAGCGATGTCGGCGCCGGGGACGGCGATGTGGACCCGCTCGGGCGCCAGGCCGTGGTGGGAGACGAGCCGCCGTACCGCCCAGTCGCTGGTGGCGATCACCGCGGGCACCGCCCGCAGCACCGCGCGCTCCTTGACGTCCAGCTCCGCGGCGACGGCGGGCGCGAGGCCCGTCTCGTCGCCGAGCGGCAGATGGACGAGGACGGCCAGTCGCAGCCGTTCGGTCTGTGGAACGATGATCTCGGGGACCGCGCAGGCGACGATGCCATCGAGGAGGACGGCCGCGCCGTCGGGCAACTCGCCCAGGGTGCGGGCGAGTTCGGCGCGGGCGGCGACGGAGGGGCGCGGCCACTCGCCGGCCACGGCGAGCTGGTGGACCTGCCAGCCGAAGCCGGGCAGGTCGAGGCTGACACGCCGGTCGTAGGCGTTGCCGCCGCTCGGCGCGGCGGGGTCGTCGACACCGCCGGGCACCACGAAGTGCACGGTACGCAGGGACATGGGAATGATTCCGGCGTTCTGGGAGGCCGTGCGCTGGGCGGGCAGGTAGCGCAGGGACGTCCGGTCGATGGTGGTGTCGGTCATAGCGCACGCTCGTAGCTCGCCCAGGCGACGTGCGACTCGTGCAGGGTGACGGAGAGGCTCGTCAGGCCACGGGCGCCTTCGCCGAAGGCACCGGCGCCGATCCGGTCCGCGAGCCGGTCGGCGATGACCTTGGCCAGGAACTCGGTGGAGGTGTTGACCCCGGCGAAGTCGGGCTCGTCGTCGAGGTTCCTGAAGTTCAGCTCACTGGCGACGGCGCCCAGTTCCTGTGTGGCCAGGCCGATGTCGACGACGATGTTGTCGTCGTCCAGGCTCTCCCTCCGGAACGTGGCGTCCACCAGGAACGTCGCTCCGTGCAGGCGCTGCGCCGGTCCGAAGACCTCGCCCCGGAAGCTGTGGGCGATCATGATGTGATCGCGGACGGTGACACTGAACAACGGAACCCTCCAGGTGCGGCGCCTCTGGTCCACCGGCTGGCTCCCTGCCGGCGATGTCCTGTAGTACGGCTCTCCGCCTTCCCCTGTTCAGCCGACTCTCACTCTTTTCTCAGGTCAAGACCCTCCTGCCGGACCGAAGCGGCCCCGAAGAGACCCGGGAGCCGTACCGGGGCCGCGCCGAAGGGAACGATTCCTAGCCGAGGTCGTCGTAGCGGACCCGGTGGCAGAGCGCCGGAATCTCCCCGGAGGCGAGTTTCGGCAGGACCTCCGGCAGCTCCTCGAAAGCGCACTCCCCGGTGACCAGGGCGTCGAGGGCGGGCTCGGCGAGCAGGTCGAGGGCGAGCGCGAGCCGGTCGGCGTAGCTCCGGCTGGAGCGACGGGCCGGGGAGACCGAACCGACCTGGCTGCTACGGATCACCAGGCGCCGCGAGTGGAACGCCTCGCCGAGCGGCAGGCTCACCCGGCGGTCGCCGTACCAGCTCAGTTCGAGGACGGTGCCCTCGGCGGTGAGCAGTTCCAGGGAGCGGGCGAGACCCTGCTCGGTGGCGCTGGCGTGCACGACGAGGTCGCAGTCGCCGAGCGCCTCCTCGGGTGAGGCGAAACCGACGCCGAGCGCGTCGGCGGTCTTGGCGCGCGCGGGGTCGGCGTCGACCAACTGGACGCGGACGCCGGGGAACCGGGCCAGCAGGGCGGCGACCGAGCAGCCGACCATGCCGCCGCCGACGACCGCGATCCGGTCGCCGAGCAGGGGCGCCGCGTCCCACAGCGCGTTGACGGCGGTCTCCACGGTCCCGGCGAGCACGGCCCGCCCGGCGGGCACGGTCTCCGGCACCGGCGTCACGGCGCTCGCCGGCACGACGTAGCGCGTCTGGTGCGGGTACAGGCAGAACACCGTGCGGCCGGCCAGGTCGTCCGGGCCCTCCTCGACCACGCCGACGTTGAGGTAGCCGTACTTCACCGGTCCCGGGAAGTCGCCCTCCTGGAAGGGCGCCCGCATGACGGCGTGCTGGCTGCGCGGGACGCCGCCCCGGAACACCAGGGTCTCCGTGCCCCGGCTCACCCCTGACCACAGCGAACGGACCACGACCTCGCCGTCGGCGGGCTCCGGCAGGGCCACGTCGCGGATCTCGCCGTGCCCCGGCGAGCCGAGCCAGAACGCACGTCCTGAGCGCTTCATGGGCGTCCTCCTGAACGATCGGGAAGCTGTTCACGTACCGAGTGACACAGGCCGCGCACAGTACGCGGCGGTGATCGACTCTGTCATACGGCCGGAGGGTGTGCGGTGGCCCTGAACAACACATACGAAGCAAGGCTGGTCCAGCAGGAGACCGCTGTGGGAGCGGGCGTACAGATCCTGTTGCTGGCTCTGCTCGGTACGGCGATCGGCATGGGGCCGGCGGGGTGGGTGACCGGTGTGGTCTTCGCGGTCGCGATGTGGGCGGTGCTCTCACGGGCGCTGCGCCGGACCAGGCCGCGCTCCTTCGGACCGGCCAACCGGGTCACCCTCGGCCGCGCCATCCTGGTCGGCGGGGTGACCGCCCTGGTCGCGGACTCGTTCGAGAGTTCGCCGCCGGTCACCCTGCTGGTCGGGCTGACCGCGGTCGCCCTCATCCTGGACGGCGTCGACGGCAAGGTCGCCCGGCGCACGGGTACGTCGACCGCGCTCGGGGCACGTTTCGACATGGAGGTCGACGCGTTCCTGATCCTGGTGCTCAGCGTGTACGTGTCGATGGCGTTGGGCCCGTGGGTGCTGCTCATCGGCGCGATGCGGTACGCGTTCGTCGCCGCCGCGCGGGTGCTGCCCTGGCTGAACGCCCCGCTGCCGCCGAGCACCGCCCGCAAGACGGTCGCCGCGCTCCAGGGTGTCTGCCTGCTGCTCGCCGGCGCGGACCTGCTGCCGCGGGCGGCCAACACGGGCGTCGCCCTGCTGGCCCTGGCTCTGCTGGTGTGGTCCTTCGGCCGCGACATCCTGTGGCTGCGGGGTACCTCCCGGGTCGTCGCGCAGACGACGCCGGTGCGGGAGGAGACGCGCGAACTGGTCGCGCGCTGACCGCAGTTGGGCGCGGGGCCTGCACACGGCGGAACGGCTTCACGGCGGCTCAGCGGGACGGCTGCACGGCTGCACGGCGGGACGGCTGCACGGCTGCACGGCGGCGTCGAAAGGGCCCGGATCTTTGGGATCCGGGCCCTTCGCCATGGGCGGGTGCTACGACCGCGGCGACCGCGTCCGTACGATCGCGAACGCCGCCGCGGCGAGGCCGAGGATGCCGACGACGAGGCCGGCGATGCCGATCCCCCGGGCTGTCGAGTCGCTGGACGCGCTCTTGACGGTGGCGGCAGCGGTGGCTGTGGCGGCCGGGGAGGCGGCGGGGGCGGTGTCGCTCCCCTTCGCGGTCAGTTTGAGGACGGGTGCCGGGTTCTCCGGTTCCGCGTCGCCCGCGGCGGCCTCCTCGATCCAGCGGACGACGTTGCCGTCGGAGTAGGTCTGCAAGGTCTTGAACGCCAACTGGTCCACGTTGTCGGGAAGTTGACCGAAGGCGACATCGAAGTCCTGGTACTGGCCGGTGCTGATCTTGCCGCCGGTCCAGGTGACCTCGGAGACGGCTTCGGTGATCGTGCCGTCGTCGGTCTTGACCGGCGTCTTGAGCTTGGTGGTGGTGACCTTGGCGGTCCAGCCGTTCTGCGGGGTGACGAGCACGCCGAGGACGGGGTGGTCGGTGGGCAGGTACACCTGGACCTTGGTGGTGCCGGCCTTGGCCTCCTCGTTGGGCACGCGGAAGGTCAGCACGCCGTCCGTGGCGCCCTTGGCGTAGCTGTCGGGGTGCACGGTGACGTGCGCGGAGGCGGCGCCCGCGGCGGCGAGGACACCGGCGGTGGTGAGCGCGGCGACGGTGCAGACGCGGCGCAGAACGGTGCTGTCGGAGGACATGGGTGGGTGGATCTCCGTACGGGAAAGGGGTGTTGGGGGTCAGATCGGGTACGGGGTCCGGTCGGGGGGTCCTCTGCGGCTGACCGCGTGCCGCAGCCGGAGCCGGCGCGCGTGGGCCGCGTCGGCGGCGGTGCGGCGGGGGCCTGCCGGCCGTGCGGGGCACGGTACGTCTGCCTGGCGCCACCAGGCCGCGAGGCCCGGCACGAAGGCGACCGCCCACCGCAGCAGCGACCAGAGGGCGGCCTCGCCGCGGCGCAGGCACCAGGACGCGACGAGCGCCGCGAGGACGTGGGCGGCGACCGCGTGCGAGGTCATGGCGTGGGCGGCGGGCAGGGAGGCGGTCGCCGCCGGGCCGTGCACGGGTGGCATGCCAGGCATGGCCATGGACATGGACATGGGGGCGCGGGGCTGGGCGGCGTCGAAGGCGAGGTGCAGCCCGGCCTGGGTGGCGAGCATCGCCGCGCCGATGCCGGGCAGCGAGCGCTCCCGGCCGCCGAGCAGCGAGCCGGCCACGAAGACGGCGAGGAAACCGGCACCGTCCACCCAGGGCGGGGGGTCGGCGCCGGTGGCGAGCGCGTGCCCGGCCACGGCCAGGAGCACGCACACCGCGGCGAACACCGCGGCGCGCAGGCTCCGTACCGCCGGGGAAGCGCTCATGGTGACGGATCCTCCCACGGCCCGCCGCCGCCGGAACCGCCGATGGCGGTTTCAGGGGGCAGCTCATATCCGGTTCATGGGTTTGGTACGGCGGTGGCTCGCGGGGCGTTCAGTTCGGGTGGGAAGACCTGTGCGCGGGGTGCCGTGAGACGCGCGCATGATCGTGTCACGCTTTCGCGAGCGGACAGTGGCCGGGAGCCGGTGCCACGAAGCCGGACCACGCCTCGGCCCCGATGCCCAGCACACGGGTCAGGCCGGCAGGCTCGGCTCAAGGTGACCTTGCACGACCGGCCGTCCGCCGATCGGCCGTCGCAGGACCGACTCTTCGATCGCGAAGCTGAGCATCGGCGCGGCGACGCCCGCGACGCCGTCGCCCTGGTCGCCGAACCGTGCGTCAACGCCGTCCGGCATGGCCACGTCCCCGGCCGGGACGCCGGCCGCCACCTCACGGCCCTGGCCACGACCGTACGGCGGCACCCGAGGCGAGCGACTCCCCGACCCCGCGCCCGACGAGACGGCTGCGGCACCCGGGCGAACGGCCGCGGCCTGCTTCTCGTCGCCGCCCTCGCGGAGCGCCGGGCGGCCCAGGGCAGACCGTGTGGGCGCGACTGACGATCTCCGGCACCAACCCTCCGCGACCGTGCGGCAGTTGGCGACGAACCCCCGCGCCGGGTAGGGGCAGGGGCCTGGCGGTGGCAGCCGGTGAGCTCGGGATCGCGCGCCCGCGCTCACCGGCGGTAGCCGTCAGGCCGCGCGGCGGGCCTGCCGCCCGTGGTCGCGGATGACGTCCGCGTACCGGTGGCCGGTGCCCTTGATGGTGCGGGTCTGGGTCGCGTAGTCGACGTGGACCAGGCCGAACCGCTTGTCGTAGCCGTACGCCCACTCGAAGTTGTCCAGCAGCGACCAGGCGAAGTAGCCGGCCAGCGGGGCGCCCTTGCGGGCCGCCGAGGCGCAGGCGGCGAGATGGCGGACCAGGTAGTCCTGGCGTTCCGGGTCGTCGACGGTGCCGTCGGGGCGTACGACGTCGGGGAAGGCGGAGCCGTTCTCGGTGACGTAGATCCGGCGGGGGCCGTACTCCTCGGTGAGGCGGAGCAGGAGCGTCTCGATGCCGGTCGCGTCGACCTCCCAGTCCATACCGGTGCGCGGGACGCCGAGACGGCGGACCGAACGGACGTGCGGGGCCGGTCCGCTCGGGTCGTCGGCGACGGTCGCCGGGAAGTAGTAGTTCAGGCCGAGCCAGTCCAGCGGGGCGGCGATCGTCTCCAAGTCGCCCGGCTTCTCCGGGAGTTCGACGCCGTAGACCTCGCGCATGTCGGCCGGGAAGCCGCGGCCGTGCACCGGGTCGAGCCACCAGCGGTTGACATGGCCGTCCAGACGGCGGGCGGCGGCCTCGTCCTGCGGGCGGTCGGTGGCGGGGTGCACGGTGGAGAGGTTGTTGACGATGCCGACCTCGGCGTCGGGGACGGCGGCGCGGATCGCCTGCGTGGCCAGGCCGTGGCCGAGGAGCAGGTGGTAGGAGGCGCGGACCGCCGCCGACAGATCGGTGAACCCGGGGGCCATCGTGCCTTCGAGGTGACCGATCCAGGCCGAGCAGGAGGGCTCGTTGAGGGTCGCCCAGTGGGTGACGCGGTCGCCGAGCCGTTCGGCTACGACGGAGGCGTAGGCGGCGAAGTGCTCGGCGGTCTCCCGCTCGGGCCAGCCGCCCCGGTCCTGGAGGACCTGGGGCAGGTCCCAGTGGTAGAGGGTGACGGACGGGGTGATGCCCGCCGCGAGCAGTCCGTCGACCAACTCGTCGTAGAAGGCGAGGCCCTTGGGGTTGGCCGGGCCGTCGCCGCCCGGCACCACCCGGGGCCAGGCGATCGACAACCGGTAGGCGTTGGCGCCGAGTTGCCGCATGACACCGATGTCATCGCGCCAGCGGTGGTAGTGGTCGCAGGCGACGTCACCGTGGTCGTTGTTGTCGATCTTCCCCGGGGTGTGCGAGAAGGTGTCCCAGATCGACGGCGAACGCCCGTCCTCGTCGACGGCTCCCTCGATCTGGTACGCCGATGTGGCCGTGCCCCACAGGAAGTCGGGCGGGAGGGCGGCGAAGTCGATGGTCACTGAGGTCCCTTCGGGGTCAACGGAGTCGTACGGACCGGTCACTTGACGGCGCCCGCCGTCAGCCCGGTGACGAGATAGCGCTGGAGCAGCAGGAAGCCGGCGACCACGGGCACGCTGACGACGAGCGAGGCGGCCATGATCTGGTTCCAGTACACGTCGTTGAGGGTGGAGTAGCCCTGGAGTCCGACGGCGAGCGTGCGGGTGGCGTCGTTGGTCATCACGGAGGCGAAGAGGACCTCGCCCCACGCGGTCATGAAGGCGTAGACGGCGACCGCGACGATGCCGGGGATCGCGGCCGGCACGACGACGCGCAGCAGCGCGCCGAGCGGCCCGCAGCCGTCCACCAGGGCCGCCTCGTCCAGGTCGCGCGGCACCGAGTCGAAGTAGCCGATCAGCATCCAGATCGAGAACGGCAGCGAGAAGGTGAGGTAGGTCAGGATCAGCCCGCCGCGCGAGCCGAAGAGGGCGATGCCGGTGGCGTTGCCGATGTTGACGTAGAGGAGGAAGAGCGGGAGGAGGAAGAGGATGCCGGGGAACATCTGGGTGGACAGCACGGTGACCGTGAAGACGCGTCTGCCGCGGAACTCGTAGCGGCTGACGGCGTACGCGGCGAAGACGGCGATCACCACCGAGCAGACGGTCGCGGCGACGGACACGATCAGCGAGTTCACGAAGTACTTCGCGAGGGGGACCGTCGACCAGATGTCGATGTAGGGGCGGATCGTCAGTCCGCTCGGCAGCCAGCGGAACCGGCCGGTCACGTCGGAGAGCGGTTTGAGGGAGCTGGAGAGCATCACGTACACCGGTACCAGCACGAAACCGGTGAGCAGGGTGAGGAAGACCCGCCGCGACCAGCGGAACGAACTGGGGGGCGCCATCGGTGACTTGGGCGACCTGGGCGGCCTGGGGAGCGCGGGGCTAGACATCGGCGGACCTCCGTCCACGTGAGGTGACCACCAGGTAGACGGCCGTGACGACCAGCAGGAAGAGCAGCAGCAGGACCGACATCGCCGATCCGGTGCCGAAGTTCCAGGTGACGAACGACGCCTGGTAGATGTGCACCGAGATGAGGTCGGCGGCCTCGGGCGCGGCCCTGCCGAAGAGGACGTACGGCGTGTTGAAGTCGTTGAACGTCCACAGGAACAGCACCAGGACCAGCACCTGGTTGACGGGCCGCAGCGACGGCAGGGTGATGCGGCGGAGCTGCTGCCAGACGCCGGCGCCGTCCAGCGCCGCCGCCTCGTACAGCTCCCGGGGGATGTTCTGCAGCCCGGCCATGACGATGAGGAAGGCGAACGGCCAGCCCTTCCACACCGACACGACGAGCAGCGCGTAGAAGCTGTTGTCGCCGATCAGCCAGAACGACGGCTTGTCGGTGAGGTGGAGCTGGTCGTGCAGGACGTGGTTCACCAGGCCGTTGTCGTGCTGGAACATGAAGACCCAGGTGATGACGGCCGCGTAGACCGGCAGCGCGTACGGGATCAGGAAGAGCGCCCGGAGCAGACCGCGGCCGCGGAAGGTGTCCTGCATGCAGACGGCGGCCACCGTGCCGATCAGCCAGCACAGGGCGACCGACAGCAGGGTGAAGGTGACGGTGACGAAGAAGGAGTGGAGCAGCGCGTCACCCACGGGGGCGTCGAAGTCCACCGACATCTTGTAGTTGCCCAGCCCGGACCAGGGCGCGGTGCCCCAGTCACGGATGTAGAACTGGGTGAGCTCCTTGAAGCTCATCACGATGCCGATCACCATCGGCACCAGGTGCACCAGGAGTTCGAGGACCAGCGCGGGCAGCAGCAGCAGATACGGCAGTCCGGCCCGGCGCAGCCGCTCGCCGCGCCGGCGGCGCGGGTCGGGGGCCGCCGCGGTGGAGGTCTCCCTCCGCGCGGCGGCGTCGGTGGTGACCGTGCTCGTCACGGTGGTGCTCACTTCGCCGGCATCTGCTGCTGGGCCTTGTCGAGCTTCGCCTTGACCGAGGCGGTGGTCACCGCGCGGCCGGCCGCGGCGTCGGCGAACAGGTCCTTGACCGCCGTGCCGACCACGGTCTCGAACTGGGACTCGTCGGCGACCTGCGGCAGCGCGGCGGCGCTCTTGGCGAGGGTGTCCTTGAGGACGGCGTTGGCCGGGGAGTTGAACGCCGCGTCGGACTGAGCGGCCTTCACCGGCGGGATGGAGCTGTACGCGGTGTTGAGGATCTTCTGCTCGGCGTCGCTGGTCAGGAACTTCACGAACTTCGCCGCACCGTCGAGGTTGTGGGTGTTCTTGAAGACGGCGAGGTTGATGCCGGCCACCATGGAGTCGGTCTGCGCGCCCGTGCCCGGGGTGCCGGACTGCACGGGGACCGGGGCGATGCCGTACGAACTCTCGCTCATGCCCTGGGACTTGAGGTTGGCGGACGCCGACTGCCAGAGCAGCATCGCGGTCTTGCCCTTGGCGAAGTCGCTCACGGACTGGTTCTGCGCGTACTCGGCGTTGCCGACCGGGATGGCCTTGTCCTTCGCCATCAGGTCGACGTACTGCTTGACCGCGGCCACGACAGCGTCGTTGGTGAAGTCGGGCTTGCCGTCGGCGGTGAAGAAGTCGGCGCCGTGCTGCTTGGCGAAGACGAAGGCGTGGTGGATGTTCTCCGACACGTTCGCGCCCTCGGCGCCCAGGACCTGCTTGCCCTTCGCCTGGATCTTCTTGCCGTCCGCGACCAACTCGGCCCAGGTGGCCGGGGGTTGGGAGATGCCGGCGTCGGCGAAGATCTGCTTGTTGTAGTAGAGCGCGTAGGCCATCGAGTACAGCGGGACGGCCGCCGGGTCCTTGTCCTGCGCGCCGGTGGAGCCGAGCGCGGAGTCCACGAAGCGGTCCCTGCCGCCGATCTTCGCGAAGTTCGCCGCGTTCCAGGGCAGCAGCGCGCCGGTGGCCTGGAGGGAGGCGCTCCAGGTGTTGCCGATGTTGAGGACGTCGGGGCCCTGGCCGGAGGTGGTCGCCGTGAGGATGCGGTTGAGCAGGTCCGACCAGGGCACGACCTCCAGGTTCACCTTGACGCCGGTCTGCTTACGGAACTTGTCGAGCTCCGGCTGGAGGACCTTCTTGTCGATCGCGATGCTGGCGCCCTGGTTGGAGGCCCAGTAGGTGAGCGTCTTGGGCGAGTCGTCGGACCCCCCGCCGGTCGACGATCCGCCTCCGCAGGCCGTGGCCGCGAGGGCGAGTGACATGGTGACGGCGCCGACGGCCGCGGCTCGGATGCTGCGCATGCTCCGGGTGTCCCTTCAGGGAATGCACTCACGACTTAATTTAGGACGTGAGTTAAACCTCGGAAGTCAGGTGCGTCAAGGGTTTGGACGGCACTCGTCGAACTCCGTCGCACCTCTTGACGTCCGCGTTCACAGCACTGAAGCATTCCCCGGCGAGAGAGCGCTCCCCACCCCACCGACGTTCACTTCCTGAACAAGGAGAGCCGCCCCATGTCCCCTGTGCGACGCAGAACCGTCCTCGGAGCGGCCGCCGCCGTCTCCGCCGCCCTCACCGGTGCGCCGACCCCGGCCTCGGCCGCCCCGGCCGCCCCCGCCGCGCCGGCCTCCCGCGCCCGTTCGTCCAAGAAGCCGCTCGCGCTGCCCGGCGGCGGCGACCTCGGCCCGAACGTGATCGTCTTCGACCCCTCCACCGCCGGCATCCAGGCCCGACTGGACCAGGTCTTCGCGGCGCAGGAGTCGGCGCAGTTCGGCACCGGCCGCTACGCCCTGTTCTTCAAGCCCGGCACCTACAGCGGCCTCAACGCCCAACTCGGCTTCTACACCTCGATCGCGGGCCTCGGCCTCTCCCCCGACGACACCACGATCAACGGCGATGTGACGGTCGACGCCGGCTGGTTCAACGGCAACGCCACCCAGAACTTCTGGCGTTCGGCGGAGAACCTCGCGCTGGTCCCGGCCAACGGCACCAACCGGTGGGCCGTCGCCCAGGCCGCGCCCTTCCGCCGGATGCACGTACGCGGCGGCCTCAACCTCTCGCCCAACGGCTACGGTTGGGCCAGCGGCGGCTACATCGCCGACAGCCGGATCGACGGCCAGGTCGGACCGTACTCGCAGCAGCAGTGGTACACCCGCGACAGCGCGGTCGGCGGCTGGCTCAACGGCGTGTGGAACATGGTCTTCTCGGGCGTCCAGGGCGCCCCGGCGCAGAGCTTCCCCAACCCGCCGTACACCACGCTGGCCACCACCCCCGTCTCCCGCGAGAAGCCGTTCCTCTACCTGAGCGGCAGCGAATACCGCGTCTTCCTCCCCGAGAAGCGCACCAACGCCAGCGGCGTGAGCTGGGGCAACGGCACCCCGCGCGGCACCTCGCTCTCGCTGTCGCAGTTCTACGTCGCGAAGCCCGGCGTCTCCGCGGCCACGCTCAACCAGGCCCTCACCCAGGGTCTGCACCTGCTGCTGACACCGGGCATCTACCACCTGGACCGGCCGATCCAGGTGAACAACGCCAACACCGTTGTCCTGGGCCTGGGTTACGCGACCCTCGTGCCCGACAACGGCGTCACCGCCGTCAAGATCGCCGACGTCGACGGCGTCCGGCTGGCCGGCTTCCTGATCGACGCGGGCACCGTCAACTCCCCCACCCTGCTGGAGGTCGGCCCGCAGGGCACGACGACGGACCACTCCGCCAACCCCACCACCGTGCAGGACGTGTTCGTCCGCATCGGCGGCGCGGGCGCCGGCAAGGCCACCACCAGCATGGTGATCAACAACCGGCACACCATCGTCGACCACACCTGGGTCTGGCGCGCCGACCACGGCACCGGCGTCGGCTGGGACACCAACCGGGCCGACTACGGCGTCGTCGTCAACGGCGACGACGTGCTCTTCACCGGCCTCTTCGTCGAGCACTTCAACAAGTACGACGTCCAGTGGTTCGGCCAGCGCGGCCGGACCATCTTCTTCCAGAACGAGAAGGCCTACGACGCCCCCAACCAGGCCGCGATCCAGAACGGTTCGGTCAAGGGCTACGCCGCCTACAGGGTCGGCGACAACGTCACCGTCCACGAGGGGTGGGGGCTCGGCAGCTACTGCTACTACAACGTCGACCCGACGATCGTGCAGCACAGCGGCTTCGCCGCCCCCAACCGCTCCGGCGTGAAGTTCCACGACCTGCTCGTGGTCTCGCTCGGCGGCCAGGGCCAGTACGAGCGGGTCATCAACGACACCGGCACACCCACCTCGGGTACGTCGACCACCCCGTCCACGGTGGTGTCCTACCCCTGAGCACGGGGGCGGGGCCGGGCCGGGGCTCCCCCCTCGGCCCGGCCCCGTCGCGGCGGTGTGTCAGGAGCAGTCGGGCACACCGTCGAGCCAGGCCGGCCCCTGGATGTAGATGTTGGTCATCCATGCCCTGTAGTCGGGCAGATAGGACCAGGCGTCGTTGGTGTAGCCGTCGGCGGTGACGACCTCGGCGTGCTTCTGGCACTGGACGCGGATGGTGGTCGGGCCGGGGAAGGCGTAGACCCGGCCGGCGCCGACGGAGGGCGCCGTCTTCGTCCAGACACCGGTGCCCCAGGTCCGGAAGACGTGCCCGGTGACGGCACCGGTGTTGACGCGCACCGCCCCGAAGTAGTCGCCGCCCAGCCGGACATCACTGACCATCAGCCTGGTGCCGGACTGCCTGGCCTCGGCCATCTTGCCCGCGCCGAGGTAGAGGGCGATGTGGTGCAGGTCCGCGGAGGTGCCGTAGGCGAGGAGGTCGCCGGGGAGCAGCGGGGCGCTGCCCTGGGCGGCGGTGAAGCGGTCGGCGGCGCGGTGGGTGTAGAACTGCCGGCTCGCGTCGCCGTCGAGGATGTCGGAGCCGGCGGCCTGCGCGTAGGCGTAGCGGACGAGGCCGGAGCAGTCGAAGCCGAGGCGCTCGGGGTCGTGTTCGCTGGCGGGGTCGGTGGGGTCGACCTGGCCGTAGGTGGCGCCGGGCCGGGCTCCGTGGCCGCCGCCCCAGGTGTACCAGGTGCCCGCGTCGACCTGGGCGCAGGCCGCGGCGATCGCGCGTTCGGCGGCGGCCGAGCCGCCGGGTGCGAGGACTCCGCAGCCGCTTGCCGCCGGGGCGGCGGCGTGGGCGGCGGGTGTCCAGAGCAGGACGGCCAGCAGGCCGATCAGTGTGCCGATGAGTGTGCCGATGAGTCCGGTCCGGCGGAGCATGCGGGACCCCCGTTCGTCTGTGGTGTGCGTGGTCGGGCACCAGCCTGCCGACCCGGGCCCGCCGGGTCGAGGAGCGCGGGTCACCCCACCGCGACGGGCAACGGGAAACACCCGGGAAACCCTTCCTGTGCTGGGAGTTCACCGTGCGCCCCGGGTCCGGGGGTCAGGGTCGTGGGCAGCCGGGCGGGGCGGAGACGGTGAGTCCCGGCAGGAGGGTGCGGCGTTCGCCGGGTGGCGTCTCCGCGCGCAGCCGGCAGATCCGGGTGAGCCGGGCGGCGGGGTCCAGGTCCCACAGCCGTACGGTGCCGTCGTTGCTGCTGCTGGCCAGGGTCCGCCCGCGGGGGGCGAACTCGACGCCCCACACGGCGTTGGTGTGTCCGGTGAGGGTGGCCCACTCCCGCCGTCCGCGCACGTCCCAGAGGCGGACCGTGCGGTCGCTGCCGCTGCTGGCCAGCAGCCGGCCGTCGGGGGAGAACGCCAGGCCCCGCACCGATCCGGTGTGCCCGGTCAGGGACGCCTCCGCGCGCCGTCCGCGTACGTCCCACAGGCGTACGGTGCCGTCGTTGCCGCCGCTGGCCAGGGTCCGCCCGTCGGGGCTGAAGGCGACCCCGCGGACGGCGCCGGTGTGTCCGCGCAGGACCGCGAGCCCGCGCCGGGCCGCCACGTCCCACAGCCGTACGGTCAGGTCGTCGCCGGCGCTGGCGAGGGTGCGGCCGTCGGGACTGAACGCGACGTCGTCGGCGTAGTCCGTGTGCCCGGTGAGGACGGCGAGCTGGCGGTGGGCGGCGACGTCCCACAGGCGGACCGTGCGGTCGGCGCCCGCCGAGGCGAGGGTGCGCCCGTCCGGGGCGAACGCCACCGCGAACACGTCGCCGGTGTGTCCGCGCAGGACGGCGAGCGGGCGGCGGCCCGGCACGTCCCAGAGGCGTACGGTGCCGTCCGAGCCGGCCGAGGCGAGGGTCCGGCCGTCGGGCCCGAACGCCACCGAGAAGACGCTCTCGCGATGACCGGTGAACGTGGTGAGGAGCCGGCGCCGGGCCACGTCCCACACCCGCACGGTGTGGTCGGCGTCCGCGCCGGCCAGCAGCCTCCCGTCCGGGCTGTACGCGGCGTGCGAGACCTCGGTGAAGGGATGGGCCGTCAGCGCCCGGCCCCGCAGGTCCCAGAGCACCACCGACTCGTCGAACCCGGCGGTGGCCAGGGTGGTGCCGGCGGAGTTCACCGCGACCGACATGACGTAGTCGGTGTGTCCGGCGAGGGTCTCGACGGGCCGTCCGGTGCGGACGTCCCACAGGCGGGTCGTGCCGTCGCCGCCCGCGCTGACGACGGTCGCGCCGTCCGGGGTGTAGGCGACCGCGTTGACGTCGTCGCTGTGTCCGGTGAGGGTCGCGGTGCGGCGGTGGGAGGCTACGTCCCACAGGCGTACGGTCCGGTCGGCGCCCCCGGAGGCCACACTGCGCCCGTCGGGGGCGAACGCCACGCCGAGCACCTCGTCGGAGTGCCCGGCCAGGACGGCGAGTTCGCGGCCCCGGCCGGTGTCCCACAGCCGTACGGTCCGGTCGGCGCCGGCCGAGGCGAGGGTGCGGCCGTCGGGCGCGTAGGCGAGGGCGTCGACGCGCCCGGTGTGCCCGGTCAGCCGAGCCCCGGCCCGGTGGCCGGCCCCGGTCTCCCACAGCTGTACGGTGCCGTCGGTGCCGGCGACGGCGAGCGTACGGCCGCGCGGGTCGAACGCGATGGCGCGGGAGCCCGCGGTCTCCGCGGGCAGCAGCGCGCGCAGCCGGTGGTCGGCGGTGCCCCACAGGTGGACGGGGCCGTCGGTCGAGGTCGCGGCGAGGGTGCGTCCGTCGGGGCTGAAGGCGACCGCGCGCACGCGGCCGGGGAGGGTGAGCGTCGCCGTCGTACGGTGGTCGGCGGTCCGCCACAGCCGTACGGTGCCGTCCGAGCTGCCGGTCGCGAGGAGGGCGCCGCCGGGTGCGTAGGCCACGGCGTTGACCGGTCCCCGGTGGCCGGTGAGGCGGGCGAGGAACGGCTGGGCCTGGGTGCTGAGCAGGGCGCCGCGCGCCTCGGCCGTCGGGTCGGTGCGGTAGGCCTCCTCGGCGAGGAGCATCGACGCCTCGGGGCGGCCGCCGGCCAGCGAGGTGGAGCGTACGGCGAGGGCCTGGGAGCGGGCGACGCGTTCCTGGCGGAGGGCGCTCGCGCGCTGCTGGTAGGCGACCCCGCCGGCGGTGAGGGCGAGACCGAGGAGGACCGCCAGCGCAGCCAACAAGCGCTGCCTGATCCGGACTTGACGTTTCGTCAGGTCCTGGCGGGCGTTCTCCTCGGCCTGCGCGGCGCGCAGGAACGCCTCCTCGCCGGGGCTGAGCCGGCTCAGGCCGTCCCCCTCCTCGGCCCAGGCGCGGACCGTGTCCAGGCGGGTGCCCCGGTAGAGGGCGGACGGGTCGCGCTGCTCGCTCTCCCATTCGGCGGCGGCGTGGGCGAGTTGCTGGTGGACGAGGAGCCCGGCGCGGTCGGCGTGGATCCAGTCGCGCAGCCTCGGCCA
Organism: Streptomyces sp. NPDC005423; assembly: GCF_040606415.1. Lineage (NCBI taxonomy): Bacteria > Bacillati > Actinomycetota > Actinomycetes > Kitasatosporales > Streptomycetaceae > Streptomyces > Streptomyces sp. NPDC005423. The sequence continues at coordinate 25,950 of NZ_JBEXET010000049.1, read as the reverse complement.
GGCGCGCAGCAGCGCCTCGTGGGTGATCTCGACGGTGTCGCTGTCCACGGTGATCAGCCTCGCCCGGACGAACGCGTCGAGCGCCGCCGCCGCGTCGGCCACCTGCGCCATGAGGGCGCCGCGGCTCATCCGGCGCCGGGTCGCCGCCGTCCCGTCGTCGCGGACGTGGACCAGCCGGGAGAGGACCCGCCGGATCGTCTTCTGCTCGGCCGGGTAGAGCCGCGCGAACACGGTCTCGGCGGTGCGGGCCACGGCGCCCTGGATGCCGCCGGTGCGTTCGTAGCCGGCGACGGTCAGCACCGTTCCCTCGCGCTGCTGCCAGGTCGCCAGCAGGGCGTGCGACACGAGGGGGAGCGCGCCGGACGGGGTCTCGTCCGCGCCGCGGCCGGCCGGGGCCGCGGTGTGCCACTGCGCCGGGTCCGGTTCGTCGCGCAGTCCGGCGTCCCGCAGGAGGAGGGGGAGCAGACCGGGTTCGAGGGTCATTCCGGCGAGCCGGGCCGGCCGGAGCACCGCCTCGCGCAGCTCGGCGACGGACAGCGGCGGCAGGACGAAGAGTCCGTCCCCGAACACCGGTGCCAGCTCCGGCAGTTCGAGACAGCGCCCGGAGAAGTCGGCGCGCACGCCCAGCACGACGACGGCGGGGGGAAGCGGGTGCGGCGGCGGGTCGTGGGCGTGGGCCGCGGCCGGGGCCGTACCGGGCGTGACCGGCCCGGAGGTGGAGAGGTGCCGCAACACCCGTACGAAGGACCGGCGTTCGCTCTCGTCGGTGCAGAGGGTGAAGAGTTCCTCGAACTGGTCGACGAGGAGGACCGGGCGGACGGGCGGCGGACGGCGGCCCTCGGGCCCCGGCGGGCTCTCGCCGCAGCGGACGCCGACCGCCGCCAGGTAGGCCTCGGGACGCGCCGCCAACTCCGGTGCGGTGAGGTCGAGATCGCCGTCGAGGACCTTCGCGGTACGGGCCAGCAGCTCGTCCAGGGGATGGGCGGTGGGCGTCAGGGCCACCACCGGCCAGCGGTCGGCGCCCGGCATCGGGAAGCCGCCGGGGCGCCGGAGGGCGGGCAGGAGACCGGCGTTGAGCAGGGACGACTTGCCGGCGCCCGAGGGGGCGACCAGTAACAGCGGTCCGTCGCCCACCCGTTGGAAGACCCGCTCGACCAGCGCGGCCGTGGCCCGCTCCCGCCCGAAGAACCAGCCCGCCTCCTGCCGGGTGAACGCCGCCAGCCCCCGGTACGGGCAGGCGGGCTCCGCGCCGTCCACGCCGCCGCCCCGCTCGACGGGCCCCGACTCCCGTACCAGGCGCAGGAGTTCACCGCCGGCGCCCAGGATGTGGTCGCACTGGCGGGCGACGTCGAGGGTGGCGCGCTTCGCCCCGGTCTCGATCTTGCTGAGGTAGCCCTTGCTGTAGTGGGTCCGCCGGGCGAGATCGGCGAGCGACAGTCCGCGCTCCTGGCGGAGCCGTCTCAACTGGGCGGGAAAGGAGACCGTGGTCGGTGCGGGGCCGGCGGGCCGTTCGTCGTCCCGGTCGCCGGCCGTGCGGTCGTGCTGCTGCTCCCCCACGGCGTCCCCTCCGGCACCGGCCGCCCGGATCGTGGGACGGCGGATGCCAAGGTTACTGCCGGTGTCCGGCGCGCAGCGAGGCCTTTCCCCCGAAAAGGCGAAAACAGGACACTTCCGGAACCGCCGCCCGGCGGTTCCGGAAGTCGCCCCCGTGAGGTGGCGTTCCCCGCTCCGTCCCCCGTGGCCGGGAGCGGGGAGCGGGGAGGTTACGGGCGGTTGAGGGTGATGGAGTTGACGGGTGTGAGGTTGGCGTTGACGCCGACGCCCTGTCCGATGGGGGTACCGCAGTTGGTGCCGTTGTACCCGTCGCACAGGGACATCGTGGCCCCGCCGTACTGGTTGTTGAGGACCCAGTGGGAGCCGGTCTGGTTGCTCAGGTTGTGGGCGCCGTAGCTGTAGTAGACGGCGGTCGGGTGCGGGTTGTCCCGCGGTACGACCCCTTCGCCGTAGACACACACGGCCCCGGACGGGCAGCCGTCCCAGGGGGTGTCGGCGGGCTTCGCCTGGGCCGCTCCCCCCAGCGTCACTACGGCGGTGGCGGCTGCGGCGAACGTGGCGGCGGCGCGGAGCATGGTGCGCATGTTTCCCCCTGGCGGGTCGTCCTGCTGTATCGCAGGGCGGGTTCGGTGCTGACGCCTTCAGCCTTGCCCGAGGGACGCCAGGGGTCGACGGGTTTCCCGTCGCCCACCGCCCGGAACGCCGGGAAACCCTCCCTGACCTGCCCGCTCACCAAGCCGTGGACAACGGGTCCGGTGCCCCGGACGGGTCAGGACGCGGAGTCCTTCTTGCTGCTCGCCGCCGCGTAGGCCTGGGCCGGCGTCATCGCCACCCCGTTCAGGGACACGGTCTTGTACGGGCTCACCTTGGCGCAGGTCTTGGCGTCGTCGGCGGTCTGGGCATGGGCGTTGGAAACGGCCGCGTGGGTGTCGGCGGGAGCGGCGGAGGCGGTGGAGTACGTCGTACCGCTGGGCCAGTCGGCGCCGATGACGAGGGTCACGCCGCTCGCGGTTCCCTGGGTGAGGTGGGAGGCGGAGAGGCCGAGCGCGGCGGCCAGCGTCTGCGCCCGGGGCTTCTCGCCGGGGCCGTAGGTGATCCGGGTGGTCGCCGTCGGCGCGGGCGCGTTGCCGGTGCTCGTACCGGAGTTGAAGCCCTTGGCGATGAGCGCGTTGGCGATCACCGAGGCGCGCCCACCGGTGCTGGTGCCGTTCTGCACCTGTACGGCGATCTCGGAGGCCGGCACCGTGGCGACGGCGGACGGCGTGGCGGATGCTTTCTTCTTGCCGGTGCCCCCGCTCAGGGACTGGTCGGCGGCGATGGCCGCGAACAGCGACTTGGCGGCGGCCGCGGGGACCACACGGTCGGCGTTGGCGGGGTCGGGGCCGGTCTGCATGGTGGCGAACGTCATCCGCTTGGAGGGGACCTTGTTCAGGTCGGTCGCCAGGCCGACGAGTCTGGTGACGCTGCCGAGACCGGTGTCGACGGTCAGCGCCTTGGTGGCGGCGTCGCCCAGGGAGTACACCTTGGCGGGGTTGGCGAGGGTGCCCGCGCTCTTGAACTTGCGGATCATCGCGCTGAGGAAGAGGTGCTGCGAGACGGTACGGCCGAGGTCGCTGCCGTCGCCGAAGCCGTGCCGTGAGCGGACGAACTGGAGTGCCGCCTCGCCCTTGAGGGTGTGGGTGCCCTTGGCGAGCTTGAGGTGGGAGTAGGTGTCGTAGACGTTGTCGCTGACGCACACCGACACCCCGCCGACCGCGTCGGACATCTTGACCACTCCGGAGAAGTCGAGCATCAGGAAGTGGTCGATGGTGATGCCGGTGAGCTGGTGCACGGTCTTGACCTGGCAGGCCGGGCCGTACTGGAGCGCGCTGTTGATCTGTCCGTAGTAGCCGGCCGTCGACTGGCTGCTGTCGGGGTCCTTGCAGGCGGGCACCTGGGTCATGGTGTCGCGCGGGACGCTCATCACGGTGGCGTTGGAACGGTCGGCGGAGACGTGCACGACCATCTCGACGTCCGCGTTGTGCCCGACGGTCGACTTGCCGGAGCCGCAGCCGCCGCCCAGTTTGCAGTCGGCGGCGTTGTTCCGGCCGTCCGAGCCGATCACCAGGATGTTGATCGGGGTCCGGCCGAAGGCGTCGGCCTTCTCCTTGCCGTCGTCGATCGCGACGCTCCTGATGTTGCCGTTGAGGTGCTCCCACAGCCAGGCCCCGGCGCCCGCGGTGACGAGGATCAGCGCCGAGACCGTGATGAGGGCTATGCGGGCGATCCTCCGGCGGCGGGCCGCCGGCTTGGCGCGCCGCCCCGGGGGACGCCCCTTGGTCCGCTGGGCCTGGCGGGCGGCGGCCCGGCCACCGGCCGGCCGCCGGTCCGGCCCGCCCTCGGCCCCGCGCTGGTGGGGAACGCCGGAGCGATTCCGCGTGGCCGCACGACCGGACGCTTCGCCCCGAGGGTCGCTCATCCACCACTCCCTACGCTGTCGCCGGCACCGGCCGCCGGCGCGCCACGAGGCGGCGGTGACTCAAGGCCCCCCGCGCGCCGGGCGCGCCCCCTGGGCCGGATGATTGCGCAATATAGCAACCATTGCCGTCGCCACCGAGAGGCACTCCCCTCTTCCGGCTCCGCGCGGCCGGTGGAAGGAGGCGTCGTCCGAGGTCACCGGGCCGGGAAGAGCGGGCCCGAGCGGGACGGCTCGCGGTGTGTTCCGCACGGCCGCGCGGAACACACCGCGAACTCGCCCTCCGCGCAGGCAAGTTGCCCAAGTACGGGCGCGCGGACGCCCCCTGACGGACCGTCAAGTGATGTGGGTCATGCTCCGGTGAGGCCGAGTCCAGGTGGCTCCGGTCAGACGTTGACCCCGAAGTCGGCGGCGATACCGGCCAGTCCGGAGGCGTAGCCCTGGCCCACCGCGCGGAACTTCCACTCCCCGCCGTGCCGGTACAGCTCGCCGAAGACCATCGCGGTCTCGGTGGAGGCGTCCTCGGAGAGGTCGTAGCGCGCGATCTCGGCGTTGTTCGCCTGGTTCACCACCCGGATGAAGGCGTTGCTGACCTGGCCGAAGCTCTGCCCACGGGCGTGGGCCTCGTGGATGGAGACCGGGAAGACGACGCGTTCGATGTCGGCGGGCACGGCGGCGAGGTTCACCTTGATCGACTCGTCGTCGCCCTCACCCTCGCCGGTGAGGTTGTCACCGGTGTGTTCCACCGAACCGTCCGGGCTGTTGAGGTTGTTGTAGAACACGAAGTGCTGGTCGGAGACGACCTTCCCCGACGCGTTCAGCAGCAGCGCGGAGGCGTCCAGGTCGTAGTCCGCGCCGGTCGTGGTGCGCACGTCCCAGCCGAGCCCGATCAGCACCGCGGTCAGCCCCGGCGCCTCCTTGCTCAGCGATACGTTGCCGCCCTTGCCCAGGGAAACACCCACGGCTTCTTCCTCCCGATCGTCGGCCGTTCTGTCCGTCACTGGATTCCCACGCGGCGCCGCGCCCGGCGGTTCCCGCGCGGGCCCTTCCCCGCGCCCGCGGCGCTCAGAGCGCGGTACCGCCCCCGGCGACGGTGCCGACCGGGGCGGCGGCGCTGTCCGCCTGGGCCGCGGGGCGCGGGGTGTCGTCGTCCTTCAGGGCCCTGGCCTCGCTCTTGAGGATGCGCAGGGACTTGCCAAGACCGCGAGCGGCCTCCGGGAGCTTCTTCGTACCGAACAGCAGGATGATCATGATCGCCACGATCAGCAGGTGCCAGGGTTCCAGTCCGTTGCGGAGCATCCCGCCGACCCCATCTCTCGAATGATTGCCGCCTTGCGCAACTTTACAACCATGGTGCGGGGCTGGGGAGAGCGGCCCTGACCACCGCCAGGCCGCCCGTGTACAGCGCGACGATCCCGACCAGCAGCAGGTAGTACGCCGCCGGCAGCGGTGTCAGACCGATCAGCGCCCCCAACGGCGAGAGCGGCAGCAGCACTCCCACGGCGGCCAGCGCGACCGCCGCCCAGTCGATCGGTCCCGGCCCGCGCCTGCCCCGGCGGCGGCCGGTGCGCAGCAGCACCATCACCAGGGCCTGGGTGATCAGGTTCTCGGTGAACCAGCCGGAGTGGAACACCGCCTGGTCGTCGAGGGCGTCGGGGCCGTGCAGGGCGAGGGCGAGCACGGCGAAGGTGGCGAGGTCGGCGGTGGCGTTCAGCACGCCGAAGCCGACGATGAACCGGAGCAGCCGGCCGGGGCGCAGCACGATCGGGCGGCGCAGCACCGAGGGGTGTGGGCGGTCGCGGGCGAAGGCGAGCTGGGCGGCATCGAAGCAGAGGTTCTGGGCCAGCACCTGGGCCGGCAGCATCGGCAGGAAGGGCAGCAGGAGGCCGGCGGCGAGCATGGCGATCACGTTGCCGAGGTTGGAGGAGAGGGTGATGCGGAGATACGTGACGATGTTGCCGCCCGCGTACCGTCCGGCCGCGATGCCGTGGCCGATCGCGGTGAGGTCCCTCCCGACGAGGACCACGTCGGCGCTCTCCCGGACGACGGCCACGGCGTCGCGCGGCGCGATCCCGACGTCGGCGGCGCGCAGGGCGGGCAGGTCGTTGACGCCGTCGCCGAGGTAGCCGACGGTGTGGCCGCCGGCGCGCAGGGCGGTGGCGATACGGGCCTTGTGCTCGGGGGTGCAGCGGGCGAAGACGGTGGTGCGGGCGGCGGTCGCGGCGAGCGCGGTGTCGTCGAGGCCGTCGACCCGGTCCGCGGTGAGCACGCCGTCCGAGGCCGGCGGGACGCCCAGGTCGCGGCAGACCCGGGCGGCCGTGCCCGGGTGGTCGCCGGTGAGGATCTTCACGGTGACGCCCCGGTCGGCGAGGACCCGCAGCGCTTCCGCGGCGAAGGGGGCGACGGTGTCCCGCAACGTCACCAACCCCCGGAATTCCAGGCCGCGTTCGTCGGCGCGGAGGTGGTCGCGGACGCGGGCCGTGGGGGCGCCCCCGCCCGGACGGAGCCCGGCACCGGGGAGTTCGGCGGTGGCGACCGCCAGCACGCGCATCCCGTCGGCCGCCGGCCCGGCGGCGAGGGCGAGCAGCCGGGCGCGCTCCGGTTCCGTCAGTGCGCAGCGTTCCAGGACGGCTTCGACGGCCCCCTTGGTGACCAGGGTGCGGCTGCCCAGCCGGCCCGGTGTGCGGACGACGGCGGTGGCGATACGCCGTACCGGATCGAAGGGAAGGGCCGCGATCCCGTCGTAGGCCGTCAGGTCGTCCTCGTCGACGGCGTCCAGGAGCGCCTCGTCGAGAGCGTCGGGGGCGGGCAGGTCGGCGAGTTGCAGGGTCCACCAGGCGTTGACGGCGGCCCAGCGCAGCACGGCCGGGTCGTCGTGACCGTCCGGGCCGAGGGCACGGTCCAGCCGCGGGCGGTCCTCGGTGAGGGTGCCGGTCTTGTCCAGGCAGAGGACGTCGACGGCGCCGAGATCGTGCAGGGCGGGCAGCCGTCGGACGATCACGCCATGGGTGCGGGCGAGCCGTGTGCTGCCCCGCGCGAGACAGGTGGTGACGATGACCGGAAGCATCTCCGGGGTGAGCCCGACGGCCACCGCCACGGCGAACGGCAGCGTCTCCAGGCCACGGTCGCGCAGGGCGGCGTTGGCCATCAGGACCAGCGGCGGGGTGAGCAGCATGAACCGGATGAGGATCCACGAGATGCCGTGCACCGAGCGGTCGAAGGCGCTCGGCTCCCGGCGGCCGTCCGGCCGGCCGTGCGCGGCGGCGAACCGGGTGCGCGCGCCGGTCCTCACGACGACCGCGGTCGCACTGCCGGTGGCGACCCCGCTGCCCTGGAAGCAGAGCTGCGGCGGGTCGAACACTCCCCCGCCCACGGGGGCCACCGGGTCGGCGGCCTTCGCCACGGGGGCGGACTCGCCGGTGAGCGCGGCCTGGTGCACGGTCAGGCCCTGGGACCGCAGCAGGCGTACGTCCGCCGGGACCAGGTCACCGGGGCCGAGCCGGACCACGTCGCCGGGAACCAGTTCCTCCACGGGGATCTCCCGGGCGTCGGGCGGTGCCTCCTCCCCGGCGCGGCGCAGAACCGTGGCCGTGGTGGCGACCAGACCGCGCAGCCCGGCCATGGACCGGCCCGCCCGGTACTCCCCCGAGGTGCGCAGCAGACAGCTGACGGCGACCAGCAGCAGGATCACGCAGGCCGTGCCCCAGGAGGCGACCAGCGCGGAGACCAGCCCCAGACAGAGCAGTACGGCGGTGAACGGATCGCGCAGACTCCGCACCAGCACCCTCGGCCAGGACTCCTCCCGGTACGTCGGCAGGGTGTTCGTCCCGAAGCGGGCCTGCCGCGCCTCGGCCTCCGTCTCCGTCAGCCCGCGCGGCCCGCTGTCGAGGCGCCGCAGTGTCTCCAGCAGCGTCGGTACGTCCGGACCGGGACCGGCGCCGCCCGGCGCGGACCCGGGGGCGAACGGTCCCGCGTCCGGCCCCGGAACCGCGCTGGTGTCAGCCACCGGCCCCGCGCAGGCTGTGCAGGGGTGCGGACGCTCCCTTGGCGCGCGCGGCCAACTGGCCGACCATCACCCGGACCACGGTCACCACATCGGGGTCGTCGACGTAGTAGATCTGCCGTCGTCCCTCTCTGCGGGACCGCACGAGCCCGGCGAGTTTCAGCTTCGCCAGATGCTGGCTGACAGCGGGCAGCGCGCCGCCGACCCGGTCGGCGAGGTGGGTGACATCGCTCTCGCCCTGCGCCAGGGCCCACATGAGGTGCAGCCGGGCGGAGGACGCCAGCAGCCCGAAGGCGGCGGCGGCTTCCGCCAGCACCTCGGCGGAGGGATCCTCGAAGCCCCCGATGTCCGCTGCCACAGCCCTCTCCCCACCCGCCCCGCTCGTCACACCCCGCAATTGCGCCGTGTCAGTCTAGAGGCGGGGCTGCTGGTGGTTGCGACATCGGGTGCCGGTGGTCTGTGGTCGGCCGTCGAGCCGTCGGCTGTCGGCTGTCGGCTGTCGGCTGTCGGCTGTCGGCTGTCGGCTGTCGGCTGTCGGCTGTCGGCTGTCGGCTGTCGGCTGTCGGCGTGGATCGTCGGCCTTCGCCTCGCATACTGCCGACTGGCGATTGCGGGCCGGCGACTGGCGACTGGCGACTGCGAACTGGAGACGCGTAGCACCGACCGACTGCCGTCGACCGTCGACCGCCGGTCCGTCGACCGCGGACCAACGACCAACGACCGTCTGCCGTGGACCGCGCGCCAACGGCCCTCGCCCCGGCCATCGAGCCCCGACCCTCAAGTCGGCAGTGGTATCGGCAAGTTGGGTGACGCAACCCCGGCCGACCGCTCGGCGAGGACGCCCGCCGCGCGAAAGGTCGGCTTACTGCGTGCGGAGGTCGGTCTACCGGGCGGGACCACTATCGCCTTCCGCCGCGCACGGCGCCTCTATGCGGTCCAGCAGGAACGGCACCATCCCCCGTTCCAGCAGGGCCAGTTCCCATGCCTCGCGCGCCCTTCCGATCTCCGGGTCAGCGTGGCCGTCCGACCCGTCGGGCGCGGTGGAACGGCCACGGTGCGCCACCGCGAACAGCCAGGCGAAGTCGCCGACCGCCGCCCCGGCGGCCACGGCCCCGGCGATCAGTCCGGCCGTCAGCAGCCCGTCACCGACGTAGGGCCGTCCCACCACCCGGACCCCGAACCCGAGTGCCAGCAGCACAACCGCGGAGACGGTCACCAGGGCGAGCGCGACGACGTGCCCGCCCCCGCGACGGCCGCCCTTGGCGTCGCGCACCCTCAGGTAGTCGCGGTACTCGGCTTCGGCGGCCGCGGTGACGGTGGCCCGTCCGCGGAGCGCTTGCGTACGCAACCGGCCGCGATCACATGCCCCGCCACGACGATCCAGCGCCTCGCGCACCCGACCGCACTCCAGAGCCTGGTCCAGGATCCGCTCGAAAGCGACGCCTGCCTCCGCCCCCGAAAGCCCGGGATCCGCCATGTCTCTCTCCCGCTCCCCCGTTGGGTCCTGCCGTCCACGAGCGAACGGCAAGGGCTGGCGAGTCTAATGGTCCGCTGTTTGCGCAACCTCTGAAGGTTCGGCTCACCCTCCCCGGGTGCCCCGGCCGGGGCACGGCACCCGCGCCCACCTGTGAGAAACAGGGGAACGTGTGTGCCCCCCCATGGCCCGGGGCAGACGCCGTCGGTATGAGCACCCTCCATCGGAGCACCCTTCATCGGAGCACCGGATACGAGGCCACGGACGAGACCGTGGACGGAACCGTGGGCGAAGCCGTGGACAGGGCGGTGGACGGGACCACTCCACGGTTCCCGGACACGTTGTCGGCACGCCCGCCGCTCGAACCCGTGCGGGTGGAGCCGTACGGCGACGGGCGGGGGTTTCCGTCGGTGGCGCGCGGTGGCGAGCGGGTGGCGGGGCTGGACGGGCTGCGGACGGTCGCGGTGGTCCTGGTGATCGTCTACCACGTGCGGCCGGACCTGGTGCCGGGCGGCTCGGTGGGCGTGGACGTGTTCTTCACGATCAGCGGCTTCGTGATCACGAGACTGCTGGTCGCCGAGTACGCGCGCACCGGGAACATCGGGCTGTGGCCGTTCTACCGGCGGCGCTGGCTGCGGCTGGTGCCGGCGCTGCTGCTGATGTGCGCGGTCACCGCCCTGCTGTCCCTCACCCTGCGGCTGCCGCTCTTCGACGGGGCGTGGGCGGCGGCGGGGCTGGCGGCGGCCTCGGTGGTCAATCTCGTACGGGCGGCGGAGCCCGGAACGTACTCCGGCCTCACCGCCCCGCTCGGCCACACCTGGTCGCTGGGTGTGGAGGAGCAGTTCTATCTCGCCTGGCCGCTCCTCCTGCTGGTGCTGCTGCGGTCCGCGCGGGCGCGGACGGTGGTGGGCTGTACCGCCGCGCTGTGCGTCCTGCCGGTGCTGTGGCGGACGGTGCTCTGGGACCCCTCCGCGGCGCACCGCATCTACAACGGCCCCGACACCCGCGCCGACCAACTCCTCGTCGGCGCCCTGCTGGCCTTGGTCCTGGCCCGCCTGCGCGCCGACGACCCCCGTCTCGCGCTGCTCCGCCGCCGCGCGGAACGCCTGTGCCTGCCCGCGCTCGTCGTGCTGGCCCTGGTCGCCTGGCGGATCCCGATCACCGGGTCCGGCGCGTGGAATCCCGCCTGGTACACGGTGGGCTTCCTGGTCGCCGCCGTCCTGACGGCCGTGGTGATCGCCACGCTGGCGCTGTCACCGCGCGCGTGGCCCTCCCGCCTGCTGTCCCTGTCCGCCCCGGCCTGGGTCGGCCGCAACCTCAGCTACGGGATGTACCTGTGGCACTACCCCGCCGTACGCCTGCTCGCCGGCCTCGGAGTGACGGACGACTGGCTGCTTCCCGTCGGCCTCATGGCGACCTCCGCGGCCGCCCTCGCCTCGTACGTCCTGGTCGAACGACCGCTGACCCGGCGCCCCCGGACGGCTCCCGCCAAAGCGTCGCGCTGACGCCTCGACGGCCCGACGCCCCTGACGCGAAACACGGATGGTGCCGACCGGGACCGGTCGGCACCATCCGTACGTTGTTGCCTACGTGTTGTGCGCTGAGCTCGCTGCTTGTTCGTTGGGTTTCGTTGTTCGTTGTGTCCGAGGGGGGACTTGAACCCCCACGCCCGATAAAGGGCACTAGCACCTCAAGCTAGCGCGTCTGCCATTCCGCCACCCGGACCAGGTGTCTGCCGCCGTGCCGAAGGTGTTCCCGGCGGCGACGAAGACAACAATACCAAGCTTTCGGAGCGGCCTTCACCTGCGTTTCCGTCCGCCGAAGGACCCCCGGAGGCGCGACCGTATCGCCGGGTGCGCGCGCGGCCGGTCGTCGTGTTCGTGGGTGCGCAACCAGGCTGACGCGACGACGCTGCGCGCGGACCGGGGGTGTCCGGACGCGGGCTGCCCGACCCGGCGGCCGGGTGGCCGCCGGGTACGAGGTGAGGGGCGGGTACGACGTGGGGGTCGGGGGTCGGGTACGAGGTGGGGGGCGGGGCGGTTGTGTCACGGTGTGAGCTGGTACTCCGGGAAGTTGCCGGGCAGTTTCTCCCCCGTCGCTCCGCGGGTGACGGCGCGGACCAGGAGTTCGCCGCCCACGAACGCTCCGCGCCACGACGCTCCGTAGCCGCCGAAGAGTTCGTCGCGGTCGCCGCGCGAGCGGGGTTTGCCGTGGCCGACCTTGAAGGCGCGGATCTGCGGGGCCAGCCGGTCGTAGGTCGCCCGGTCGTCGGTGGAGAGGGTGGCGACGAGCGCGCCGTTGGAGGCGTTCATCGCGGCGAGCAGCTCGGCCTCCGTGTCGACCAGGACGATCGTGTCGACCGGGCCGAACGGTTCCGCGTGGTGCAGCGGGGAGGACGGCGGCGGGTTGAGGAGCGTGACGGGCTGGACGTAGGCGGAGGTGTTCTGGCCGGGCAGGAAGCGGGTCTCGGAGAGCCGGCCGCGGTGCAGCGGGACGGCGCCGCGGCTGATCGCCTCGGTGACCTGGTCGTGGAGTTCCTTGGCCTTGGCCGCGTTGATCACCGGCCCGAAGTCCAGCTCGGGATACGGGTCTTCGGGGTGTGCGACGGCGAGGGGGTGGCCGACGCGCAGGGTGCGGACCGCCGGGAGGTAGGCCGCGAGGAACTCGTCGAACAGCTGGCGCTGGACCACGAAGCGTGGGTACGCCGTGCACCGCTGCTTGCCGTAGTCGAAGAGCTTGGGGACGACCGCCGAGAGGGACGCCCAGTCGCTGAAGTTCCAGATGCCCCAGGTGTTGAGGCCCTCTTGTTCGAGGATGTGCCGCTTGCCGAGGTCGGCGACGGCCGTTGCCACCGCGGCGCCGGTGTCCCGGCCGCCGACGAAGGAGACACAGCCGATCTCGGGCGCGCGCACCAGCGCCTCCGAGAGTTCGCCGCCGCTGCCGCTGACGAGGGTGACGGGGATTCCCTCGCGGACGGCGAGCGCGCTGGCCAGGGTGAGACAGGCGACGCCGCCGTCGGTGGGGGTCTTGGCGATGACCGCGTTGCCCGCCAGTGCCTGGACGAGCATGGCGTGGACGAGGACGCTCATCGGGTAGTTCCAGCTCGCGATGTTGGAGACCGGGCCCTCCAGCGGGACGCGACCGTCCACCATCGGCTGTATACCGTCTACATACCACCGTACGCCGTCGATCGCCCGGTCCACGTCAGCCTGGGCCAGCCGCCAGGGCTTGCCGATCTCCCAGACCAGCAGCAGCGCGAGGAGTTCCCGGTGCTCGGTCAACGCGTCCAGGGTGGCGGCGACCCGGGCACGGCGCTCCTCCAGGGGTACGTGGCGCCAGGCGCGGTGCTGGTCGAGGGAGGCGCGTACGGCCTGGTGGGCGGTGGCCCGGTCGAGACGGGGGGCGCCCGCGATGGGGCTGCCGTCGACCGGGGTGGTGGCGGGCAGGGCCCGGCCGTCGGGGTGCCAGGCGGAGTTCCACAGGTTGAGTACGCGGTCGTCCCGGAACGCCTCGGGCGCCACCGCGAGGCAGCGCTGCCAGGCGTCGCTCCAGGACGTACCCGCCTTCAAAGTCGGGGTAAGGCTGCCGGGGGTGAGGGTGGATGCCATGCGTCTGCTCCGCTCTCGGGGCACGGTCGAGGGGAGGGCCCCGGGGGGCCTTCCTGAAAAGGGCGGTGGTGGGCGACGGGCGGGTGGGTTCCACGGTCGGGCCTGGCACCTGAGGGAGGTTCGACGCGGGCTTGTGCGCGGGACGTCCGCCAGTTGGGGGGCCGGTTGCGGCCGACTCGGTACGGCCGCGCCGTCGCCCGGGAGTCAGTGCGGGGGGGGGAGGCGCCGGAGCAGTCCTGGGGACAGTCTCCGGGGCGCGGGGCAGCCCCAGAAGGCAGTCGCATAGGCGCAGTTGGGGTGTCAGTTGGGGGGTGTCACCGCGTCCGGTGCTGCACAGGTCCGGGACGAGCCGGACGGTCTCCGTCGGGCGGGCTCCGTCGGGGTGCCGCGGTCGGCCTGCGCCCCCGTACGCGGTCCTGCCGGGCGACCCGCACAACTGCCAGTTGCCGCGCGCCGGTTCACCTTCTCGAAAGGGAACTTGGCCCGGAGAGGGCCGTGACGGCTCCGGGCCGACAGCCGCGGGGTCAGACGACCTGACGGCAAGTCATAGACGTGGTAACGGCCGAGGGCTCTCCCCCGCCACAGGAGACCCCTCGGCCGTTCCGGCACGCCAACTGCCGTCGTCGTCCGAGCGTCAGGACTTGGCGCGCTCGTGATAGGACCGCCGGGTGTGCTCGGTGTGTTCGCGCATCAACAGAGAGGCGCGCAGTTCGTCACGGGCCGCGATGGCGTCGATCAGGGTGCGGTGTTCGACCCAGGACCTGACCCCGCGCTGCCGGGCCACGGGTGTGTAGTACCAGCGCACCCGGCGGTCGACCTGAGCGGCGAGTTCGGCGAGGACGGCGTTGCCCGCCAGTTCCATGACCTTCGCGTGGAAGCGGGTGTTCATGGCGACGGCGCCGTCCACGTCGTCGGCGTCGACGGCCCGCTCGCCCTCCGCGCAGAGCTCCTTCAGGGCACTGACGCCCGCGCCGCCCGCGTTGACCGCGGCGAGCCGGGCGGCCTCGGACTCCAACAGGGTTCGCACGGTGAGGAGTTGGTCGGCCTCCTCTTCGGTGGGCTCGTGCACGAACGCACCCTGGGCGGGCCGCAGATCGACCCAGCCCTCGGTGTTGAGCCGCTGCAGCGCCTCGCGCACCGGCTGCCGGGAGACGCCGAGGTGCCCGGCGAGCTCGCTCTCGACGAGGTGCTGGCCCGGCCGCAGGGCCCGGGAGGTGATGAGTTCGAGCAGCGCCTCGTAGACGCGGTCGCGCAGCGGGCCCGGGCGTTCCAGCCTGGGCACCGCCCCCTGCGGCAGTCCCGTCGACAACATCGCGGTCCCCCTCCTCGGCAGCGCCGTGCCCACGGTGGCGGGGCCGCCGTACACGTACGTACGAGCAGTGTCGATTGTCTTTCGTCTACAGTCTACGGCGCACAGTGGACATCAGACCGGGAAACGGGCTGGGCCCGGCCGGTCGACCGGCATGGTTCACGGGCAGCGGATGACCTGTCCCGCGTACGACAGATTGCCACCGAAGCCGAAGAACAGGACCGGGTCGCCGGTGCTGACGGCGCCCTGCTCGACGAGTTTGGAGAAGGCGAGCGGGATGCTCGCGGCGGAGGTGTTGCCCGATTGGATGACGTCCCGGGCGATCACCGCGTTGACGGCGCCGATCCTCTCGGCGAGCGGTTCGATGATCCGCAGGTTCGCCTGGTGCAGGACGACGGCGGCCAGGTCCGCGGGGGCCACTCCGGCCTTCTCGCAGGCTTTGCGGGCGATCGGCGGGAGCTGGGTGGTGGCCCAGCGGTAGACGCTCTGGCCCTCCTGCGCGAACCGCGGCGGCGTGCCCTCGATCCGTACGGCGTTCCCCATCTCCGGCACCGAGCCCCACAGCACAGGTCCGATGCCGGGCGTGTCGGCGCCCTCGACGACGGCGGCCCCCGCGCCGTCGCCGACGAGGACGCAGGTCGTACGGTCGGTCCAGTCGGTCACCTCGGACATCTTGTCGGCGCCGATGACCAGGGCCCGTACCGCCGCTCCCGCGCGGACCGCGTGGTCGGCGGTGGCGAGGGCGTGGGTGAAGCCGGCGCAGACGACGTTGACGTCCATCGCGGCCGGGGAGGGGATGCCGAGCCGGGCGGCGACCCGGGCGGCCGTGTTCGGGGAGCGGTCGATGGCGGTGGAGGTGGCGACCAGCACCAGGTCGATGTCGCCGGGCGTCAGGCCCGCCGCCGCGAGCGCCTTGGCGGCGGCGTGCGCGGCGAGTTCGTCGACCGGTTCGTCGGGGCCGGCGATGTGGCGGGTGCGGATGCCCACCCGGGAGGTGATCCACTCGTCACTGGTGTCGACCAGGCCCGCCAGATCCTCGTTGGTGAGCACCTTGGCGGGCTGGTAGTGGCCGACGGCGGTGATCCGCGAGCCGTTCATGGGGGGTCCCCTCGTTGCCTTGGTAGCGGGATCCACCAGTCTGATCAGTGACTCGCCGGTACGACGGCAGGTGATGCCACAGGAAACGGAGGCGTCCATTGTCGGCTTCCGTCAGGCCGCCGGGGTCGCGGGTGCCGCCCAGGCCGCTAGCCGGTGAACAACTGCCGTGCCTTCAGGACGAGTTCGTAGACGCCGTAGGCCAGGGGCGCGCCGACCCAGAGCCAGGCGAAGGCGATCAGCGGGCGCCGGTCAGGCGGACTCGGACTGCTGACGTTCGACATCGGCGGCCTCCCTGGGGGCGGAGATGTGGTGGCGGGGGTGGACGGGCCGGACGAGTTCGTTGGCGGCGAACCCGACGACCAGCAGCCCGATCATGATCACGAAGGAGACGTCGTAGAGGGCAGCGCCGTGCTTGCCGGCCGCTTTCTGGTGGTCGGCGATCCAGTTCACGATCAGCGGGCCGAGGACGCCGGCCGTGGACCAGGCGGTGAGCAGCCGGCCGTGGATCGCGCCGACCTGGTACGTCCCGAAGAGGTCCTTCAGATAGGCGGGAACGGTCGCGAAACCGCCGCCGTAGAAGGAGAGGATCACCAGCGCGCAGAGGATGAACAGGGGTTTGGAGGAGTCGCCGAAGAGGGCGATGAGCGCGTACATGACCGCGCCGACGCCGAGGTAGACGCGGTAGATGTTCTTGCGGCCGATGAGGTCGGAGGTGGACGACCAGCCGATGCGGCCGGCCATGTTGGCGGCGGAGAGCAGGGCGACGAAGCCCGCGGCGGCCGACACCGAGACCGGGGTGGAGGTGTCCGCGAAGAAGTCCGTGATCATCGGGGCGGCCTTCTCCAGGATGCCGATGCCCGCGGTCACGTTCATGCACAGCACCACCCACAGGCACCAGAACTGCGGGGTGCGCACCGCGTCGCGGGCCGACACCTGGAGCCCCGGCGGGACACCCGGCGCGGCGCCGTCGGCCGGCGCCGCGGCGCGCGGCACCCGGACGAGCAGCACACCGAGTGACATGAAGGCCGCGTAGCAGAGCCCGTGGACGAGGAACGCGAGCGCGATCCCGGAGTGGTCGGCGCCGAACGACTTCAGCATCTGGGCCGACCAGGGCGAGGCGATCAGCGCGCCGCCGCCGAAACCCATGATGGCGATGCCGGTGGCCATGCCGGGCCGGTCCGGGAACCACTTGATCAGGGTCGAGACCGGCGAGATGTAGCCGATGCCGAGCCCGATCCCGCCGACGAAGCCGTAGCCGAGGACGATCAGCCAGAACTGGCGCGTCTGCGCGCCGAGGGCGGAGATCAGGAAGCCGGAGGAGAAGCAGACCAGGGCGACGGTCATCGCCCAGCGGGGCCCGTTGCGTTCGACGAGGGTGCCGCCGAACGCGGCCGACAGGCCCAGCATCACGATGGCGAGCTGGAAGGGCAGCGCGCTCTGGGTGCCGGTCAGGCCGAGCGAGGCTTCGAGCGGCGGTTTGTAGACGCTCCAGGCGTAGGCCTGGCCGATGGAGAGGTGCACCGAGAGGGCGGCGGGCGGAACCAGCCAGCGGCTCCACCCCGATGGTGCTACAGGTGGACTCATGATCCCGGACGATAGGAAGCCGTGCGAGAGTTGAGAAGGCGGCGTCTACACGGTGTGCGATGAACGGTATGCAGGATGCGCCGAACGGTCGGCGGATCCGGGATCCGGCGTGAGTGCCCACCCTCCGTACGGCCCATGCCCTCTCCCGCTCTCTTCCTCTCTCTTCCGCTCTCTGCGACCTGCCGGCGCTGCGGACAGCCGCGTGCGCTGACCGATCGCGCGGACAACCGCAGCACCTCCCGCGACACAGCGGCACCAGCCGACCGTACGGACAGCCGGTACCTGCCGCGTCGACCGCGGCACCGGCCCGCGCGGGACCCGGCCCCTGCCGTCCGGTGCCGGGTCCCGTGCGGCGTTCCGGGTGTGCAGGACAATGGGGCGTGCGGGTCACCGCTCCGCAGGGTCGGTCCGGTGAGACGGGGCATCCGCGCGGCAAGGGCCTTGCGGCCACCAGCACGTACAGAACCGGGGCTGATCAGGGCATGGGACGAGTCACGGAACGACGCAAGGTGATCCGGATCAGGGACGGAGCGGTCTCCACCCGCCCGGACACCCTCGTCGCCGAGGAACCCCTGGAGATCAGGCTCAACGGCAAGCCGCTGGCGATCACCATGCGCACCCCGGGCGACGACTTCGCGCTCGCCGCCGGGTTCCTGGTCAGCGAGGGCGTACTGGCGAACGCGGACGATCTGCAGAACATCGTCTACTGCGCGGGGGCGACCGTCGACGGCTCGAACTCGTACAACGTCGTGGATGTACGGACCGCGCCGCACGTGGTGGTGCCCGACATCACGTTGGAGCGGAACGTGTATACGACGTCCTCCTGCGGCCTGTGCGGCAAGGCGAGCCTGGACGCGGTCCGTACGACGGCCCGGTGGCCGATCGCCGACACACCCCCGGTCCGGGTGGGGCCCGAACTGCTCGCGGTCCTCCCCGACCGGCTGCGAGCGGCCCAGCGGGTCTTCGACCGGACCGGGGGGCTGCACGCGGCGGCCCTCTTCACCGAGGACGGGGAGCTGGTGGACGTGCGGGAGGACGTGGGCCGGCACAACGCGGTCGACAAGCTGGTCGGCCGCGCCCTCCAGAACGACGACCTGCCGCTGTCCCGGACGATCCTGCTGGTGTCGGGCCGGGCCTCCTTCGAACTGGCGCAGAAGGCGGTGATGGCCGGGCTTCCGGTCCTGGCCGCGGTGTCCGCGCCGTCGTCCCTGGCGGTGGACCTGGCGACGGAGACGGGTCTGACCCTGGTGGGCTTCCTGCGGGGCAGTTCCATGAACGTGTACGCGGGCGGGGACCGGATCGCCCTGCCGGCCACGGCCGCCCAGGGCTGATACCGCCCGGCGTCACGGCGGCGAGACCCCGGCCGGCGAACTCACCTGCCGCGCCAACGAGTTGACGGCTCTTGCGGGTCGCCCCGCAGCGTGCCCCCGCGGTCCAGCAGCTCGGTAAGGACCGGGGCGGGCATCGACGCTCGACGCGGGCCGGTACGCACGTACATGACGAAACGTCAGTTCACGTCGGCCGTCCGTACCGAAAAACCGGATCAACAAGGCCGTGCATCGGTCGCGTTCCTTCGCGGTGAGCGGGGGCGAGGAAGGTGGCGTCGGCCTCGCGGGCCGTGGGGCCGCGTCCCGGACAATCACCCGCGTGCTCCTTGTGAGGCGGCCGGGGCCGCAACTAACGTCTGTGTCGCGCACGTTGGACGTCGGATGTCCGGATGTCCGGACGCCTGAAGGGCAGGTCGCACCATGCCGTCGAGTCTTCGCGCACGCCTCGGATCGACCCTCGTCACGGTGGCGGTCGTCGTCGCCGGCCTGCTCGCCCTGCCGGGCCCGGCGCACGCCCGAACCGCCACCGCTCCACCGGAGTTCGACCAGCAGGTCCTCTTCCGGGCCTCGCAGGACCCGGGGTACGCCTGCTTCCGCATCCCGACCGTGGTGCGGACCGCCGGGGGAACACTGCTCGCCTTCGCCGAGGGCCGGGTGCTCAACTGCGGTGACGCCTCCGACATCGACATCGTGGTCAAACGGTCCACGGACGACGGCCGCACCTGGGGCCCGCTCCAGGTCGTCAACGAGGGCGGCGGGGACACCCACGGCAACCCGGTACCGGTCGTGGACCGGCGGACGGGCCGCATCCTGCTGGCCGAGACCTACAACACGGGCCGTACGGACAGCGCCGGTTGCCAGGTTCCGTGCGACCGCACCCCGCATCTGCAGTACAGCGACGACGACGGGCTCACCTGGTCGCGTCCGCGCGACCTGAGCGAGGAGATCCTGCCCGCGGAGTGGAACTCCTGGTACGCCACCGGCCCCGTCCACGGCATCCAGCTCACCCGCGGCCACCATGCCGGCCGGCTGGTCTTCGGCGTCAACACCGAGACGTGGAACGGCAGTCGGGTCACCGCCAACAACGCGGCGCTCGTTGTCAGCGACGACGACGGCGACCACTGGAAGATCGGTGCCACCGACTCGTATCCGATCGCCGCCGACGGCACCTGGCGGCAGAAACCGTCCGAACTGACCCTCGCCGAGCGCGCGGACGGGTCGATCCTGGTGAGCGGACGCGAACAGGACGGCACCGACCTCGGCCACCGCACCCAGACCGTCAGCCGGGACGGCGGCGACAGCTTCACCGCCCCCTTCCACACCCTCCCCGACCTGTACGCGCCGATGGTGCAGGGCTCCGTCCTCCGGCTGGGCGACCGCATCCTGCTGTCCTGCCCCGGCGACCCCGACCGCCGCCGCACCATGATGATCCGCTCCTCCTACGACGGCGGGCGCACCTGGGACAGCGTGGACCGCGGGAGCGTCGTCACCACCGACTGGTCCGGCTACTCGGACATGGCGCGGATCAGCGGCGACACGGTGGGCCTGATTTACGAGGGCGGCGCGGTGGACGCGCGTGACGAGATCCGCTTCGCCCGTTTCGACGAGGCGTGGCTGCGGGCGCGCCAGGGTTCCGACCCGGTCACCGCCGACCGCGCCCCGCACGCCCGGCCCGCCGCCGTCCTCGGGGATGCCCAGGAGACGGACGGCGTGTCCGGCGGCGCGCTCTCCTTCGACGGGGCCGACGACGCCGTACGACTGCCCTACAGCGGCCGACTCCCGCTCGGGACGGGGGACTTCACGGCCGCGCTGTGGTTCAGGTACACGGCCACAGCCGGGGAGCAGCCGCTGCTGTGGATGGGCGGGATCGGCACCAGCCAGCCGCAGGTGTGGCTGCGCGGTGATCCCGCCAACCATCGTGTCCAGGGGCTGATCACGGTCCGTGACGGTGCGGCGGCTCCGCGGACGGCGCTCGTCAGTACCACCGGCGCGTACAACGACGGGCAGTGGCACCAGGTGGCGTTGCGGCGGGGAGGTGGCCGGTTGACGATTTCCGTTGATGGCATACAGTCCGCGGTCGCCGATGTGCCGGGTTCCGTCAGCCGCAACTCGCCGTTCGGTGTCCACGTCGGTCAGCGGATGGACAGCCGGGCCTTCTTCACCGGCGCGATCGACGACGTACACGTGTGGGACCGGGCGCTCGGCGACAAGGAGTTGGCCGCCGCTCGTCCGTCCTCCGCGGGCACGGTTCTCTGGCTGCCGCTGGACCGGGTGAAGGGCGCCCACTGACCGTCCGCCGCCGCTTCCCGGACGTCGCTCAGCCGGCTCGCGTCCCGGTGCCGAGTCCGGTCCGTGGGCCGGCGGCGGGGGCCGCCACGGCGGTCTCCGGCAGCGGGTCGCGGGCCCGGCGCCTGGCGATGACCGCGCAGACCATCAGCTGCATCTGGTGGAAGAGCATCAGCGGCAGCACGGCGAGCGAGGCGTGCGCGCCGAACAGGACGCTCGCCATGGGCAGTCCGGAGGCGAGCGACTTCTTCGAGCCGGCGAACTGGATGGCGATGCGGTCCTCGCGGTCGAAGCGCAGGGCCCGGCCGCCGTACCAGGTCAGGGCGAGCATCACGGCGAGCAGGACGGCTTCGACGGCGAGCAGGCCGGCGAGCCGGACGGCGCTGACCTGGTGCCAGATGCCCTGGACCATGCCCTCGCTGAACGCGGTGTAGACGACGAGGAGGATCGAGCCGCGGTCGACGTAGCCGAGGACCTTCTTGTGGCGGGTGATGAAGCCGCCGATCCAGCGGCGCAGGGCCTGTCCGGTGAGGAACGGCACCAGCAGTTGCAGCACGATCTTGACGAGCGAGTCGGCGGAGAAGCCGCCGCCGCTGTTGCCGAGCAGCGCCGCCGCGAGCAGCGGGGTGACGACGATGCCGGCGAGGGAGGAGAAGGAGCCGGCGCAGATGGCGGCCGGTACGTTCCCCCGGGCGATCGAGGTGAACGCGATCGAGGACTGG
Organism: Streptomyces sp. NPDC005423; assembly: GCF_040606415.1. NCBI lineage: Bacteria > Bacillati > Actinomycetota > Actinomycetes > Kitasatosporales > Streptomycetaceae > Streptomyces > Streptomyces sp. NPDC005423. Next base: position 4,529 of record NZ_JBEXET010000049.1, on the reverse strand, counting down.
ATGGTCGACGGCACGAGGGTGAGGAAGAGCAAACCCTGGTAGAGGGGGTGGGTCAACAGCGCCGGGACCAGGCCCCGGGCGGCCAGTCCGAGCAGCGGGAAGACGATGAACGTGCAGGCGAGGACCGTGGTGTGCAGGCGCCAGTGTCTCAGTCCGTCCAGGGCCTCGCCGGTGGAGAGGCGGGCGCCGTAGAGGAGGAAGAGGAAGGCGATGGCGGCGGTGGAGGCGCCCGAGGCGGCGTCGGCCGCCGTGCCTCTGGCCGGGAGGAGTGCGGCGAGACCCACGGTCCCGAGGAGCAGGAGGACGTAGGGGTCGATCGGCGGCGCACTCGGTCGGCGCAGGCGTTTCACGTGCTGTACTACCTCGCTCACTTCGCTGTGCGTGGGGTTCGGGTCGGGCTCCGGGCCGGTGGGCCGTGGGCGGCCGGGACCGTTTCCATCGTCCTCCCCCGGGGCGGGATCGGGAATCCGGTATACCGCTCTCACTGTTATCGCGTGGCGCGATGGCCGGTTACGGTGGGTTCCGTGTACGACCTCGCGCGGCTGCGGACGTTCCTCGCGGTCGCCCAGACGCTGAGTTTCACCCGGGCCGCCCGGCGGCTCGGGCTGCGTCAGTCCACCGTGAGCCAGCACGTGCGGCGCCTGGAGGACGCGGCCGGGCGGCAGTTGTTCACCCGGGACACGCACTCCGTGGAGCTGACGGAGGACGGTGAGGCGATGCTCGGTTTCGCCCGCCGGATCCTGGAGGTGCAGGAGCAGGCGACGGCCTTCTTCACGGGTACCCGGCTGCGCGGCCGGCTGCGCTTCGGGGCTTCCGAGGACTTCGTGCTCACCCGGCTGCCGGAGATCCTGGAGGGCTTCCGGCGCGGGAATCCCGAGGTCGACCTGGAGTTGACGGTGGAGCTCTCCGGCACGCTGCACGAGCAACTGGCCGCCGGGAAGCTCGACTTGGTTCTCGCCAAGCGCCGGGCCGAGGATCCGCGGGGCGAACCGGTCTGGCACGACAAGCTGGTGTGGATCGGCGCGGAACGACTCCGTCTCGACGCCGACCGGCCCGTTCCGCTGATCGTCTACCCGCCGCCGGGTATCACCCGCGCTCTCGCCCTGGAGGCGTTGGAGCGGCAGGGGCGGGCGTGGCGGATCACGTGTACGAGCGGCAGCCTCAGCGGTCTGATCGCCGCGGCCCGTGCCGGGCTCGGGGTGATGGCGCACTCGCGGAGGCTGGTGCCGCCGGGGCTGGTGCGGGTGCCGGAGCGGGCCGGGCTGCCGGAGCTGGGCGAGGTGGACTTCGTGCTGGTGCACGGCCGGCGGCGGGTCGCCGCGCAGGGGGCGGCGGACGCGTTGGCGGCGGCGATCCTGGCGGGCGGGGACCGGTTGCGGGGCGGGTGAGCGGCGCCCCGGGGGCGGCGGGCGGGACGGTCCGTGCCCGGTCTGTGAGGTGGGCCACGAGGGGGGTGGGGGGCGGTGACCGGGTCGTACAGATTCGGTGGAGATTACGGGGGCGAAACCTACGTAACCGTAGGCATTTCTGTCCGGCCCTTCCTCTTGTGCGGGCATTTTCCCGCGCTGACCTGTGCGGACGTGAACAGTGCTCGGTTTTCGACCCCCTCCCGCCCGTGCGCCGGGTGGGGTAGCTTTCACGGCGCCATGGCGGAGCGTCACTGAGGGCGAGGAGCGGGGAGCGGGGTTTGCGCGAGTTCACCAACCCTCCGTTGGTGTCGGCACCGCCGGTGGGCGGTCTGGCCGACGTCGTCTTCGAGCGCGCCCAGGACGATCCGCCGCACGTGTCGCTGGGCCGCAAGGACGAGCGGGGGCAGTGGCGGGACGTGACCGCCGCCGAGTTCCGCGACGAGGTGCTGGCGCTCGCCAAGGGGCTGCTGGCCCGGGGCGTCCGGTTCGGCGACCGGGTCGCCATCATGTCCCGCACCCGCTACGAGTGGACCTTGTTCGACTTCGCGCTGTGGACGATCGGCGCGCAGGTGGTGCCGGTCTACCCCACCTCCTCGGCCGAGCAGTGCTTCTGGATGTTGCACGACGCGCAGGTGTCGGCGGCGATGGTCGAGCACGAGGACCACGCGATGACGATCGCCACCGTCATCGACCGGCTCCCCCGGCTGCACCAGCTGTGGCAGCTGGACACGGGCGCCCTGCGGGAGCTGTACGACGCCGGCGCGCACCTCGACGACGAGGTGGTCCACCGGCACCGGCAGGCGGTCACCCCGGAGTCGACCGCGACGATCATCTACACCTCGGGCACCACGGGCCGTCCCAAGGGCTGTGTCATCTCGCACGGCAACTTCATGTACGAGGCGGACACGGTCATCGAGCGCTGGGAGTCCGTCTTCCACTCGCGCCGGGGCGACGAGGCGGCGACCCTGCTGTTCCTGCCGCTGGCCCATGTGTTCGGGCGCATGGTGCAGGTCGCGGCGGTCCGCGGCGGGGTCCGCTTCGGCCACCAGCCGCAGCTGAACGCCGCCGCCCTGCTGCCCGATCTGGTCGCTTTCCGGCCCACGTTCATCCTGGCCGTGCCGTACATCTTCGAGAAGGTGTTCAACGCGGCCCGCCGCAAGGCGGAGAAGGAGGGCAGGGACGGGCCGTTCGACAAGGCCGTCGAGATCGCGGTGCGGTACGCGGAGGCGGTGGAGGCCCGCGCCTGGGACATCGGGCCCGGCCCCTCGGCGGCGCTGCGCATGCAGCACCAGCTCTTCGACAAGCTGGTCTACTCGAAGGTGCGGGCCGCGATGGGCGGCCGGATCCGCAACGCCATGTCGGGCGGCTCGGCGATGGACCGCCGCCTCGGCCTGTTCTTCGCGGGGGCGGGGGTGCAGATCTACGAGGGGTACGGTCTGACCGAGTCCACGGCGGCCGCGACCGCGAACCCGCCCGGGCGCACCCGCTACGGCACGGTCGGGCAGGCGATCCCGGGGGTCACCGTGCACATCGCGGACGACGGCGAGATCTGGCTGAACGGCCCCAGCGTCTTCCAGGAGTACCACAACAACCAGAAGGCCACCGACGAGACCCTCCAGGACGGCTGGCTGGCCACCGGTGACCTGGGCTCCCTCGACGAGGACGGCTATCTCACCATCACCGGCCGCAAGAAGGAGATCCTGGTCACCTCGGGGGGCAAGAGCGTCGCGCCCGGCCTCCTGGAGGAGCGGGTGCGTGACCATCCGCTGGTGTCGCAGTGCATCGTCGTCGGCAACGACCGCCCCTACATCGCGGCCCTGGTCACCCTCGACGGCGAGGCGGTCGAGCACTGGCTGGCGATGCGCGGCAAGGCGCGGATGGCACCGGCCGAGCTGGTGGAGGACAACGACCTGGAGACCGAGGTGCGTCGGGCGGTGGTCGCCGCCAACACCCTGGTCTCGCAGGCCGAGTCGATCCGCACGTTCCGCATACTGGCCCAGCCGTTCACCGAGGAACACGGGCTGCTGACACCGTCGTTGAAGCTGAAACGCAAGGCCATCGAGAAGGCCTACGCCGCCGAGGTCGAGGCGCTGTACCAGTCCTAGTGCGCCTGTTGCGGCACCAGCGGCCGGATCGCGCCGACAGGAATGCATCACGGGGTGTGATCGTTGACGAGGGGAGTACCACCCGTCGACCGAAGGATCGAGAGTTCGTGAGCAGCAAGGTCCCCCCGATCATCCTCAACAACGGCGTCGAGATGCCCCAACTGGGCTTCGGCGTCTGGCAGGTGCCGGACGGCGAGGCCGAGCAGGCCGTCGCCACCGCGCTGGAGGCCGGGTACCGCAGCATCGACACAGCGGCGATCTACGGCAACGAGGAGGGCACCGGACGGGCGATCGCCGGCTCCGGTGTCCCCCGCGAGGAGCTCTTCGTCACCACCAAGCTCTGGAACAGCGACCAGGGGTACGACGCGACGCTGCGCGCCTTCGACGTGTCGCTGGAGAAGCTCGGCCTGGAGTACCTGGACCTCTACCTGATCCACTGGCCCACCCCCGCACGGGACTTGTACGTCGACTCGTACAAGGCGTTCGAGAAGCTGTACGCCGACGGGCGCGTCCGGGCCGTCGGTGTCTCCAACTTCCTCACCGAGCACCTGGAGCGCCTGATCGCCGAGACCTCGGTCGTGCCGGCGGTCGACCAGATCGAACTCCATCCGCATCTCCAGCAGAACGCGGCACGCGAGTTCCTCGCCGGGCAGGGCATCGCCACCGAGGCGTGGTCGCCGCTCGGCCAGGGCAAGGGCCTCCTGGAGGTGCCGGCGATCGTGGCCATCGCCCGGAAGCATGACCGGACCCCGGCCCAGGTGGTGCTGCGCTGGCACGTCCAGCTCGGCAACGTCGTGATTCCCAAGTCCGTGACCCCGTCCCGGATCAGGGAGAACATCGAGGTCTTCGACTTCAGCCTGGACACCGAGGATCTCGCGGCGATCAGCGCGCTCGACGAGGACCGGCGGCTGGGGTCCCACCCGGCCCACTTCAACGGCGGCTGAGCCGGCACATCCTTTCGTCAGCGGCGGATGGCCGCGCCGGGGCCGCGCTCACGCTCCGTGCCTTCGCCGGT
>NZ_JBEXET010000048.1:0-51343 GCF_040606415.1 Streptomyces sp. NPDC005423 | reverse complement strand
GTTTTTCTGGGGTGGTGGCGTTGCCTGGGGTGGGGGCGTCCGGGGGGGGGGTGGCCCCCTCGAGCGGCTTGGTCAGGCTGAGTTGACCGGCGCCTTACCCGTGTCGGGATCGGTGGGCAGGCTCTGCAGCTGCTCGAAGGTCAGGTATCCGACGCCGCTCATGGTCATCGCGTTCTTGTGGGACGGGTCGGGCTCACCCGTCGAGGACAGCGCGATGGACTTCCGGCTGGCGTCAGGTCCTCCCTCCCGAGTTTCCGCCAGGGCCCGGCAACCTTCTCCGCGTCCGGCGCGAAGGCCAGCGCGTCCAGCAGACGCCAGTACAGGTGGTCAGCCGGGTCATCGCTGAGCGTTCCACCGGCTGCGATGGAGTGGTCCGCCAACCGCATGCCGACACTCACACCGTGCAGCAGAGCAAGCGCAGTGGAGCAGGGGGCCACGTCCAGGTCAGTGGGTCCCCAGGAGGCTTCGACCCAGTCCACGACACCGGTCATCACCAGGTCGGCTCCTTCCCCCGCGAAGAGCACGTTCCCGGGGTGGAAATCACGGTGCAGGAAGGAAGGCCGGTAGATCGGGGCCGGTCGGCGGATCACATCCACGGCACGGCGCCAGACCTCCGGCTGCTTCGAGCTCCCGGGAAGGCCCACCCGCTCTGGACTGGTCCACGCCTGACAAGCCCGCGGCCGGCGCTCCGTGAGTCAGGGCCCCTCAACGTTGCCTGTGTGGGCCCAGGTTGCGCAGCACCCTGCCGAGCTGGTCGGAAGTGAGGGCGGTCGCGGGCAGCGGGGGCGCGGCCGGGTTGGCGCGGAGGCCGTCGAGGAGCAGGGTGAGCGGGCGGAGCCAGGCGTCCTGGGCCACGGTGGTGAGCGCTGGTACGGCTCTGCCCAGTGCTGCCACGGTGAAGAGCAGGTCGTCGGTGGTGACGTCCGGACGGATGGTCCCCTGCTCCTGTCCGCGCCGGATCAGTTCGTCGATGGTTTCGCGGTTGTGGGCGTGGATGGCGTGCAGGGAGGTGACACCCTCCAGGTTCGTGGTCATGAGGTCATTGGTGCCGCGGTCCGCGGCCAGGCCCGCGAACACTGTGCGGAGGTACTGCGTCAGTCCCGCCCACGCGTCCTCGGCGGTGCGCGCCAGTTCGCCCGCCGCCGCGGTCTCGGTGAGCGCGTCCCGGAAGACTTCGTCGACGAGCGCGGCACGGGTCGGGAAGTGGCGGTAGAGGGTGGCGTTGCCCACGCCCGCCCGCCGGGCGATCACATCGAGCGGGGCGTCCAGGCCCTGTTCGGCGAAGACCTCGCGGGCCGTGTCCGCCAGCAACTTCCGGTTGCGCAGCGCGTCGCGGCGCCCTACCGGCGAACGGTCACTCATCACGTCTCCACGCTCCTCACCTCGAACCGGGGAGTGTTCCCCGGTACGGATGCTATCGTCGGCCGAGCTAACGGGGACTGGTCCCCGCTTTGCGTGCCGTGGGCGGCTTGTCCGCGGTCTTTCACGGGGAGGGGAAACATGCCTGATACCGCTCTCGTGCTCGGCGGCGGCGGACCGGTGGGCGGGGCCTGGTTGACCGGGGTGCTCGCCGGGCTCACCGAAGCCGGCATCGATCTCGGCAGCGCCGACCTCGTGATCGGCACCTCCGCCGGTGCCGTCTTCGGATCCCGGCTCCGGTCCGGTGTCCCTGCCGCGTACCTGTACGAGCGTCAACTCTCCGGAGCAGACGCGGTGCACCTGCCCGTGACAGCGCGTCAGACGGCGCGCTTCCTCTGGGCGGCACTCGGCTCCCGCGATCCCCAGCGGTCCATCGAACGCCTCGCCCGGGCAGCACTCCGCGCCCGGACCGGCCCGGAGTCGGACGTCTTCGACACGGTCGGTGCGCTCCTGGGCGACGTACGCGACTGGCCCGAGCCGGAGCTGCGGATCACTGCGGTCGACGCGCGGACCGGACGAGTCGAAGTGTTCGACGCACGCTCCGGAGTGCCGCTCCTCGAAGCAGTCGCGGCGAGTTGCGCCGTACCCATCGTGTGGCCGCCGGTCACCGTGGCAGGCCGGCGCTGGATGGACGGAGGTAGCCGTTCGACCGCCAACCTCCGGCTCGCACGCGGCTACCGCCGGGTACTGGCGATCGCGCCGCTCCCCCAGGCGGTCGGCCCGCATCCGAGCGCCTCGCGGCAGGCCGCGGAACTGTCCGACGACGGAGCACGTGTCGTCCTGCTGTCCCCGGACCGCGCCGCGCGCCGCACGATGGGCCGCAACATGGCGGACGACACCCGCCGGCCGGCCGCCGCCCGCGCGGGCCACACCCAGGCCAGCGCACTGGCCCCTTCGGTGGTTGACCTCTGGCAGGGGTGACTCGCGTCGAAGCGCACGTCCCGTCAAAGATCAGGCAGACGCAATACCCACCTACCCGGGGCTCAACTCTTCGGTCTTCCCAACTGCGCACCTGGTAAGGCGAGTTGAAGAGCTCGCGCCATGATGCCCCGTGTGGACTCGATGAATGACACGCCGGACCGGCCCCGATCCCGATCCCGATCCCGATCCCGATGGGGAGTCTTGACCCGGCCGGAATTTCGCCTGCTCTGGACAGGCGAGACCGTGAGTGGGTTGGGCAACAGCATCACCGTGGTCGCGCTGCCGCTGATCGCGGTCGAGGTGTTGGACGCCGGCTCCACCGCCGTCGGTCTGCTCGCCGCGGCGGTGTGGCTGCCCTGGCTGCTGGTGGGGCTGCCGGTAGGCGCATGGGTGGACCGGATGCGCAAACAGCCGCTGATGATCGCGTGCGATCTGACGGCAGGCACGGCGCTGGTGAGCATTCCACTGGCGGCGTGGCTCGACGCGCTCACCTTTCGGCACCTGGTCGTCGTCGCGCTGATCTGCGGCACCACGGCCGTGTGCTTCAACACCGCCTATCACTCGTACATCCGGATCGTGCTCGACGGCCGCGACCTCTTGGAGGGCAACGCCAAACTGCAGGGCAGCGAGGCCGCCACCCAGGTCGCCGGGCCGGGGGTGGCGGGGCTGCTCACCCAGACGCTCGGCGCGGTCACCGCGCTCGTGGCCGACGCGGTGACCTTCCTGGTGTCCGCTGTCTGCCTGAAGCGGATCAACGTGGTCGAGCCGAACCGCGCTACCGACGAGGAACGCGTCCCCCTGCGACGGCAGATCAGCGAGGGGCTCCGCTTCGTGGGCCGGGACCGGTACCTGCGGTCGATGGCCACTTGGGGCGCCGTGATCAACATGGCGCTGATGGGCTACCAGGCGGTCCAGGTCACCTTCCTGGTCCGTACTGTCGGGCTGCACCCCGCCATGGTCGGGCTGTTGTTGACCAGCGGCAGCACCGGCGGCGTGGTGGGCGCGCTCGTGGCCACTTGGGTCGGCCGACGGTTCGGCACCGCGCGCGGACTGCTTCTCGTGCAGGTCGCCACCGCGCCGTTCGCGCTGCTCCTGCCGATGACCACGGCAGGGCCTGGGCTACTGCTGTTCGCGATGGGCGCCTTCCTCGTCGGGATCGGCATTTCGGTGGCCAACATCGTGGTCGGCAGCTTCCGGCAGGCATACTGCCCGCCGCACATGCTCGGCCGGGTCGTGGCGACGGCCATGATGATCAACCACAGCACCATCCCGCTCGGGTCCCTGCTCGGCGGCGTGCTCGGCGACGCGGTCGGGTACCGGCCGGCCATGTGGATCATGACGGGGATCGTCGCGCCCAGCTGGCTCGTCCTCGCCGCGAGCCCGATACGCCGCGAGCGCGACCTTCCGCACACCCACGCGCCAGAACCAGTCCACTGAGCTGAAGGGTGGCGAGGGGCCGCCGGACGGTTGGTCCAGCTGCCGTAGGCTGTCGCCGCGCAGGATTCGCACGCCGGCGGTCGTCACCGATGGCGCGGGATACGGGTGGGCCCGGACCCGGGTGGTTCGGTGTAACTGAGGCCTTCCGTCGGCCAGTTGCGCGTGCCGTCCCCAGCCCGTCCGTCACCCCACGTCCCGCCGGATGAGCGCGTGCGCGATCGGCTCGCCACCGCGCTGCGCGTACGTCATCCGTTCACGCACCTCCCGCAGACTCCGAGGGCGATATCCGGGCCCGGCGCAGCAACTCTTGCGGAAGCGCACCCCGGCGTTCAGCAGCAGCGTCAGTGTTCGCCACGCCGCGACGTCCCGCCGCCGGGGCGCGGCGAACGCCGAACCTACGTGGATCAGCGGCTCCGCACAGCGGGGACAGGTCCGCCGCCGCGTGCTGTCGTAGGGCTGCTTGTAGCGGGCCCGGCAGGAGAGGCAGACGTACGACGTCTTCGCATGAGCCATGAGCTCGACCTCAGGGACTCATCGACGGCCGCGCCCAGATTTTTGTGCGCAGCCTCAACCCAGCACCCAGCGACGGCCATCGGCATTTCGGCCAACCCTGGCTGAGCACGGGTGTCCGCACCGCAAGGGTCCGTGCACCGCACACCTTCAGCCAACCGCTCAAAAACAGGCCGCACAGCCAGACCGAAAGACATGTGTTCCAAAGGCGGGCGGTGTCGTTGGACTGACGACACCGCCCGGACCCATCCCTGGAGGAGGCACGTTGACATCAGCCGGAACACCCACCGGTGCGGCGCAGCGTGCGCAGACGACGGCCAAGGACACCATCTCGGACGCGGAGCGCGAACTGTACGGCGGCCGCCTGCGCTACGACCAGTCCTACGTGCGGCACGCAGGCCCCCTGACCCGGCTCGGGTTCGGGCACATGGCCGCCGCCCTGCCTCGTATGATGGGGATGGTTCTGCGCACCGGTCGGCAAACGGACCCACATGCGCTGACGGGGGTCGTAGCGGCGCAACTCGGGCAGGGCGTGGCGGCCGGGTGGGGGCTGGTCGCGGTCAACAGGGTGCTCACCGAACTGTTCGCGGACGGTCCGACCGCGGACAAGCTCAGCGAGGCCCTGCCCTCGCTGACGGTGCTCGCGGTCACCGCGGTGGTGACGGCGCTCCTGGCCGCGTGGTCGACCGCCATGTCGGGCCGACTGGAACCCCAGGTGGAACGTGCGGTGTCCGCCCGGTACTACGCGGCCGTCACCGACGTCGAGGTGGAGGCGACCGAGCGACCGGAGGTGCAACGGGTCCTGGAAGCAGCGAAGTTCGGCACCGACTCGGCCCGCAGCATGCTCCGGCTGTCGGTCGGTGTGGGGAACGTGGTCATCGGCATGGCGGCGGCCGCCGTTGTCCTCGTGTCGCTGCACTGGCGCTGCTGCCCATGCTGCTGGCCATCGCCCTGCCCAAGGGATGGGGAGCCGTCCGCTCCGCGCGCCGCGACTACCTCTCCCGCCTGAACTGGGTCGACCACCGCCGGGCGATCTCCTCCCTGCTGGCCTACCTGACCCGCCCGCACGCCGCCGGGGAGATCCGTGTGCACGCGGCCGGCGCCAAGCTGCTCGCCAGCTACGAGGAGATGTCCCGGCAGACAGAAGCCGAGCAACGTCGCCTGGCCCGGGCGCAGGCGACAACGGACCTGATCACGGGTGGTTTCGCGGGCCTCGCGTCCCTGGGTTGCTACGGGCTGCTCTGGTGGCTGCTGGCCGCCGGGGGTTTGCCGCTCGCCGTCGGCGGGACCGCGGTGGTCGCCATCCGGTCCTCGACAGCGCGGTTGACCTCCCTGGTACAGCAGGTCAATCGGCTCTACGAAGAGCTGCTGTTCCTCACCGACACCGAGTACGCCATCGAGATCGCGGGCGAACACATGATCCCGCGTACCGGCGCGGCCCTTCCCGCACCCGTGCGGGCGGTGCGGACCGAAGACGTGACGTTCACCTACCCGGGAGCCGTCGCGCCCGCCTTGAACGGAGTGAGCGTGGAGCCGACGACCGCCCCCGGGACATGGACGGTGTCCGCCGGGCCGCCCGTGACGCACGGGTGCTCGACCTGATCGAGAACCTGCCGTCCGGCTGGCAGGGGGAGCCTCACCGCCACCCGCGGCGCCGCAAGCGCAGCATGGTCCCCGATCGGCTCGCGCCACGCGCCCCGGACCTCGTCCAACGCGACTTCCGTGCCGAGGAGTTGAATGAGAAGTGGTGCGGCGACATCACATACGTGCGGGTCCCGCACGAGTGATCACGTGCGTGACAGCGTTCGAGGCCATAGCATCACAACACGCTCAGTTATAGTTCCGGTGGCAGCGGGTATGGGCCCGGGCCCTTGAGGGTTCGGTGGATGGGCGTGGTCACTGTGTGCCGCAGTCCGGGCAGTCCGGACAGAGTCTGGGTCAGGTAGCAGTACAGGAGTTGCGCCGACTCCACCTGGATGCTCGCGTACAGGTTCGTCGCGCCGGTCACCGCCGCGGCGAAGGACACCTCGGGATGCGCCGCCAGGGCCTCGCCTGCCTCGGCCAGCCGCGCGGGGTCGATCTCCAGCCAGAGCGCGATCCTGAGCTTTCGGTGCAGGACGTCGGGGTGGTAGTCCACGTCGAAGTACAGCACGCCTTCGGCGCGTAGATCGTTGATGCGGCGGCGCACTGTGGACTCGGACAGCTTGGTGGCCGCGGCCAGTTCGCCCACCGGGGCCCTTCCGTCGCGGGCCAGCAGGTCGAGCAGTAGTCGGTCGCGGTCGTCCAGCACGACGGGTTCCGAGCCGGCTGTCCACCCCCCGTCCGTTGGCCGCGGGGTCAGTGCGGCGACCTGTGCGTCGGTCAGCGGTCCGCTCTTGTTGATGAAGCCGAGGTCCTGGCCGAAGAACACATGCAGGACGCAGTGCGCGGATACGTCGACCACTCGGGGGGTGCGGGGCAGCTGCTGCACCAGGAAGGGCTCCTCCAGGCCGGGCCCGCGGGCGCGAACCGCGGCCATCGTCTCCGTTCCCCCCGAGGTGAGGTTGACCCAGGTGGTGTCCGTGCGACGGGCCAGTGCCGAGCCGATGGAGGCGGATGCGTCCGGAGTGCACCGCACGCGCACGAACCATGACAGGTCTCCCAGCCGGAACGGGTCGGTCAGACCGAGCACGCGCAGTTTCCCGGTGGTGCGCAGGCGGGTAAAGCGGCGAGCCGCGGTCTGGTCGGAGACGCCCAGCACGGCTGCGATCTCGGTGAAGGAGGCGCGGCCGTTGAGCTGGAGGGCGTGCGCCAGGGCCAGGTCTTCATCGGTGAGGTGATGCCCCACACGGTCGGGACTGTCGAGATACGTCTTCACGACATCGATTCTAGGGAATACGTGCAAATCTGGCCGTGCGAGTCATCTGATCGCGTGCATGCCGTCAACAGTTGTCGAGGACCGAGGCTTCGGTCCGTTCCCCGATCCCTGAACGGAGATGACGACATGCGTAAGTGGGGACCGCTCATAGCGGTCTGTCTCGGCGCGGGCATCCTGCTGGTGGACGTCACCATCGTGAACGTGGCGCTGCCCAGCATGGCCCGTGACCTCGGCGCGTCCTTCGCGTCGCTGCAGTGGGTCATCGACGCCTACGCGCTAGCTCTGGCGGCGCTGCTGCTCGCTGCCGGCGCTTTCGCCGACCGCTATGGGCACCGGCGAGCCTATGTGGGCGGGCTCGCACTGTTCGCCGTGGCCTCGCTCGCGTGCGGCTTCGCTCCCGATGCCGGTGTGCTCATCGCAGCCCGGGCTGTGCAGGGCATCGGCGGAGCCGCCATGTTCGCCACCGCTCCCGCTCTGCTGCTCGCCTCTTACCAGGGGCGGGACCGCGGTACGGCCTTCGGGCTGTGGGGTGCGACCAACGGGGCCGCAGCGGCGGCGGGTCCGCTGCTCGGCGGCGTCCTGACGCAGCGCATCAGCTGGCCCGTAATCTTCTGGATCAACCTGCCCGTCGCGGTCGTAGCCATCGTTCTGACCCGGCGCTTCATGGCTGCCGACCGGCCGGCCGCGGTCGGCCGGAAGAACCGCATCGACCTCCCCGGGGCCGCGACCTTCAGCGTGGCCGCCGGCGCCCTCGTTTACGGACTCATCCGCGGGTCCGACGACGGCTGGGGCTCGCCTGGCACCCTTGTCTCCTACGCTGTCGCCGCGCTCGCCCTCGTGGCCTTCGTGGTGGTGGAACACCGCACGGCCCACCGCGGCGCAACCCCGATGCTGGACCTGGCGCTGCTGCGCAACGCCTCCTTCGCCGGGCTGTTGACCGGCGCGCTTCTCCTGCAGGCCAGCGCCTTCGGCTGCCTAGCGCTCGTGTCGCTGTGGCTGCAGTCCCTGGCCGGACTCGCTCCCATCGGGGCGGGACTCGCTCTGACCCCGCTCGCGGCCGCGTCGTTCCTCGTCTCGGCTGTGACCGGCCGGCACATCCAGCGGCTCTCCCCGCGCCTGCCCATCGGGCTGGGTCTGCTGCTGGTGGCGGCGGGCATGCTCCTGCTGCGCGCCGGTATGTCGGAGGGCGCGAGCGCGACGTCGCTCACCTGGGGTCTGGTCGTCACCGGTCTCGGGGTGGGCCTGGCCACGCCCGTCCTTGTCTCCGCCGCCACCTCCGCCGTGCCGCGGCAGCGCGCCGGCATGGCGGGCGGAGCCATCAACACGGCGCGCCAACTGGGCATGACCCTGGCCATCGCGGTCCTCGGCGCCGTCTTCGCGAGCAATGCCGCCACCACGCTGACAGACGGCGAGCTGCCGCACGCCGCCGACGCCGCCGACGCCCTGGCCTCGGGCCAAGCGAAAGAGGTGATCGCCTCCGCACCGGCCGGGCACCGCGAGGCGGCGGCGGACCTCGCCCACCAGGCTTTCGCCGCTGGTCTTGACCGCGTCTTCCTCCTCTCGGCCCTGGCCGCGGCCGTCGGCGCCGTGGCCGTACTGCTCCTGGTCCGTACGGCACCCGGCTCCGGCCGTACCTCCGAGGCCGCAGGCAAGGTATCCACCCCTGCGCGGACGTGACGCCAACGCCGGGACCGGCGGGAACGAGGGCGCGGCCCACGGCTCCGGAACTGGTGGGGGACAGGACGGCGAACAGGGCGCGGGCGCGGGCGCCGCCCGCGAACTGCCGGACTCCGGCGACGGGCTGACGCCACGGCGAAAAGGCCACGGATGCGCTGCGCGAAGTCGTCCGACGTACTCACACGTTGCGCCGTGAGTCGATCTTCGTCACCTCACCCGTTCAACGTCGAGAAATTGAAAGAACACCACCGTCTCGTACGTGATCGCGCCGTGTCCCGGTCTCACGTCGGAGGAACTCAAACCTCCGCCGGGCCGGCAGGAATCACTCAAGGCAGTCATGACAAAAGGAAGTGTGAAATGGGAAACGTAGTGCTGGTCCACGGTGCCTGGAGCGACGGCTCGATCTGGCAGGAGGTCATAGGCCACCTGCACGAACAGGGCCATCAAACACTGGCCGTCCAGTTGCCGATGACCTCACTCGCGGACGACATCGCCTGGACCCGTCGGCACATCGACGCGCTGGAAGGACCGGTCACCCTCGTCGGACACTCCTACGGCGGCACCGTCATCTCCGGCGCGGCACTTGAGCACCCCCAGGTCAACTCTTTGGTCTTCGTGGCCGGCTACGTGCCTGGTGAAGGGGAGACCATCGGCATGCTGAGCGACAAGGGTGCCGAGATGCCAGGCCGTGTGGCCTTGCGGTTCGCTGCGGACGGCTGGTCGGACGTGGACCCGGAACTGTTCGGTGACGCACTCGCCCACGACCTGCCGCCCCGCCTTGCCCGGAGCCTGGCCGCCATGCAGAAGCCGACCCATGGAGCCTGCCTGACGGCTCCGGCCTCTGCGGGCGCCTGGCACGACCTCCCCTGCGGCTACGTGCTCAGCGCCCACGACCGGATCCTCGATCCGCAACTGCAGCGATGGTTCGCCGCACGCGCCGGAGCCGTCGTCACCGAGCTCCCCAGCAGCCACCTCTCGCCACTGTCGCATCCCGAGGAAGTGGCCGCGGCAATCTCGGCGATGCTTCGGCCCGAAGAGGATTCCGCAAACTGATCCGAGCTGCGGCCCTGCCCATCAATTCCCAGCGTGCCGACCCGGTCGAGGTGGGCCAGGCCCTTGGCTCCTTGTAAGTCCTCCTCGACGCGCCAGGGGTGGCAGACCGCGCTGACCAGCGGCTGACACCCATGCTCAGCCCCGACACCGCGCTGGCCTTCCAGCGCGAGCGTGCCCTCCCTGGCGGTTCGGTGGAGGTCGTCTACTCCTGCCGGGGCAGTCGCACCGAACTCCCGGGCAAGCCTGCCAGCCAACGTTGATCTCGGCCGAGACGCTGGTCGCACAGGTGGGAGTTTGTCGAGCCTCTGGTCGCTGTCTCTGTCACTGTCGCTGTGGGCCGTGAGCCGTGGAACCGCCTACCACCAACGCCAGGCAGCTGCCTTCCGGTACAGGGGACAGTCGCTGCGCCCCAGTCCTTTGTTGCTCGGCCGCAGGGGCCGCGACAGTCAGCCCGGGAGTGGGCCGACCAGACCGTGTCCGGCGCGTCATGAGCACGTGAGCACGGGGCGGGCCGACTGGGAGTTGACAGCCCTCTCAGTGCTGTTCCGGCGCGAGACTCTGTGTTCCGAGTACGGCGAGCAGCTCCAGCTTGGCGACCGAGTCGGTGCCTACGGCGGGTGTGAACCACAGCAGGCGTTGCCGTCCGTCCTCGCTGAACAGATTCAGGCAGTTGACTTCGAGCAGCCCGAGATCGGGGTGGAGGAGGCGCTTGCGGTCGTTGCGCCGGAATTCGACATCGTCCCGGCCCACTGTTCGGTGAACTCGGGGCTATGGGCGGTCAACTCGGCTATCAGTGCGGCGACTTCGGGGTCGTCGTCGCCACGCCGGGCCGTGGCCGCTCGTAGGTCGGCGACGAACGCCTGGGTGTGGCGGGGGTGGTCCTCGGGCGGGTAGAGCGCCCGTGCCGCCGGGTCGGTGAACCACCGGTACAGGAAGCTCGCGGTCCGCCCGGTGGTGGCCGGTGGCGGGCCGAGCAGTGCGCCGGCCATCCGGTTCTGCACCAGTGTGACGCGCAGGTCGGTGACGACCTGGGCCGGTGTGCCGTCCAGGTGGTGCAGTAGGTCCAGCATGCCTGGGTGCACATGTTCGGCCGGTCCGCCGCCCGAAGGTAGCGGGCGGCCCGCCAGGGCGAAGAGGTGATCGCGTTCGTCCCGGCTGAGGCGCAGCGCGCGGGCCAGTGCGGCCAGCATCTGTTCGGACGGCTGGACGCCGGCCCCGCGTTCCAGCTCGATGTAGTAGTCGACCGAGGCGCCGGCCAGCTGAGCGATCTCCTCGCAGCGCAGCCCCGGCACACGACGGCGGGGTCCGGTCGGCAACCCGACGTCGGCAGGCCGGATCCGGTCCCTGCGCGACTTCAGGAAGTGCCGGTCCAGCACCTCCCGGTCAAGGGCGCCATCCACGGATTCCTCTCGTTCACCGGCCCCGTGCACCTCTCGCGGCACATCCTGAACCAGCTCGCGGATGCCGTGGCCACGGCCTTCAACTGACCCAACCCGCGCGGCGCTTGGCCTGCGACCGCCGAGCGAACGATGAGGCAACCTGCTCACAAGCATCGGACCAGGGCCGCAGCGACGACATCATCGGGGACCCGCCACACGGGAACGGTCCGTTTCGGCCGCCGGTTGGGGAAACGAGGCCGCAGTCATCCCCAACCAGCCGTAGCAGCGGCGTAGTTGCTGCCCGCGTCCGGTGGCCGTCACTTGATCTGTGCCGCGGCCCATTCGGCCCACTCGCGGCGCATCGCGTTGAAGCGGAGCCCGTATTCCAGGGCGATGCGGCCGTAGACCGCGAGGTTGTCGTCGCCCCAGTCGATGGACTCCATGAGTCGCTGAAGGTCGTCGTGCTCCTGCTCGGACATACCGGCGAGCTCGTCAAGGTAGGCGCGCGCCTGCTCCGGCGTGAGCACGCCGAGGAAGAAGACCCGCAGCAGGATGTCACTGCGCAGGACCCGCTGGGGCCTGGTCTCCGTCATCCAGTGCCGCAGTTCGGCCAGCCCCTCGTCCGTGAGGGCGTACTCCTTGCGTCCCCGGGGCCCTTCCGCCGCGACGGTGATCAGTCCGGCACCGGCCAGCTTCGTCAGTTCCGTGTATATCTGGCTCTGCGTGGCCGGCCAGACGTTGGCCAGGGAGGTGTCGAAGAGCTTCAGCAGGTCGTATCCGCTGGCGGTGCGCTCCGAGAGCAGGCCGAGAAGTGCGTGTCTGAGGCTCATGTCCTCCACTGTACCCGCCACCTTCCACTATTGACATGTCATTGCCGGACCTTCTATCTTCGACATGTCAGAACAGGGATTACGAATCGGGGAGACCATGTCCTACCTGCGCACCTTCCTGCCGTGGATCGTCTTCGCCGTGATTCCCTCGGGAGACTGGCAGTGGGCAGCACTGGCCGCGCTGGTGATCGCCGTGGCGGTCATCGCGGAGCAGGTGCGTTCCGGCGCGGGCTTCGACGCCCTCATCATCGAAGCCGGCTCCGCGGTCTTCTTCGCCGTGCTGGCCGTCATCGCCTTCACCCACCACGACTCGGACGTGCACACCTACTCCGCGGCCCTCTCCGCGGGCACCCTCGCCGTCATCGCCGGAGTCTCCATGGCCGTTGGCAGGCCGTTCACGCTGGGCATCGCCAAGCGGACCACTCCGCGCGAGATGTGGGAACTCAAGGCGTTCATCCACGTCAACGTCGTCATCACCGCTGTCTGGACCGCCGCGTTCGTCCTGACCGCCGTCACGCTCGCCGTGCTGGAACACGGAGGCCACGCGCACTCCACCGGCGCCACGCTCGTCCAGATCGCCGGCTTCGCCGTCCCGATGATCTTCACCGTCCGCTACGTCGCCCACGTCCAGGCCAAGGCCGCCGCGCCGACGGTCTGACGCTCGGCCGCTGCTGAAGGACGGCGCGCTGGACGGGCCCTTCAGAAGCATGGGAACCAGCCGATCGACAGGGCGGGCGCGTGCCGGTGACCGGCACGCGCCCGCCGAGTCATCCGGCGCCGTACGCGAGTGCGCGTGTTGCGGTGCCGGAGCATCCGTGCCGTTATGCCGTGGCCGGTTCCGGCCGGAAGGCCTGGTCGATGTTCTGCTCGACCCAGGAGCGGAGCGCGTTGAGCGGGACGGCGGCGCTCTGACCGAGGGGGGTGAGGGCGTACTCGACGTGCAGTGGGACGGCCGGGTACACCGTACGGTCGACAAGGCCGGAGTCCTCCAGGCGCCGGAGCGTCTGGGTCAGCACCTTGGGGCTGACGCCCTGGAGCTTGCGCTGGAGCTCCCCGAAGCGCTGGGCCCCGCCCTCAAGGGCGCCGATGGCCAGAGCCGACCACTTGTTGGCGAGCAGGTCGAGCAGGGCGCGGCAAGGGCACTGCGCGGAGTAGACGTCGTGATGCGCGTGCTGGCCGCTGGGGCAGGTGGTCGTCATGCTCCCTCTCCTCACCAGGTCACTTCCCGATGGGAAGTAGAAGTCATTGCAGGTAACTATATCCACGGGGATAGCGTCGCCGACATCGACGGGAGGGCCACCAAGGGCCTCCCGCAAGGTTCTTGATGGAGGAGATGACGTCATGTCAGCTGACACGATGCGCGCTGTGGTCCAGGACGGTTTCGGCGGCCCGGAGGTGCTCCGCGTCCAGCAGGTGCCGCGGCCGGCGCCGCTGCCCACCGAGGTACTGGTGCGGGTGCACGCGGCCGGGATCAACCCGGTGGACTGGAAGACCCGCGGCGGCACCGGCATGGCCGGCGTGCTGGGCGAGCCGCCGTTCACCCTCGGCTGGGACGTGTCCGGCGTGGTGGAGGAGGTCGGCTTCGGTGTGACGACGCTGAAGGTGGGCGACGAGGTCTACGGGATGCCGTGGTTCCCGCGCGCCGCGAACGCCTATGCCGAGTATGTGACCGCCCCGGCCCGCCAGTTCGCCCGTAAGCCCGCCACCCTGGACCACGTGCACGCCGCCGCCGTACCGCTGGCGGCGCTGACGGCCTGGCAGGCCGTGGTCGACACCGCCCAGGTGCAGGCCGGCCAGCGGGTCCTCGTCACCGCCGCAGCCGGCGGGGTCGGTCATTTCGCGGTCCAGTTCGCCCGGCACCTGGGCGCCCACGTGATCGCCACCGCGAGCGCCGCACGCCACACCTGGCTCAAGGAACTCGGCGCGGACGAGACCATCGACTACACCACCACCCGCTTCGAGGACGCCGCCGCCGACGTCGACGTCGTCATCGACCTGGTGGGCGACGCACACGACCTGACCAGCACCCGCTCACTGAAGGCGCTGCGCCCCGGCGGTCTGCTGGTCGCCATCCCCGCCGGGGTCTCCCCCGAGCTGGCGCGGGCCGCCGCAACGGCCGGGATGCGCGTCACCCCGTTCCTGGTCGAGCCGGACGGCGCCGCACTGACCACGATCGCCGCACTGATCGACTCCGGCGAGGTCAGGGTGGAGGTGGAGGAGACCTTCCCGCTGGATCAGGCCGGTCTGGCCCACGACCGCGGCGACGCCGGCCGCACCCGCGGCAAGCTCGTCCTCACCGTCACCAACTAGCTCTGCGCCCTTGCCAGTTGACCGTTCGCAAGTTCGACAGTTCGGAGTAACGCCGTGTTCTACGAGATCCGCCGCTACCAGGCGCAGCCCGGACGCCGTGAGGAGTGGGTGCGCTACATGGAGGACGTCGTGCTCCCGTTCCAGACCTCGCTCGGCATGCAGCTGACCGCCTCCTTCGTCGTCGACGACGACGAGGACGGCTACGTGTGGATCCGCCGGTTCGAGGACGACGCCCACCACACAGCCCTGTACAAGGCCGTCTACGACCACGACCGCTGGAAGAACGAGATCGGCCCGGCCGTCCACGACCTGCTGATCCCCACGCAGTCCGTCGTCACCCGCGTGGTCCCCACCCCCGCCTCGCCACTGCTCTGACTCGCCCTGCCCCCTCACCGGTCCCGGCCGTGAGCGCACCCCACACCACCCGCACGACCCACACCACCTGCCGATCCCGCACCACCGCACCATCCGGCTACAGAGGGAACCGTTCATGAGCACCGACACCGACGCCAAGTCACTGCCCGCCTTCTCCATCACCCAGGCCGCCGCCGACGCCCTCATCGCGGCCGTGCACTCGGCCGCCGCCCAGATCGGCTTCGCGGCTGCCGTCGCCGTCACCGACCCGGGCGGCCACCTCAAGGCCTTCGTCCGCGCGGACGGCGTGCCCTTCCTCGCCGCTGAAGTGGCCGTCGACAAGGCGTGGACCGCGGCTTCCTTCCGCACTCCCACGCACACGTGGAACGACCACCTCACCAACCCGCGGGTCGCGCCGCTGGCCGGCCACCCCCGTCTGATGGCGGTCGGCGGCGGCTACCCGATCACCGACAAGGGTCAGTGCATCGGCGGCCTGGGAATCTCCGGCGGCACCTACGACCAGGACCAGCAGGCCGCCGAACAAGCCCTCTCCCTCGCCGGGTTCGAGCCGCCCACCGGCTGAGGATCGACTCGGGCGGGGTGACCGGTTCGCGCGGTTGTACGGCGATGCCATCAGGTGCCTGCCTTCATCTCGGCCGAGGGCGAGGCTACGCCACACCAGGCCCCACCTGGCCGAGCCGAGTCGCGCCAACAGGGCCTACTGTTAAGCGAGTTGGCGTTCGACCTCAGCCATGATGCGATGTCCGCGGCCGGCTCTGTCCGACCGTACGCCGCCCTTGGCAACGACATCCATCCCGGCAAGGCCCTCAGCCGGGGCGCTGTCGATCCCGCCCCGGCTGAGGCCGTCGTAGAAGAGCCCGTGGCCTCGGCGATGTTCAGGTGCGGGTACGAGGTGCGGGCGCCAGGTCGACCGGTGTCCGCACCGGCCCGTCCATGCACAGCCCGACGCATCACACGAGCGGCGGTCCAGGCGGGGCGGCGGCCCGGCCGTCGCGGTCATCGACAGCGCCGTCCGCAACGGTGTGACCCACGTCGTGAAGATCACCAGCCTGATGTCGGCCGACGACGGACAGGTCGGGATGATCGATGCGCGGGACGGCACGGCGACCGCGGCCGTGATCGCCGCCGCACCGAGCGAGCACGCGGGCCGTGCCTACCACCTGACCGGACCGGAACTGATCACCTACACCGGCGTGAGCCCGTACCGCGGATCGCGGATCGCGTCGCGCGAGTGGCGACTGGCGACTGGCAACTGGCAACTGGCAACTGGCGACGGTGTCAGGCCACGACACCGTGCGCTACCTGCGATACGTCCGGATATAGCTCGCCCCGGCGGCGGCCATCAGCTATCGACTGCCGGTTCGCGATGTCGCCAAGGCGGCCTCCCACGCGCCGAGTTGGGGCACGGCCCACGTCACCGTCACGGTCGCCGCTACGACGCCGGTGCTCTCCTCAGTCTGCGCACAGGGCGAGGAACTCATCCCTGTTACAGATCCTGGACCGCCCGCAGAGCCTGGTCGACGCGGGCCATCGTGGCAGGGTCCACGGGGCCGAGCTGCTTGGCGCCTTCGAAGCGGGTGACTTTCAACTGGGCGATGTTGACCGCCACAGCCGTGCACGGGAGGGGGTCGCCGATCACGACCGACATGGCGGTGTCCGGGTAGCGGCCGCTTTCGTGCAGCACGATCGTCAGGACGGCGCCGTAGGACTCCTCAAGGCCGGTCAGGCTGATGATCAGGACGTTACGGCCGTCGGGGAGGGCCCAGATCTCACCACGGTTCACAGCGTGTCGCCCTCACCCGTGAGCTCGTCGCCGAGCCCCAGCGAGGCGAGTTGGTGGGCGGCATCGAGGGTGGCGGCGCGCCGCGCGGCGCGGACGACGTACGCGTTCACACTCATCCCCGCCTCAAGGGCGGCTGCCTTGATCGAGGGGGCTAGTTCGTCGGGGATGCGCAGGGTCATGGTGGTCACGGTCATGGTTGCAGCATAGCCACCAGACAGTGGTGGCGTCAGGTGGTTGCAAATACGGTTGCATTCTGCTGAGGAATGACCGAGCGCCCCTCCGCGGCGTGCGGACCGGCCGGAGCTCTGGTGCCCGCGATGATCGCAGCCGGTGGGTCAGCGCAGGGCACGATCCAAAGCGAGCCGGTGATCGGAGACCCACTGATACGCCTCCCGCACCTCCGTCACCGCTCCGGCTGCACGGAGACGGATCATCGCGGGGTTTCCCGACTCCGCAGCGGCCTCTATGCCGCGCCGGCACCTGTCCTGCCACCACAAGATCGTGGGGACGAGAGCACGGCGGTCCACCAGTGCATAGCCGTCCGCGATCAACCGCAACCGTCGCGCGGTGTCGGAGACGTCTCCGACGCTCGGCCCGAGTCCGAGGTACTGCCAACAGACGTGGGCGACATCGTGGATGCGCGCTCCTGGGGCCGCCAGATCCCAGTCGATGAAGGCCACCGGGCGCAGCTCACCCCTGACGGGTCGGTAGACGGTGTTCTTGGGCGCGAGGTCGTTGTGACACACGACCTCATGTGCTCCGGCCAGGGCCGTGCCTGCCGTCAGATCGTGGAACTGCCGCACAAGCTGTGCGACCCGCAGCAGACTCTCGTCGGAGTACACGGCCGACGGCTGCCTCGGTTCCCAGGCCACATGCCCGTCGACGTAGGTGAGGACCTCCCGGCCGTCCTCATCGATGCCGTGGTGGCGCGGTGCACCGGGCCAGCCGTTGGCCTCGAACGACTTCAGCAGGTCGCTGACGAACTTCGTGGCGGCCGAGGTGGGCCGGCGCACGGTGGCGCCGACACGCACCACGTGGTTGATGGAACCACCAGACAAGGACGACTCGGACATCCCACTACTGTGCACGATCTCGGCGAGGGACTCCGGCATCGCAGGGAAGGTTGAGTGATCGTTTCCGGGGTGGCGTCGAGCCCTCGGGCGCGATGAACGGGGGCTCGACGCGTGAGACGGCCTTACGTCACCGCCCTGTCAGCACTTGGATCCAGGCCCTGACCATCATCGACGAGATCAACTGCCTGAGCACGGCCCCGCTACGCACCAAGATCCTCCAACACCTCGACGGGCTCCCGGCCGGCGTTCCCGCGACACCGACCACACCACTGACGTAGAACGGAGAGCCGGGCCACGACCTGCCCCACCTGACGTGGTGTCTTGCGGCAGTGCCGACGCCGGAACGAGGGCGGCCCGGTCAGGCGCCACGGCTTCCCCACCGGACTGCGCGGCAGACGCGGACGGGAACGGTGCGCCGGTGCCCGTTCAGGTGAGCCGTGCGGTTCTGCGGCGATCGACGAGCCAGTGTCAACACCTGTGCAGGGGAGCCGCGCCGAGCCACTGGTGGTAGGCGTCCACGTCGACGTTGCTGCCGCACACGACGGTGACGACGTGTCGGCCGGCGAAGCGGTCACGGTCTTCGAGGATCGCCGCGATGCCGAGCGCTGCCGAAGGTTCGACGACGAGGCCGGCGCGGTCGAGGAGCATCCGCATACCGGCGATGATCGACGCCTCCTGGACCAGGACGGCGTCGTCAGCGACCAGGAGGAGGTCGCCCAGAACGGCCGGGATGGGTCGTCGGCCGGCGACGCCGTCAGCGATGGTGTCGGTGGAGTCAGTGGTGACGACGCGCCGCTGGTGCCACGAGTGTGTCAACGCCGGTGCGCCCAGCGGCTGGACGCAGATCACCTCGACTTCGGGTGCCAGTGCCTTCACCACGTGACCCACGCCGGTGGCCAGCGCCCCGCCGCCGAGAGCGAGCAGAACGGTGTCGAACGACGGAGCGGCGTCAACCAGCTCCAGGCCGATGGTCGCCGCGCCCTCGCAGGTCTCGATGTCCAGGCTGTCTTCGACGAGCCGGATGCCGTCGTACCGCGCGATGGCCGCCGCCCGCTCGCGCGCCATCTCGTGGTCGCCGTCCACCAGTTCCAACCCGGCGTCCAACGCGCGGATGCGATCAAGCTTGCCCACCGTCGCGAAGCGGGATGCCACGACGGTGACGTGGAGCCCCCGGCCGCGACCGGACCAAGCGAGGGCTTGGCCAAGGTTGCCCGAGCTCGCGCACACCACGGCTCGCGAGCCGTCGTCGGCGAGCAGGCTCGCGACGATCTCGGTGCCGCGGGCCTTGAAGCTGCGGACCGGGTTCGCCGTTTCGAGCTTGATGCTCACCGTGCACCCGAGGCCCGGCTCCAGTGCCTCGCAGCAGTACAGCGGGGTGTCGAGAAACACCGGGTCGATCAGCCCGCGAGCCGCCCGGATGCGAGCGGTGTCGAGACGCGTCTCCAGCACGGCACAGCAGCGTAGCGCCACCGGCGCCTGTTCCACGATTAACTGGCCGAAACCGTACGTCGGTTGAGGCCCGGACGAAGGCTGGTGACCCAGGTGACGTTGTCGTGGTGCGGCGCAGCGTTGACCCTCACGCGGCGTCATGGCACATAGTCGACGGCGTGGATGACCACCTGACCGTTGGACGCGTGGCCGAGTTGGCCGGGGTGAGCGTCCGCACGCTGCATCACTATGACCAGGTAGGCCTCGTACAGCCGTCCGCGCGGACGGCTGCCGGTACCGCGGGGTGCGCGTGCCGGGTCTCGGCCTGGACGACCAGCCCGGCCAGCACCATGAGGGCGAGGCAGAACGTGCCGATGATCCCGTAGGCCGTGCGGTTGAGCGCGGGGGCCGTCTCGTCGACCGGCTTGGCCTGGTTGGGGTGCACCTCGCCTTCCCGCGGGCCGCCGACGATCCGTACCTCGGAGCCGGCCGGACCGTCGCTGAGCAGGACGAACAGCTTGTAGTGCTCACCCTGGTTCAACGGGACACGGGGGAGTGGATCCGGTTGCCGCTGTGGAGGAGGGCGCCCGGCCGGGCGAAGTGGTCCGTCAGGTGTTCGGCGTTGAGCTGCGGGACCGAGACCCGGCGGACGGTTCGGTCGGTGAAGACGACCGTGAGGCCGTGGGCCGGGCCGGGGCTGGTGTAGTCGCTCTCACCGATGGACTCGCGGCCGTCGTTCTCGATACGGAGCAGGACGAGACTGGCGTCGTCCGACAGGTCGGGGAAGTCACTGAACAGGCCGAGGCGGACGCCGGGCTGTTCCGGTATCTGGTTACCACTGCCGACGGAGGTGTCCAACTGCGGTGTCCAACTGCACCCGATAGCCGATGCGTCGGCCGACGCCATGTGGGGCCAACAACTACCGCGACTACAGCGAGACAACCCTCGGCCGCGTCCAGCAGATCCGCGGACTACTGGAGGCCGGCCTGTCGACGCAGGCGATCCGCGCACTCTTGCCGTGCCTGGAATCCCCGCGCGATCCGATCGTCTTCGAAGGCGTCACCTCCGAGACATTGGCGGCGCTCGAACATGAGCGTGACAGGCTGACCCAGCGCATCGACGTCCTGGCCCGCAACCGGGACGCGATCGCCGACTACCTCACCGAACTCCAAGGCCGCGCGAACCGATGACCCACGGCGCCCTGCGACGCCCTGTGACGTTCTTCGGTCTCAGGCTCTGCGGGCGAGCAGTTGGACCTCCTGGAACTGCCGTCGGTCGGTGGGCTGCGGTTCGCGAACCAGCCGGGCCACCTCGGACAACCCGGACTCGCGCAGCAGCGCGGCGAGGTGATCGGGCCACCACCGGTAGGCCGGCGCGACGGTGTGGTCGAAGAGCTGCGTCGGGTGGGACGCGTCATCGCTTGCCGAAAACCCGAGCAGGAGGTGGCCGCCCGGTGCCAGCACCCGGCTGAACTCCCGCAGGATGGACGGGAGTTCAGTCGGCGGGGTGTGGATGATGGACCACCGGGAGAGTACGCCGCCCAGCGCGCCGTCGGCGATGTCCGACGCGGCCATCGAACCCACCTCGAACCGCAGGTCCGGATAGGTGTGTCGGGCCAACTCGACCATCGCCGGAGAGGCGTCGACACCGAACGCCGTCGTCCCCAACTCGGCCAAGTACGAGGTGATATGGCCAGGTCCGCACCCCAGATCCGCGACCTGACCGTCTCCGTTCGCGTTGACCACCTCGGCGAACGCATTCAGGATCGCCCGGTCCAGGGGCCTGTCACGCAGCGAGTCGCGGAACAGCTGCGCGTAGGTGGGGGCGACAGCGTCGTATGCCTCGCGGGTGGCACTGAGAGCATCGTGTTCGACCATGTTCGCGACCGTAGTCCGTGGGGCTGAGGCGGGTCGCGAGGTTCGCTGTTTCCCCTACGCCGGTTCACCCCCGGCCTGGCTGGTCCGGGTGGGCGCGCAGGGGGAGATCCCGGTGTGTCCGGTCAGGGCAGGATCTCGACGTACCCGTCCGTTCCGTGCACACGGATGCGCTGCCCGTCCCGGATCAGTCGGGTGGCCTGCTGCACGCCGACGACGGCCGGCAAACCGTACTCACGGGCGATCACCGCGCCGTGGGTCATCAAGCCGCCCACCTCGGTCACCAGGCCCGCGATGCCGACGAACAGCGGGGACCAGCTGGGGTCCGTGTAGGGGTGACCAGGATGTCGCCCACCGCGAGTTCCGCCTCCGCGATGTCGAGGATGACGCGGGCCCGCCCCTCGATGGTCCCGGCGGAGACCGGGAGGCCGACCAGGGCACCGGCCGGCACGTCGTCTCGCCGGTAGGCACCGTTGAGTGCCTCGCCGTCCGACGTGAGCACCCGGGGCGGTGTGAGCGCGTGGTAGGCACGGAACGCGTCCTTGCGGCGCTGGATGAGCTGGTGATCCGCCTGGTTCGAGCGCACGGCGTCGTGGAACTCCTGGAACGTGAGGTAGAAGGCATCCTCCTTCTCGCGCAGCACGTTGGCCCGCGCGAGGCGCTCGGCCTCCGCCAACAAGGCCTTTTTGTAGAGGAAGAAGCGGCTGACGATGCCGTACTTCGGGTACTCCCGATACCCTATGAAGGCACGGAGCCGGTCGATCATCCGCTTGGTCTCGTCGGCTTTCCGCTCACCGTCCGGCAGGTCGAGCAGGCGTGCCAGCACGTCCTGTTCCTTCTGCCGCGCCTTCTCCCGCCCTTGCTCGAAGCGCCGCTCGGCGGCGCCCGGTTCGAAGTTCCTCACGTTGTCGAGGATCAACGGCACGAGCGTGGTGGGGTGTTCGCGCCACCGTGGCCTCGTGATGTCGATCTCGCCGACGCATCGCATGCCGTACCGGTCGAGGTAGGCCTCGATGGCGTCGCGCGCCTCGGTTCCGCCCGCGAGCTTCGCCAACTCGTCCAGGAAGTCGTCGTCCTTGACGCCTTGGAGGAACGCCACCACCTCCGGGCGCGGGCGGATCACGTCCGCGACGTCGAGCAGGGCCAGCCCCATCTCCGAGGTGACGTTGCCGGGGGCGGACAGCGTCAGCGTGTCAGCCGCGTTCTTCTCCCCCAGCCACTCCCCCAGCTTGTCGTTGAGCCACCATGTGGCCTCCATCGCGGCCATGATCGCCTGAATGTTCAGCGGATCACTGAGCACCCGCCTGTGCTCTGCGAAGGCCTCCAGCAGGAAGTCGAACAGCGCCGGTCCGGTCTTCTGCCGGATGTCGCGCTCCAGCGCGGCGTTGGTGGTCCGGCTTCGTTCGATCAGTTCGGCGACGATGGCCGGATCAGGTTCGGCGGGGGCGGGCGCTCCGCCGGCCGGCGGCCCGACGGGAGCCGCGTCGGGGAGCGACGCGACGAAGCCGTCGCGGTCGAGGACGGTCTCCAGCGCGTCCCTGATCAGTGGATCGCCTCGCCCGATGAGCTCCAGGAGGCCGGCGCGGCTCGCGGGCGCGGCCAGACGCCGGGTGACGTCGACGAACAGCCTCCCGCCGGCTTCGGGCATCGGCGCCATGGCCGTCAGCTGCCACACTGAGACACCCAGGGGCTTCATGGGGTCGGTCATCATCTGCTGGTGGCCGACTGAGACGTAGACGTGATTCTCCTCGTCGTCCGCCTCGGGGATGGGGAACAACGTGGTGATCGGCCGGCTCTGAACGATCTGGAAGCCGTCATCGGCCAGGCACCATTCGATGTCCTGCGGGCGGCCGAAGTGCGCCTCGATCCGCCGCCCCAACCGCACCAGCCGCACGGCCTGAGCGTCCGTCAACGCCGGCTGCTCCTGCCGCTCCGGGTCGATCGGCACGTCCCGCGTACCACCGGCCGGCAGGGCGCGGACGGCCCGCTCTTTGACGGCGATCGCCTTGGCGACGACTTCGCCGTGGCGCACCTTGAAGACGTCCGGGTTCACCAGGCCGGAGACCAGGGCCTCGCCGAGGCCGAAGCCGGCGTCCACGGTGGCGACCTTCCGGTCGCCCGTGACGGGGTCGGCCGTGAACAGGATGCCGGCCGCCTGCGGGAAGACCATCTGCTGCACGACCACGGCCATACGGACCGTACGGTGGTCGATGCCGTGCCGCCGGCGGTAGGTCACCGCCCGCTCGGTGAACAGCGAGGCCCAGCACCGACTGACGTGCTGGAGGACCGCCGCCGGCCCCACGACATTCAGATAGGTGTCCTGCTGGCCGGCGAAGGAGGCCGTCGGCAGGTCCTCCGCGGTAGCGCTGGACCGGACGGCGCAGGCGGCCTGCTCACCGAGCCGGGCGAGCGCGCGGGTGATCGCCTCCGTGAGATCACCGGGGACGGCGATCCCTTCGATGGTCCGGCGGATCTGCGCGCTGAGTGTTCGGATCGCCGCCCGGTCGTCCGGGTCGAGACGCGACAGCCGGTCGAGGTGGTCGTCGAGCGAGGGCGCTGCCGCCGTGATCCGCCGGAAGGCCTCCGTCGTCACGCAGAAGCCGGGCGGCACGCGGACGCCCTCGATCCGCGACAGGCCGCCCAACTGCGCCCCCTTGCCGCCGACGACCGCGACCTGCGTCTCGTCGACCTCGTGAAGCTCCCGCACGTACGGCCCGGTCATCGCGCTACCTCCAGGGCAGCCGTGTCGCGGCGCGCCGCACCGTCCGGTCGGCCCACCGGCGGCTCCGGCTCCGTCGAGCCCCTTGTCGGGCACGCCCTCCTCACTGGCTGCCCTCCCCCCGACGAGTCGGCCGGCCGCTGCGCCACGGAGACGTCACCGCGTCCCCCACACATCGACAACACACGCACGTCGTGCCCTCATTTCCGCAGGTTGTGGCCTCGGCCGCTGATTTTGGGCCACCACCCCGGTCTTGCCGCAAGCCCCCCGGTGCGCTATACGTTGGAAGTGGCAAGGAGAGTGAATCTCCTTGCCTTCGCCTTGTGCCGTCCGCGGTATCTGATCGTGGCCCGGCTCTCCGCCGTAGCGGCCAGAACCTTCTTCCGGGCGCGACTCGCACCGGCCGGCGCGCACCTCCCCGAGCCGCCCGACGATCACCATCTGTCGATCCGCCGTGCCGAGGTCTTATGACGGGCTGTCGGCAGAAACTCGCGTGTCGGTGCAGAGAATATTATTGCGAGCCGGGCACTCCTGCTATAGACGTTGGCTTACGAGGCGCGGGGGCTCGCGGGGGTGGGTAATGCTGCGAATTCATTTCACGACCGAAGACCTGCTGAAAACCAGGGTGGCTTCGTCGCCGGACCTCATGTGGGAACTGGTACTGAGTGTCTTCCGATTACGCAGACGATTAGCCGTGGCGCGGTATGAATCGTGGTACCAGCAGGTCAGGGCGGACGCGTCCCGCAGTGATCTGCTGCCGCGCATTCGGCTCATGCTGATGCCCATGATCCCGGCCTCGGGATACTTCCCGGATTTCCTGACTCCGGAGTCCCTTCGGCACCAGGGAAGCGAATCGATCATCGAGACGGTGGCCGGCAGCCCGAGAGATGTGCTGCGCGGTCAGTTGGGACCCCTCGGCCGGGGTCATGGGTCCGCTTGGCTGCGACGGTTGCACGAAGCGGATCCCGAGGCCAGGGCAGATCTACGACAGCTGTTGTGGGACTACCAGCGCATCGCCCTCGCCCCGCACTGGAACGCGATCCGTAACAGCGTCGAGGCGGATCGGGCCGTACGCACCCGGGCTCTCCTCGACAGCGGAGTTCAGGGGCTGTTGGACAGCTACCGCCCACTGATGCGGTGGACCCCTCCGGTGCTGGAGGTGCGGTACTCCGTCGACCAGACCCTCCACCTGGACGGACGGGGACTGCTCCTGGTGCCGTCGCACTTCTGCCAGGGAACCGCGAACTCGCTCGCCGATCAGACTCTGCCGCCCGTCCTGGTCTATCCCGCGGGGAGCGACAGGACAGCGGCACCGGTCACCCTCCGGGCCCTGGGACGGCTGATGGGCGACACCCGTGCCTCCATCCTGATCGCCACCGGGATCGCCACCACGTCCGGGGAGCTCGCGCGTCGCGTGGGCGTCTCCACCGCCACGGTGAGCCACCATCTGTCCGCACTGCGCGCGGCGGGACTCCTCAGCACCTCGCAGCAGGGCGAGCTCGTCCTGCACACCCGCACCCGCGCCGGTTCCGACCTGGTCAACGCGGCTCGGATGGCGACCACTTGACCCGGGAAACGCGACCGGAGCCCTCGTCACCTGCGCGGTTCGACCGTCATCGAACGGGGTGTCCTTCAACCGGGGTGCTGGCAACGATGGTTGTCAGCCCGCATGGGTACCGGAAAGGACACGACACACACCGTGAAAAACATTCGTCGCACGGCAGCCGTCGCGGCCATCCTGGCCGCCGGCTCCACCGTTCTCACCATCAGCCCCGCCTCAGCGGCCGACACGACCTGCTCCACCGGCTACGCCTGCCTGTACTACCACCCCGACTACCAGGGGGCCTTCTTCAAGCAGTTCCCCGACATCCCCAACTACTCCGGCTACACCTTCACGACCAGCGCCAACGGAAGTGACGGCGCCGGCAAGGCAGTTCGCAACGATGCCGCCTCGGTGGACAACTGGGACTTCAACAACGCCTTCACCGTGTACTACCACGTCAACTACACAGGTGCGAGCCAGCGGTTCGCCGCGGGCGGCGGCGGCAACTTCAACTCCACGCTGCGGAACGAGAACGCCTCGGGCAAGTTCGGCTGACCCGGCGCGACGTACCGACCGGCTGAGGCCCACCTCCACAGCCTGACGCAGGGGGGTGCCCCCGCCCGCTCACATCGGGCCGGGCATCCCCGGCGCCGCGGCCCTACCCCCGGCCGTCCCTGTGCACCCGTCGCCCACCGTATTCGAGGACACCCAGGCTCATGACCCCGTTCCGTGCCGCAGACCACTCGAAGGCCGTCCTCGTCCTCGGCACGGCCGCCGTGCTGTTGGCCGGGGCCTGCTCCCCGTCCTCGCCGTCGTCTTCCCGGCCCTCCGACACGAAGAACGCCACCGTCGTGATGCCCGTGGTATCCGCCGTGCCGCGCCTTGTCACAGCGGCCGACAGGTCACTGCCGATCAGCCCCTACCTCCTGAGTGGCAAGCAGTCGGACCAACTGGCGG
The DNA here is from genome assembly GCF_040606415.1 of Streptomyces sp. NPDC005423. Classification (NCBI taxonomy): domain Bacteria; kingdom Bacillati; phylum Actinomycetota; class Actinomycetes; order Kitasatosporales; family Streptomycetaceae; genus Streptomyces; species Streptomyces sp. NPDC005423. The sequence goes on along the minus strand of NZ_JBEXET010000048.1, from coordinate 25,198 downwards.
CCGCTGAGGCCGAGTTGACCGAACGGTGCATGACCCGATTCGGGTTCCGCTACAAGTCCCCAGTGCCGACAGCGGTGTTCAGGCCGAGGACACCCACGCAGTTCCGGTACGGCGTCACCGACGCGGCCCAAGCGGCGGTCAACGGGTTCGCACCGGCCGGCAGCAGGACCGTCCCGACGACGGCCAAACCCCCATCGCTGCCCGCCACGACGACTCTCGTACTCACCGGCACGAACGACCCACACGTCAAACCCGGCTCCACGGCAGCCAGCGGCCGGCTGTATCACGGCCGTAAGATCCCTGCCGGCGGATGCGTCGGCGAGGCACGGACGCGGCTGCTCTCCGCGGGACCGGAGGCCGGCGGGGATGCGGAGTTGTCCAATGACATCAACGTCGACAGCTTCGAGTCGTCGCGTGAACACCCGTTGGTCAGAGCCGTGTTCGCCAAGTGGTCGCAGTGCATGAGAGCCCGCGGCTTCTCCTACTCCGACCCGCTCGCGGCCACCAGCGACAGCGCCTGGCGCACGAAAACGGCTTCGGCCAAGGAGAGAGCGGCAGCCGTCGCCGACGCGGAGTGCAAGAAGCGGAACAACGTCGTAGGCGTCTGGTACGCGGTCGACGCCGCGCTGCAACGGCAGGCGATGGCGAAGAACCGGGCGGCTCTGGTCGAGATCAGGAAGGCGATCGCCGCCCGGGTGGAACGCGCGGCCGCCGTACTCGGCGAGTGACGGACCCGCCAGGGTACGCCGCTCAGGACTTCGGGGTGTGGAACACGTCCGAGAGGACCAGCTTCGTCAACTCGTCGGAGGGGGCGGTGCCGTCCGGTGACTGGTTGAGGTTGACCAGGACGACGACGGTCGCCTTCCGCTTCGGGTCGTATCCGACGAAGCTGTTGTACCCGGGGATCTGGCCGTCGTGGCCGATGAAGCCGAAGAAGTCCGCGATCGCCAGCCCGTAGGTGGGCCGGTCCGGCTGGTCCGAGGTCTGGACGAACTTCAGCCGCTCACGCTGGGTCTGCGCACTGAGCAGCTTCCCCTCGGCCAGCACCGGGGCCCAACGCAGCAGGTCCTCCAGGGTCGAGATGCCGGCGCCTGCCGCCCATGCCCACGAGGGGTCGACGTCGGCGACGTCCTTCGGGTTGCCCGCCGACCAGTCCGCCCACGCGGCGGCCCTCCCGGTACGGACCGGCGCGGTGAGGCTGCCCACGTTGCTGATGAACTGGTAGCCGCGCGGGTGGGGTTGGGCGAAGGCGGCGTCCGTGGGGAGGCTGGTCTCGCGCAGGCCGGCCGGGCGGAAGACCCGGTCGCGCAGCAGCACCGCGAGCGGGCGGTGGGTGAGCTGTTCGGCGATCAGCCCGAGCAGCACGGTGTTGGTGTTGGAGTAGTGGAAGGCCCGTCCCGGCGGGAAGTACGGCCGATGGCGGAAGGCGATGGCGAGCAGTTCCTGGACTTGCCACTGCCTGTTCGGATGGTCGTCGAGGACCTGGTTGAAGTGCGGGTCCTCGCTGTAGTTGTAGAGGCCGCTGGTCATCTGGAGCAGCTGGCGGATGGTGATGTGCCGCCCGTTCGGCACACCGGACCGGTAGCGCGAGACCGGGTCGTCCAGCTGGATACGGCCCTCGTCGACGAGTTCCAGGATTGCCGTGCCGGTGAAGGTCTTGGTGATGCTGCCGACGCGGAAGTGTTCGTCGGTCGCGATCGGCTTCCCCGTCCGGAGGTCCCGGGTGCCGAGTGTCGTGGTCCAGGTGCCCCACTGCGGGGTGTGAATGGACACCACCGCGCCGGGGATGCGCCGCCGCTGCATCAGGGCGGTCAGATCCGGCGTCAGGCGGGCGGCGAAGGGCGGTGCCCCGTTCTCGGCGTGGTGGCCGCCGGCCCCGACGGGTGAGGCCAGGGCGGGCGCGACGGGTGCCAGGGCCAGCATGGCGCCCGACAGCAGGACGGCGAGCCGGGAACGTCCCCGGATCGTCGCTGGGGGACGCGAGTGGGGTACGGGCGGGTGGGGAAGCCGGGTCGGCATGGGAGAGGGTCCGTTTCGTCCAGTGGATCGGCGTTCATAGGAATACCTTCGGACCGGAGCGGCGGCACGGTGTTGGGCCACCGGTGGGCGTTTTTCGGTGCAGACAGCCCCGTGAGGGCGCCTCCGGCCCCGGAATCTCATGACCCTGCCCACGCGGGTACGGGCGCGGTGGCGGTCGTACCCGCCGTAGCCGTACGGGGATCCGCGCTGCGGACAGCCCGCCCCTGCCACGCCACGTGTCCCAACCACCTTCGCGGTAGCGGCAGTTGACAGCGCGCGTAGGGTGGAGGCAGAAACGCATCCGCGTCCCCCTGGCCATGCGCCGGGCGGGCCGACCGGGGGAAGAAAGGTGCGTGCCCGATGACGGTCGGGCTCCTCTCCGCGATTGCCGCCGTGTTCTACGGAAGTACGGTCTCGGTCCTCGCCCTCACCGCGACCTTCGCCCGCCGCCGCACGCTACGGTGCGAAGCGCGCGACACCCTCGCTGTCCTGGTCCGGGTAAGGGCGGTGGAGTCGCCGCAAGGAGACAACGCGGGGGCGGGCTCCAGCAGTTGAGACGATTACGACGAGGCCGACCGCCGTGTCCTGCGCCATCCTGGCCTGACCCTTGACGGTGGACCGTGCGGGGCGCTTCGCGTACGTCCCGGAGCTGCCTCGCTGCCGGGGATCGCCTGCCGTTCCACGATCGGTCGGCCGGCGGGCATCCCGTGGGTCAGGCAAGCGGCGCGAAGGCGGCGATCGCGTCCACGAGGTCGTCCGGCGCTTCCAGCGGGATGAGGTGACCCGTGTGCGGGATCACCGTGAAGTCGGCTCCGGAGAGGTAGGGCACCAGGTTGGCGCGGAGCACGTCGACGGGTTCGACGCGGTCGTTCTCTCCGGCGACCACGAGGGCGGGCACGTTGATCATGCGGGTGCCCTCGGTGACGTCCTCCGCGATGCCGCGCAGTGGCCACTCCAGGCGGGCGGCGTCGGCGCCGGCCCGCGAATCGGCCACGATCCGCGACTTGAACGGTTCGGGCAGTTCCGTCGCGGTGAGGATGTGGTCCCTGGCGCCGGCGACGGACTCGTCGGAGTCGTAGGCGTGGGAGAGGCCTTCGCGGTACTCGGGGGTGACCTCCGCCGCGGGCTTCGCCGGACCGGAACCGACGAGGATGATCCCGCGCAGGCCGGCGGGCCGGGTCGCCGCGACCAGTTGCGCGACTTTGCCACCCATGGAGTGCCCGACGAGGACGTAGTCGGTGACACCCGCGTCGGCGATCACGGCGAGCGTGTCGTCCGCGAGCCGGCGGAGCGTGTAAGGGCCGGGCAGGCTGCTTGAGCGGCTCCAGCCGCGGAAGTCGACCGTGAGCACGTCGCGACCCGCGAGGCGGTCGACGACGAGGTCCCACGTCCGGGCGGAACCACCCCAGTAGTGCAGGAACACCAGGGTCGGTCCGGCCCCCGAGTGGTGGTCGTAAGCGGGCAGCGGCGACTGCTGTGCGGTGCTCATCGTGACTCTCCATCAGTTCTCTGCGGCGGGTTCCCGTCTGGAACAATTGAAGCTCCGCGGCTTGCCCCGGGCATCGGCGAGGCTGGTCGCCCGATGGTGGAAACTGGACACGTGACCGCGATCAGCCACATGACCTACCAGCCCGTCGGGCACGGTACCGCCGCTGTCGAGACGATGACCTTCGACCGCCTCCGCGAGCTGAACGACGGCGGCACGCAACGTGCCGACTTCCACGTCCTCGCCGTTGTCGACGCCGGGCACGGACACGTCACGGTGGACTTCCTCCGACATCCGCTCCGGAAGCGCTGCGCGGTATGGATCGCTCCTGGCGCGGTGCACCGCTGGGACGACATCGCCGGTGTGACCGGGCACGTCGTGCTGTTCGTCCCGACCGCGCCGGTCACCCACGCGACCCGGGAACTCGTCGCGTCCCCGGACCTGGTCGCGCGGTGGAGCGTCCCCGACACCGACTGGCCGTTCGTCGACGCCGCGCGGAACCATCTCCTCCTCGAAGCGTCCGCCCCGCCCGCGGAGACGCCGACGGAGCTGCCCGAGATCCTGCTCTCCGCGCTCATCACCCGGCTCCGGCCACCCCATGGCGAGGCACACTCGACGAATCCGACGTTCCGGCTGTTCCGCTCCAGCGTCGAAGCGCACTACCGGGAACACCATGACGCGGGCTACTACGCCCGGGCCCTGGGATACGCGCCCCGCACCCTCTCCCGAGCGGTGCAGCAGGTCACCGGCCGCACCGCGAAGGCGTACATCGGCGACCGGCTCGTGCTGGAGGCCAAACGGCTCCTCGCGCACGATCGCCTCACCGCGGCCGCCTGCGCCGGCGCGCTCGGCTTCCCCGACGCGTCGAACTTCTCGGTGTTCTTCCGGAAGGCGACAGGCATGCGCCCGGGCGCGTGGCAGGCGACGACGGCCGTCGCATGAGGCCGCCCACGCCGTTCGGATTCCTCCCGGCGAGGCCTCTGCCCCGCGGGTCAGAGGCTTCACCGTGGACCTCCGGACTGCCTACACGGCGGACACCACGGGCAGGGCCGACGAGATCGTCGCAGCACTGCCGGAGGTCAGCCCCGAACCGGCCGAGCTCTGCCGGTCGCACGAGGTGGACGTCACCCACCATCAGGACCCCCGCGCTACCGGCTGCTGAGGCCTGTGCACCGCGGCAGCAGACCGGCACCGCCGACAAGGTCACCGACCGCCCCGGCCCGCGCGGAACATCTCCAGCAGGGCCGCGGCGGATGGCGACCCGGGGGTGGTCGTGTACACGAGCACTATCTCGTCCGGGTCGCTGGTCAGTTGGAGCCCCTCCCAGGAGAACTCCAGCCGGTGGTGGGGAGGGTGGCAGCGCAGGACGACGGTCGAGTGCGTGGTCTCCAAGACGTGCTGTTCCGACCAGAGCCGCCGGAAGTCCTCGCTGTGCTGCGCGAGTTCATCGATCTCCCGGGTGAGCTCCGGGTCCCGGGGCCTCTTGCCGGTCTCGGTCCGCAGGTACGACACCGCCTCCCGGGCCTTCGCCTCCCAGTCGACGTACAGCCACCGGGCGCGCGGATCCGTGAAGACGAGCCGTCCTACGGTGCGCTGTGCGGCGGGAATGCTGCCGAAGTCGGCGAAGACGGCCACCGCCAGGCGGTTCCACGCGAGTATCGAGCCTCCCCGGCCCACGAGGTAGGCGGGAGTGCCGGCCATCGAGTCGAGGATGTGCCGCACACTGGGCCGTACGCCGCGGGAGCCCTCGTGGTCGGAGCCCGTGCTCGGCCTCGCCAGACTGCGCAAATAACGACGCTCGCCCGGGCTCAGCCGGAGCGCCTCGGCCACGGCGTCCAGCACGGCGTCCGACACCCGGGACGCTTGTCCGCGTTCGAGCCGTATGTAGTGTTCGACGCTGACGGCCGCGAGCGTGGCGACCTCCTCGCGGCGCAGTCCCCTCACCCGTCTGACTCCGTGGTCGGGTAACCCCACGTCCTGGGGGCGTAGTCGGGCCCGGCGGGAGACGAGGAAGTCGCGTAGGGCGTCGAAGGTGTCCATGCCAGGCATCTTTGTCGCAGATCTCGGCACCTGCCAGTAGGCGCGAGCCTCGCCGCATGATCCCGCCAGGGCATGGTGTGACCTCCCTCGGGCATCCCGGTCATCGCATCCTCGTACCGCACCCCAGTCACCGGGGGCACACACCGCGCAGCCGGCCCGGCGGCGCCCCGTCGAAAGGACGAGCACCATGCCCCACAGTGCACGCACCCGCAAGCAGCGAACGGCTTCCGCGATCGGCGTACTCGTCGCGGTGATCGGGATGACCGTAGGCAGCGGCGTGACGGCGTCGGCGGCCACCGACACAGCCAAGAAGTGCTACATCGAGGTACAGGTCAACGGGAAGTGGACCAAGTACGAGGTGCAGTGCGACTGAGCTGACGATCCTGCCGGTCGCGGCCGAGAGGGCGCGACCGGCAGGGCTCACGGTCGGGCCCCTGTGCCGTCCGCCGCGCTGTCCTCGGGCATGACCTCGCCGCGGGCGATCGCGTAGAGGTGCCGGCGTGGGGCCCTCATGGCTGATGCCGTCGAGCACCTCCTGGAGAGCGGGAGCCGCTGCCTCGGCGAGACGTACCACCCACTGCTATCAACCTGACCAAGCCCTATTAGGCGGCGTAGGTCTCTCTGGGCGCGACGGCTTCGACGACCGTCTCGACGAGCCCCGTCTCCAGTCGCAGCACATGGCCGGAGACAGAGGCGACGAGGTCGTTCGACATCAGCGGACTGCCGAGGAGCTTCGCGACATCTTCGCGGACGGTCGCGACCGGGTCCGTGACCGCCTTCGCGGCAAGGCCGGCGTCGTCGAGACCCGCGCGGTCGGCATAGGCCCGGCGGAAGGTCGGCTCGGCCAGCATGCCCGTCCCGCACTGCGTGTGATGGATGACGGCAACGTCAAGCCGCACCCCGAGACGCATGGCGATGTACGCGATGTCTTCCCTCACCCTGGCGTCGACACGGCCTCCCACGTTGCGGAGCACTCCCGCGTCCCCGGTGCCCACGCCGAGAAAGCCCGCCGGTTCGACCCGGGGGTCGACGCACGTAAGGACCAACAGCAGCCTGTCGGGCATGGCCGCGGGCATGGCCAACCGTGTGAGGTCGACTCTCGCCGCGAACTCCCGGTTCCGTTGGAGCAGTTCACTGAACTCGGACATGCGTGCCTCCAGTGGTGTATGTGCAACACTTGCAACGAGGGGTACCGTACACGCAGGAGGTGCAGATGCAACAGGAGTCCGCGGCAGGGTCGCGTGAGCAGGCGCTCTGGATGGCCGACCGGTGTCTGGGCAGGAGGATCGCGCGGTTGCACCGACTGGTGTCCCGGCGCTTCGAGGCGGAGTTGCGGGAGTCCGGGCTGACCCTCCCCCAGCTTGAGGTGCTCTCCGAGATGGCGCTCTTCGACGCCCCGGCACGCCCGTCGGAGATCGCCGGCTGGCTCGGTCTCGAACGGTCGACGATCAGCCGTAATCTCGATGTCCTGACGCAGCGCGGGTACGTGCGTGTCGCCGCGACGTCCTCCACAGGCCGGACGACCCGAGTGACCGTCACCGAGGCCGGGCACGGAGCGCTGGCCGCGGCCGAACCGGCCTGGCGACGGGCGCAGGCCTGGATCAGCGGAGCAGTCGACCCGGACGCCGTTGAAGCGCTCGATCGATGGCTGGGCGCGCTCGACCTCGACCAGCAGCCGCGGTGACGCGGGAGCGCACTCAACTCCGTTTCTACGTAGGAATGTTGGTCGGTCTCGGCCGTGACCGCGCACACCGTCTGGTTCCACCGGCCGTTCGACCCCTGTCAGTGCCGTCCGCCGCCTGTGCCCGGACGGCTGGTCCTGGAGGTACCCGCGTCGAGACTCGCCGACCCGGGAAGTGCCCGCACCGCCCGGACGGGGAGCGGGCAGTCAGCGGGACCGGCTCACACGAACCGGAGCAACGACTCCTGCGCAAAGGACGCGAGAAGCACGCCCTCCTCGGTCAGTACGTCTCCCCGCCCGAAGCACCGCCTGTGTGAGGCGAGGGGGCTGTGCCGGCGCAGCAACAGCCACCGCCCGGACCGACCCGAAGGCCTCCGTCGCTCTCGAAGAGATCCACGGCGGCCACTGTCGGGCCGGCTCGCCAAAGGGCCTGCGGGATGGCGGGGACGGGCGTCGGAGCGGTCTCCATCGGGATCGTCGGCGTACCGGACCGCCCGGGAGGCCCGTCGCGGGAGTCAACGGCGAGACGGCGGTTTCCGCCATAGCGGTGGTTTGCCGGGCCGGTCACCGCTCTGCCCGACGGGCTGCCAGGACACTGGCCGGAGCGGCCATGGGCGCCGCACTGGAGGGCTGGAAGAGCATGGCCGACAGCAGGATCCTGGTCGCTGTACCGGAACACCCTCAGGGCGAGGGCGCCGGGCACCAGCAGTTGCGGAAGATCCGGGACGCGATCGAGGCGGGCGGCTTCGAAGTCCGGTGGGCGGTCACGGCGGAGGACGCGGACGCGGTGCTGCGCACCGAGGCCGGCCTGGCGGCGGCGCTGGTGGCCTGGGACCTTCCCAGGGCCGCCGGTGACGGGCCCGGCGCCGCGCTCGCCGCGCCGGGAGGCACACTCGCCCGGCCGGCCGACACCCTCGACGGGACCCCGGGCGGCGGCGCCGTACTGCGCCGGATCGGCCGGCGTTTCCGCGACCTGCCGGTCTTCCTGGTGATGGCCGACGAGGGGCTACGGGACCTGCCGCTGTGGGTGTCCGAGTCGGTCGTGGGCTACGTCTGGCCGCTGGAGGACACACCCGGCTTCATCGCGGGCCGCATCACCGCCGCCGCCCGCGCCTACCGGGACTCGGTGCTGCCGCCGTTCTTCCGGGCACTGCGCCGGTTCGACGACGCGCACGAGTACTCCTGGCACACCCCGGCCCACTCCGGCGGTGTCGCCTTCATCAAGTCGCCCGCGGGACGCGCCTTCCACGACTACTTCGGGGAGCGGCTGCTGCGCAGCGACCTGTCGATCTCGGTCGAGGAACTGGGCTCGCTGTTCGAGCACACCGGCCCGATCGGCGAGGCGGAGCGCAACGCGGCCCGCGTGTTCGGCTCGGACCTCACCTACTTCGTGCTGCACGGCGACTCCACGTGCAACCGCCTGGTCGGCCACTTCAGCGTCACCCGCGACGAGATCGCGCTGGTGGACCGCAACTGCCACAAGTCCGTGCTGCACGGCCTGGTCGTCTCCGGTGCCCGGCCGGTCTTCCTGGTCCCCACCCGCAACGGCTACGGCCTGGCGGGACCCCTGCCCCCGGCCGAGATCTCCGCGGACGCGGTGGCGGCCCGGATCGCCGCGCACCCGCTCGCCGAGGGCGCGGTCTCCCCGCACCCGCAGTACGCGGTGTTCACCAACTCCACCTACGACGGCCTCAGTTACGACGCCGTACCCACCGCTCGGGCGCTCGCCGCCAGCACACCCCGGGTGCACTTCGACGAGGCGTGGTTCGCGTACGCCCGTTTCCACCCGCTCTACGCTGGCCGTTACGGCATGTCGGTGGACGAGGAGACCTTCCCCGGACCGGACCGGCCGACCGTGTTCGCCACCCAGTCCACGCACAAGCTGCTGGCGGCGCTGTCGCAGAGCGCGATGGTGCACGTGCGGGGCGCCCCGCGAGCGCCGGTGGAGCACGACCGGTTCAACGAGGCGCTGATGATGCACGGCACCACCTCGCCCCTCTACCCGATGATCGCCTCGCTCGACGTGGCGACGGCGATGATGGACGGCCCGCAGGGCGAGTGGCTGATCGACGAGGCGCTGACCGAGGCGATCCGCTTCCGCCAGGAGATGGTGCACCTGCGACGGCGGATCGAGAGCGCCGGGGACCGGCCGCCGTGGTTCTTCGGGGTGTGGCAGCCGGACACGGTCACCGACCCGGCGACGGGCGACCGGCTGCCGTTCGAGGAAGCCGCGCCGGAACTGCTGCGCAGCGAGCAGTCCTGCTGGCTGCTGGAGCCCGGCGCCGGCTGGCACGGCTTTCCCGGGTTGACCGAGGGCCACTGCATGCTGGACCCCGTCAAGGTCACCCTGACCTGTCCGGGGATCAGCGCCACCGGCGAGATGGCCGAGGAGGGCATTCCGGCCCGGGTGCTCACCGCCTATCTGGCCACTCGGAAGATCGTGGTGGAGAAGACCGACAGCTACACCACGCTGATCCTGTTCTCCATGGGCATCACCAAGGGCAAGTGGGGCACCCTGCTGGACGCCCTGACGGATTTCAAGGCCCTCTACGACTCCGACGCCCCACTGGAGCGCGTGCTGCCGGAGGCCGTCGCCGCGCACCCCCGCCGGTACGCGGGCCTGACCCTGCGCGCCCTGTGCCAGGAGATGCACGAGCAACTGCGCTCGGCGCGCCTGGTGGAACTTCTGGACATGGCCTTCCAGCAGCTCCCGCAGCCTGTGGCGCCACCGCAGCACTGTTACCAGCGGCTGGTGCGCGGTCGCACCGAGCGGGTCCGGATCTCGGCGGCGGCGGGCCGGGTGGCGGCCGCCATGGTGACGGTCACCCCGCCCGGCATCCCGGTCCTGATGCCCGGCGAGTCCGTCGGCGCACCCGACGGCCCGCTGCTGCGCTACCTCGGCGCCCTGGAGTCCTTCGACCGCCGCTTCCCCGGCTTCCGCAGCGAGACCCACGGCGTGACCATCGACGAGGACAGGGGCGACTACCTGATCGAGTGCCTGACCCAGGGCGAGGAACAGCTCCCGGGACACTCACCCGGCGGGGACGCGACGATCTGACGACGGCCAACTGGCCCGGCCGAAGCCTTCGTCGCCCCAGGGATTCGAGCCGGGCCGTCCGCAGATGTCGACTCGGCGGCAGCTGACAGAAGACGGACGTGGCGTACCCGGACCGGTGACCCCTGGCCCGTGATCCGTGTTGGGACATGTCGAAGCGTTACGGGCGGTGGGACCGGGTCCACGAACGAGACCGGCCGGTGCCGGGCGGCGGCGCCGACACAGAGCCGCGACGGCTGCGGCGGACCGTCGCGGGACTCTCCGCGAGGCTACTGTCCGTCAGATGAGCGCAGACGATGCGAACCGACGGTGGACACGATCCATGCCCGAGGCCTACGAACGCCACCTCGTGCCGGTCTTCTTCCGCCCGTTCGCCGCCGACCTGGCCGCCAGAGCGGCGGCGCTGCGGCCCCGCACGGTCCTCGAACTCGCCGCCGGGACCGGGGCGTTGACCACGGCCCTGCTCACCGCGGCACCCACCGCCTCGGTGGTGGCGACCGACCTCAACGAAGCGATGGTCTCCGCCGGTTCGGCACGGGAGCCGCGCGCGGACTGGCGGCAGGCGAACGCCCAGGAGCTGCCCTTCGGGGACGGCGGCTTCGACCTCGTTCTCTGCCAGTTCGGGGTGATGTTCTTCCCCGACAGGCCCGCCGCCTACACCGAGGTCCGCAGGGTGCTGTCCCCGCAGGGGCGGTTCTTGTTCAACAGCTGGGGTCCACTGGCTTCGCACGGGTTCGGGGCCGCCTTCCAGGCCGCCCTGGAAGAGTCCATGCCCGACGGCGCGCCCCCCTTCCTGAACGACCTGCCCCACGGCTACACCGATCCCGCCGTGGTCGCCGCGGACCTCGCGGCCGCCGGACTCACCCTGGCCAGCGCCGAGGAGGTCACGCTGGACGGCGTCGCCGAGTCGGCCGCCTCCATCGCCACCGGTTTCCTCACCGGCACACCGGTCAGCGCCGCCGTACAGGCCCGTGATGACGCACAGGCCATCCAGGCCGCCGTCACGCGGAGGATGACGGACCGCTTCGGCACCGGCCCTGTGACGGCGCCGATGACCGCGACCGTCTACACGGCTCACCACCGGGCATGACCCTCCCTCCGAGCCCGGCGATCACGTCCACCGGACTGAAGAGAGAGGAGAGACATAGCGGACGGACAACCGCGTCCGAACGCTGACGTCCGAGACGGACGCGGCGACCCGCCCGCTGCCCGAAGTCGCCAGTCCGGCGCGGGAGTTCGGATGGATCAGCGGGCGGGTTCGGCGGGCTCCCCGGCAGCTGACCGGCGTAACGACCTCGACCTCGACCTCGACCTCGACCTCGCTCTCGACAGTTCCTGCTACGTCGGCCATGGCGAGCGTGTCCGCCCCGCCTGGTAGCGTCGCTCTCTTCGGTTGGGGCAGCCCGCTGGAGTCTGACGGGACGCACGGTGACTTCTCCTGATGGCGATGGCCTCGCCGCAGCGGTGGCGAGGGTCGCGACAACCTTCCGGGACATGACGGCCCGAGCGGACGAGACCGGCTGCGGCCGGTGTTTCGACGAGGCCGAGGTCGAGCTGCTGCGGACTCCCGGCGTGCCGCTCCCCGCGGACCTCGTCCGCCGGGTCGCCCGGAAAGATCCCTTCCACTGGGTTGACCAGCCCGCGCTCATCCGGCGGATTCTGCCGCAGCTCGTCAGGGTGCTCGCCGAGGGTGCGACGGAGCCCGACCTCATGGCCCGTGGGCTGGCCGCGGCAGGCTGGTCGGACTGGCCCGGCGAGCAGGCCGGGGCAGTGGCCGGTTTCCTGGAGGTGTGGTGGACGCGAACCCTGCGGACGCAGGCACCGCCCACCTCCGCGTGGGCGGTGTTCGAGAGCTGTGTGACAGCGAGCTCCTCGGTCACCCCGTGGCTTGCCCGCTGGGAGGCGGAGATGAGCCCGGTCGCCCGCCGTCACCTGGCTGACAGTCTCGGTCGGTGGCGGGAGGAGTTGCTGTCCCACGACTCGCCCTTCACTTGGTGGCAGGGAACCGAGGCGGAGGAGCGAGCGGCCTGGCATGAGGTGAAGGCGTGGCTGGCCGGTCAGTCGCGGTCAGCGGTGGCGCCGGAGGGGTAGAGCCCGGGTGTCCGCAGTTGCCCCGCTGGTATACGAGGACGCGGGCGAGCTCGTGGTGGTCGCGGTGAACACCCGGTCGCGCATGGTCAGTTCGTGGCAGCTGTTTCGGCGGCGGCAGGGACGTCGGTCATGCGCGCGTCGTAGCCGGTTTCGGGGTTGACGACACGGCCGGCGGCCCACCAGTTCTCGCGGGCCGTCTCGAAGACCGCCAGCATGACGTCCTCCTCGGGGACACCGGCGAGCAGTTGGAGGTTGCTGACGATCGCCCGGAACAGTTCGCTCTTCTGCTCGGCCGAACGCTGGTTGAAGAACAGCTGGATGAACATGGTGCGCTCGCTGCGCGGCAGGCCGAACACGACCGGTTGCATGTGGAAGTTGTCGGGCGCGACCTCGTGGAAGACGTGGAATTGGTCGTCGTGGGGGATTTTCAGGACGTCGACCATCGCCTTGTGGAGGGCGGCGGAGACGTCGCGGCGGTGCTCGGGGGTGGTGCCCTGGCGCAGGTGGACGTTGATCAGCGGCATTGTCGTTCGCTTTCCGGTGCGGTATCTGGGTTCGTGGTACTCGGAGTTGGGGTCAGGCGGTGGGTCCCGCGGGGCGGTGCGGGAAGGAGGGGCAGCCGACCGCCCCGTCCGGAGGCCCCGTGGGTGGGCTGCTCCGTTCATGCCCTTCACGTTAGGAACCGGTACAGCCATTCGGCCAGCGAATGCCTCGCATGGTGGGTATGCTGATCACTCATGGACGTCACCGTGGTCGGACTGCGCGTGCTGCGCGAGGTGGCCGAGCGAGGCACCTTCACCGCCGCGGCCCAGGCGCTGGGCTACACGCAGTCGGCCGTCTCCCGGCAGATGGCCGGCCTGGAACAGGCCACAGGCGCCCGGCTGTTCGACCGCTATCCAGGCGGTGTGCGCCTGACCACCGCGGGCCGAGCCCTGCTGACGCACGCAGTGACCGCGTTGGACGCGCTGGACGCGGCCGACCGGGAACTGAGCGGCGCGGAGGACGACACCGGCCACGTACGGCTCGGCTTCATCCCCGCCGCCGGAGCCGTGCTCGTGGCCCGCGCGCTGGCAACCCTGGGCCAGGAATGTCCCCGCGTCAGCGTCACCACCCGGGAGGGCACCACACCATCGCTCTTGAGGGCGCTGCGCACCGGCGTCCTCGACCTCGCCCTACTGACCTCCCGGCCGCCGCACCGCTCACCCGACGCCGACGATCCACCCCTGCACGCGGAGCCGCTGCTGGAGGACCGCCTGGTCCTGGCAGTGCCCGCCGGCGGCCGGTTCGCCGACCGCACGGGCGTCACCGCTCAGCACATCGCCGGCGAGACGTGGATCGCCAGCCCGGCCGGCACCGACGAGCCCCTGCTGGGCATCTGGCCGGGCCTGCCCGGGCGGCCCAGGGTCCATCACGCCGCCCGCGACTGGTTGACCAAACTGCACCTGGTCGCAGCCGGCGTCGGCATCACCACTGTCCCCTCCATGCTGCTGTCCGCGATTCCGCCCGGTGTCCGCCTCATCACCATCGACGACCTCCCCGAGGAACGGCGCCGCGTCAGTCTGGTACGTCTGCCGGGCTCCACCACGCCCTCGACGGACGCCCTCGTCCACGCCCTCCGCCGGCAGGCCGCCGACCTCGCCGCATAGGAACTCCGCGCAGGTACGGTCTACTTGAGTCGGACGGACAGGCCCCCGGCTCAGCATCTCCGGCGGCGTTGTCGCACGTGCCGTGGACGCGGTCACCGGTCCGGCTTCGTGCCGATGTCGAAGTGCTCGGTCCAGCTGCCCTCGGCGGGCTTCGGGAGGTGCGCCATGAGTGGGAACCTCCGGTCGGTCGACACCGTCACCTCTCGATAAGAGCGATCTCCGATGCAGAGAATACCGTTTCCACAGAGCGCGTCGCAGTACACCGCCAGCGACCGGAGCGGCGGCCCGCTACAGCCCCATGGCGTCGAGGGCCGCGCGAGCCGCCCTGCGGACCGGGCCCTGGTCTCCGTCGTCGGTGCGGGCCGCGCTCTCGGCGATCTCCGCGAAGAGTCGTACGTCCTTGGCCAGCAGCCCGCCCGCGTGGGCACCGAGCCGCTCCAAGCCGCCTCCTGCGTCAACGAGCCGCTCCAGGGCGAAGCTCCTCGCACTGCCCCGGGTCAAAATCCGGCCGAGCGCCTCGCGGTCCAGTCCGAGCCGGGTGCCCAGCGCCAAGGTGTCGGCCGCGAGTCCCAACTGAGCAGTGAACAGAAGGTTGTTGAGGAGTTTGGCGAGTTGGCCGGCGCCGGTCGGGCCCAGGTGAGCAACGGGGTCGCCGTAGGTCGCGAGCAACGGACGGCACTTGGCGAAGACCTCCGGGTCGCCTCCCACCAGGACGAGCAGGGAGCCCTTCTCCGCGGCGCTTGCGCCACCGCTGACCGGCGCGTCCAGCACCGACACGCCCTGGGCGCGGGCGCGTTCGGCGAGGCGGCGGCAGGTGTCGGGGTGGACGGTGGAGTGGACGAGGACCACCCCTCCCGCCCGGAGGCCTGCCAGGACACCGTCCGCGGCCGTGGTCACCTGTTCGACGTCGGCGTCGTCGACGACGCACAGGCACACCACGTCACTGACGGCGGCCAACTCGGCCGGCGAGTCCGCGGTCTTCACCGCTGTGTCCGCGAAAGGGGCGAGGGCGGCGGCGCGTCGCGCCCACAGCGTCGTCGCGAACCCCGCTTCGACGATCCGCCGCGCCATCGGCGCGCCCTGACTGCCCAGTCCGATGAAGCCGACCCTCATCTCATGTCTCCTCATGTCGTCGCGTCGGGCGCCAGAAGGCGGCGAGCAGGCCGCCCGTCGCCACCGCGCCCACCGCGAGCACCAGGCCGGCGCCCGCCCAGCCGGTCACCGCGATGTCCGCCGCCGTGTCCAGCGCGTACTCCCCCGGCCCCCACGCGCCGAGCGCGACCGCCAGCACACCCAGGACCAGAACGTACTCGTAGCCCTCCTTGAAGACGAAGAATCCGTGCGGGCGGTGGGCGAGCAGGCCGGCGACGAGCATCACCGACAGGACGGCGGCGCACGTCAACGGAGTGAACAGCCCCACCAACAGCAGTACGCCCGCGCCTAGTTCGGTGAGGACGCTCAGCCACGCCTGCAACCGCGGGCATCGCAGCCCGAGGCCGGCGAACCAGCCGGCCGTGCCGGCGATCCCGCCCCCGCCGCGCCAGTGGTTCCAGCCGTGCGCCACCATGACGGCGCCCAGCACCAGCCGTAGGGCCAGCAGGGCGGCGTCCGCGGGATCACCCATCGCGATGTCCTCTCTCGTGGGAGTGGTCGAAGCAGGCGGAGGTGTGGCGCCGCCGTGCGGTGCCACGATCACGGCCAGTCCAGGAAGTCGCGGGCCTCTCCGATGCCGCAGAAACCGAGTGCCTCGATCCGGGACAGGCAGGTGAAGGTGACCTAGCCGGTCTCCTCACTCGGATGGTGCGGAAACTATATTCTCCAATTATGCGAAGCAAGTATGCGGGCGCGAGAAACTCGTACCTTTGACCGAACGCGCATCCGGTTGCGGAACCCGATCAAAGCCCCCGCGACGCACGGTACTTCACGTTTCGGCGCCTACGAGAATACGCTTCTCGGTCAGTGGAACAGGTACTTCTGCCTCCAGCCAGCCGAGTCCGCGGTAGGAGTCCCAGCGCTGCTCCTCGGCGCGGGTGCGCACCTTGGCGACCGTCTGTCGTTCGTACTTCACGCCCCGCCTCCGGTACCCCACAGCACCGTCAGCACCGTCAGCACCGTCAGCACCGGCGTTGGATACGTCATCACGCAAGGGAAAAATAAGATTCTCGTTACGGGGAAGTAAGGGTCTCGGCCCTGAGGGTCCGCAGTGCGGTAGGGGAGGGGCCGGTCTTTTCACATGCGTGGAGTACCGTTCTACGCATGAGTGTCGTCCCCGCCGAACCGGTCGAGCCCCCTGAGCCCGCGTGGCGGCAGCGCGCCGTCGAGCGATCCACCCGGGCAGCGAAGGTGCGCGCCGAGCAGCGCGTGCAGCGATTCCTCGAAGCGGCCCAGGAGTTGATCGCCGACAAGGGCACCACCGACTTCACCGTGCAGGAAGTGGTGGAGCGGTCACGTCAGTCGCTGCGCAGCTTCTACCAGCACTTCGACGGTAAGCACGAGCTGCTGCTCGCCCTCTTCGAGGACGCCCTGTCGAAGTCGGCCGCCGAGATCCGGGAGAAGACCGCGACCGTGCGGGAGCCGCTGGAACAGCTCAAGGTCGCGGTCGACCTGCTGTACCGGTCCTCCATTCCCCGCGAGGAACACCAGTCCCCGCTCTTCGCCGACTTCGCCATCCAGCTGCTGGTCAGCCATCCGGACCAGGTGGCCACCGCTCACCTGCCGCTGCTGAGCCTCTTCACCGAGCTGGTGGAAGGGGCGGTGGAAGCCGGTGCGGCCGTCGCACCCAGGCCCCGCCACACCGCTTCCCTGATCATGCAGACGGCCATGTTCACGGCGCAGGCACCGGCGCCCCCGGTGGGTGCGCATCCCTCGCCGGTCGGCGCGGAGGACGTGTGGGCGTTCTGCCTGGGCGGTATCACCGGGACGGCCCTGCGGACCGACAAGGACGCACCCGCCGCCACCCCCGCCAGGGCGACCGCCAAGAGCACCGCCGCGAGACCCGCCACAGCCAAGAAGGCGGCACCGAAGAGGACCGCGGCGGCCAAGAAGACGACAGCCCCCAAGAGCGGCGCCCGCGCCAAGAGCTGACCCGAGCGCCGTTCCACCGAGAAGGGTCCGCGCCCGCGCGGGCCCTTCTCCCGTACCGGGCACACCCGATCCCTCCCAACTGGCGGGTCGCGTACGGCAATTGGCGTCACCACCGGTCGCACCTCTGCTACGGATCACACATCAACAGCCGGCAGAGGGGTTCACCGGCTGATCGCTCGGCCACCCACGTAGGCGGCTCGTACGACGTCGGCGGAGAACGTGTCGAGCGCCTCGGCGAGGGGAACGCGCAGCAGGCACAGGTCGGCGGCGGCGCCGACGCGCAACCGGCGTGCGCGGGCGGGCTGTTCGGGTGCGCCGAGGAAGAGGTCAAGGGCCTGCCGGGGCGAGATACGTTCGCCGTCGTCACGCGTGGCGGCGGCCCGCATCACCGCCCACGGGTCGTGGGTGCCGTAGGGCGCGTCGGTGCCGGCGGCGAGCGGGACACCCGCGTCGGCGAGACTGCGGCAGCGGTACAGGTGTGCGCGGTCGTCGGCGTCGACGTCGGTGGCGTACTCACGGCCCCGCTCCATCGGGAAGTGCGGCTGGGTCACGACCGTCACACGCAGGTGCCGGATGCGGTCGATGGCCTGCGCCGGGATGACCGAGCCGTGCTCGATGCGGTCGCCCTCGACCGGACCCGCTTGCTCCAACGCGAGCAAAGTCACGAGCAGTTGGACGCGGGTGACGCAGTGCACGGCGACCGCACGGGGCCGCACTCCGCTCACCGTGGCGGCCAGGTCGTCCGGCGTGGGCAGCGTCAGGTCGTCGAGGACCAGCTTCGTCGGGGAGTCGAATCCCATGACGAGGAGTCGTTGCGGCAGCACGGACAGGGTCCGTTCCAGGCCGGGCGGCGGGTGCGGATCGGCGTTGGTGAACCCGGTGACGCCGAGACGTGCCGCACGCCGGCCGATCCGTTCGAAGTCCAACGGGACGGGCGGAATCCGTCCGCGCAGCCGCCCGTCCTGCCGCCACAGCCGGCCGTCGCCCTCGTCCCCCAGGCCCGCCGCCCGTAGCGCCGCGCCGTTGAGGAACCACATCGCCCCGCTGCGGTGCTGCACCCGGACCGGCCGGTCGGGAACGAGCGCGTCCAGCGCCCATCGGTCCAGCTCGCCCGCGACGCTCTCGTGGTAGCCGACGGCCCGCACCCACTCCCCCGGACCGCCCCGCCGCAGTGCCGCGGCGAGTTCGTCGAGCCCGCGCACCTCGGCCGGGTCCACCCGCACCGAGGCGAGCTCCGCCGCCTGCGCGGTCAGGTGAACGTGGTGGTCGTGCAGGCCCGGCAGCAACGCCCCGCCGCCACCGTCCACTTCGGCCCGCCCCGCCAGGCCACGCCCCACCTCCGCGATCCTCCCATCGGCGCCGACCCGCACGTCCAGTCCGGCCCGGCCCTCGACCTCCACGTCCCGGATCAGCATGGCGGCACTCCGGAGCCGGCGAGCGACGCGGCGCAGGCCGCCATCGACACGCACAACAGCTCCCCGCCGCCCGCGGCCAGGGAGCGGACGACGGCGTGGGCGGCGTACAGGCCCGTGACGGGATCACCGATCGCGTCGCCGAGGAACACCGGGTCCGCCCCCGCGTCGCGACCGGTCAGGCCACCGGCGACCGCGGCGTCGTCGCCGAAGGCGATCCGGTCGTCCGTACGCCCGTACCCGGTGATCCCGACCCAGACCCGCCCCGGGCGCGCGGCCAGGAACTCCTCGGCGTGGACGCCGAGTCGTCTCAGCGCCCTCGGCCTGGACGCCTCGATGACGATGTCGGCCTCGGCCACCACCTCGGCCAGGGCGCCGGAGGCGAAGTCCAGGACGAGACTGTCGTGGCCGTCGTGCAGCCAGCGGTAGAAGTCGGGTTGCCCCAGCCGTGCCCCGTCGGGGCGGGTGGTGCTCTCCACCTTCGTCACCCGGGCGCCCGCGAGCCCCAGCAGCCGTGCGCAGAGCGGTCCCGCCCACAGGGCGGACAGGTCGACGACCCGCAGGCCCGCGAGGGGCCGCGTCCGCCGCTGCCCCGACGCCCGGGCGCGTACGGGCGGACGGTCCCCGCTATCCGATCCGAGCGCAGCCGCCGCGATGCCCAACAGCTGCGCGTGCTGCACCAGTTGGGATGACGTGGTCCGGGTGACCGCCCGGACGAGGTCGGTGGTCGACACGCCGAGCAGGGAGAGCAGGGCGGGAAGGGACGCGTGGTCGTCCGGGCGGGCCAGGTTGACCGCCGCCCACCCGTCGGCGGTCCTGAGCAGCCGGCAGGAGCCGCCCGCCGACGTACGGCCCGGAGGCGCCAATCCGGCGAGACGAGCGCGGAGGAAGAGGACGGTGGGCAGGTCCACGGGGACGCCGGTGCGCTCGGTCAGGTCGTCCGCGACGGTGTGCAGCGGGCCGAGGAACGGCTCGGCGGCGGCCATCCATGGAGCGAGAGCGGCGTTTTTCACGACGGGAACACCCTTCTCCACAGAAGTTACGTCAGATTACACTGCGGTGACCATGGAATCGCCCTTCCTCCTGGTCGACCTCGACCGCTCGGCACCGCCTCCCTCCGCCCGTAACCAGGTGGTCGTGGGTGTGGCGACCCAACCGACGCGCACTGGTGGTGAGTTCGACGTCCTGCTGACATCCGCTCCCGACGCCCCGCGGCCCTGGGTGTCGTGTGCGGACACCGATGCCGCTGTCCGGCACCTGCGAGACGCCGTCGGCGGGCAGCCCGCCGCCGCTCTCGCTCTCGTCCAGGTGCTGCGCATGGGCGCCGCGCTGCCTCCTCCCGACCGGCTGCTCGTCGAGTCCTTCGCCTACTCGGCCCTCCAGGGCGGCACGGGTCACCGCGCCTGGCTGGCCGCGGCCCCCGCCCGCGCGCCCCGCCCGGCACACGAACCGGTCCGGCTCGGGCGTGCCGGCGCCCGCCTGACGGTCACCCTCGACCGTCCCTGGGTGCGGAACGCCTTCGACGCGGCCACCCGGGACGCCCTGTGCGAGGCGTTCGAGGTCGCCGTGGCCGACCCCTCGATCCGGCAGATCGAGCTCTACGGCGCCGGACCCGCCTTCTGCGGCGGCGGCGACCTGGCCGAGTTCGGCACCTCGTGTGACCCCGCCGAAGCCCACCGGATACGCGTGCACCGCAGCCCCGCCGCGCTGCTCCAGCGCTGTGCGCACAAGGTGACCGCCCATCTGCACGGCGCCTGCGTGGGCGCGGGCATCGAACTGGCCGCGTTCGCGGGCCGGTTGCTGGCCGCACCGGACACGGTGATCCGTCTGCCCGAACTCGCCATGGGTCTGATCCCGGGCGCGGGCGGCACCGCGAGCCTGCCGGTCCGCATCGGCCGGGAGCGCACCGCGTACCTCGCCCTGACCGGAACTCCGCTCACCGCGGCGGCGGCACTGCAATGGGGCCTGGTCGACGCGATCGCTCCGCCGGCGCCGGAGGCGAGAGGATGACCTCGGCCCGCTGCCGGCACCACGGGTACTGGACATCTCGGTAGCGAGAGAGTCGGCCCGCCCACGGCCGACTGCCCCAGCGGCCGGGTTCCGCCCCGCGCCTCGGCACGTGCCCTCAGCGCACCAGGAGAGCGACGGCGACCTCCAGTCGTTCGAGGTAGAACTCCCTTGACTCCGCTTGGTACTTGAGGCCGATCGATGTGCTGATCATCGTCTGTGCGATACGAACGGCGGCCTGTCGCCCCGACGGCGACTCGACGGCGATCGCGTCGGTGATCGCGTCGGTGATCAGTTGCTCGAAGCGTCGCGGCGTGGTCTCGACGATCTCCCCGAGAAGGTCGGGATTGCCCTCGATGACCGCCGCGACATCGCGCGCCAGCGGGCCGACGTACCGGCCGGCCCACTGGTCGAACGCTGCCACCAGCCGCTCGGCAAGGGGCCGGCCGGTGTCGGCCAGCACGCGCTCGACCGCCGCGATATCGCGTTGCAGAGCCTGGGTGACCGCGGCCCGGAACAGGGTTTCCTTGGAGGAGAAGAGGAAGTAGAGCCCGGGCCGGGAGATGCGTGCCGCCCGGGCCACCTCCTCCATCGAGGTCTTCCGGTAACCGAACCGCGCGAACGTGGCCATGGCGGAGTCCAGGACCACGGTCCGACGGTCGGTATCGGCGACTGTCGACGGCGGGCGGCCGACCTCGGGACTGCTCATGGAACGAGCATACGAGCGGGAGCCGAGCTATACAAGTACTGTTCAGTCCGTATAGTCGCTGCCATGACCCCTCGTACCCCCGTCTCCACGCCCTTCACCGCCGCCAGCACCGCGGCCGAGGTGCTGGCGGACATCGACCTGACCGGCGTCCGCGCGATCGTGACAGGAGGCTCCTCCGGCATCGGGACCGAGACGGCTCGCGCGTTGGCCTCCGCCGGGGCGGAGGTGACGCTCGCCGTCCGGAACACCGCCGCGGGTGACGCTGTCGCCGAGTCGATCGCCAGGTCGACCGGAGGAATCCGGCCCCGGGTCGTCCGGCTCGACCTCGCCGACAGGGCCGGCGTCACGCGCTTCGTCGACGCGTGGGGCGGCCCACTGCACCTGCTGATCAACAACGCCGGCGTGGTCACCGCCGACCTCGAACGGACCCGCGAGGGCTGGGAGTTGCAGTTCGCGACCAACCACCTCGGCCACTTCGCCCTCGCCACCGGCCTGCACGACGCCCTGGCCCGGGGAGCGGCCGACCGCGACGGAGCGCGCATCGTCTCGGTCAGTTCGACCGCGCACATGCGGGCCGGCATCGACTTCGACGACCTCCACTTCGAACGTCGCGAATACGACCCGCAGCTTGCCTACGCCCAGTCCAAAACGGCGAACTCCCTGTTCGCCGTCGAAGCGACCCGCCTCTGGGCCTCCGACGGCGTCATCGCCAACGCGGTGAACCCCGGCGGCGTCGCTACGGGACTTCAGCGGAACTTCTCGACACGGCAGAGGGAGTCGCTCGACGCGGCCGAGGCCGCCGGGATCTTCACGTACAAGACGGTCGAGCAGGGGGCCGCCACCAGTATCGTCGCGGCCGTCGCCCCGGAGTTCGCGGACTCCGGAGGCCACTACCTCGACGACGCACGAGAGGCCTACACCGTGCCGGACGACGCCGACCTCGCCCAGCACCCGCACGGCGTCAAGGAATGGGCTCTCGACCCCGGCGCCGCCGAACGGCTCTGGACGGTCTCGACCGACCTGCTCCAGGCCTGACGGTGCTGAGCGCTGCCGAGTCCCAGCCCTGGCCGGGGCCCTTCCCCCTTGGGCTCAGCCCCCGAGCGGTCCCGTCGACGCATGCCCCGTGGTGTGTCCGGCCGTATCCCGTCGAGAGGCGTCGGAGAGGTCGGCGCCGGTGGCGGCGTCCCGCTGGGAGTGGTTGGTGCCGTGCCAGTCCAGGCACATGACGGTCGCGTCGTCCTGAAGGTGCCCCTGGTTGGCGTCGACGATCGCCGCGATGAGGGTGCGGGCGGCCTCGCGGGGATGCAGGTCGCCGGTGCTCACCATCAGGTCCGACAGATCGAGGCTGCCCGCGTTGCGCTCCAGCATGCCGTCGGTCAGCATCACCAGCCGGTCGCCCGGCCGCAGGTCCAGCGACTGGACCCGGTAGGAGTGCGGCACCTGGAAGCCGAAGGGCATGTCGATCTCCGGCACGAGCTCCTGCACGTGTCCGTCGCGCATCCGCAGCGGCCAGGGGTGACCGGCGTTGACGAACTCCGTCCTGCCGTCGATCAGGCTGATGCGCAGCAGCTGGCCGGTGACGTAGCTCTGGCGGCCGTGCTCGCGCATGGCCTCGTCCGCATGCCGGGCCTGTTCGGCGAGGTCCGCGCCGGCCCGCCGCGCCCGGCGCAGCGCGCCCACCGCGAGGGTGGCCAGCAGTGCGGCGTCGACGTCGTGTCCCATGGCGTCGGTGACGGAGAGCTGGACGGTGTCCCGGTCGACCACGTAGTCGAAGGTGTCCCCCCCGACATGGTCGGCCGGCTCCAGCGCCCCGGCCACCGCGAACTGGGCGGCCTCGCACGCCAGCGACGCCGGGAGCAGCCGGTGCTGGATCTCCGCGGCCAGGCTCAGCGGGCTGGTACGACGGCCCCACTGGTACACGTCGGTGTAGGACCGGTTGGCGATGACGAGGTACGCCAGAGCGTGCGCGGTCTCGCCGATCTCCTGCATCACCAGCGTGTCGGGCGCCGTGGGCAGGAACAGTTCGAGGAGCCCGATGGCGTCGCCACGGTTGGTCACTGGGGCGACGATCCGCACCAGCTCGCCTTCGCCCTTGTCCTCCACGCTCGGCCGCTGGGTGCGGATCACGTCGTCGTAGAGGGTGCCCCGCAGCCCGATCCGCCGAGCGGGTTCATCGGTCTCGACGCTGCCGGCCGCTCCCAGCCGTACGACGGAGGAGCCGGTGAAGTCGGTGATGAGGAACGACACCGACGCGGCCCCGAGGCGTTCCTTGAGCATCCGCGCGACCACGTCGAGCGACTCCACGGGCGCCGCGGTCTCCGCCGCCTCCAACGTCTCCGCCAGCGTCGTCGCGCTTTCCCGTCGGCTCTCACCCCCGACAGGACGAGAAGCCCCCCGACCATCCGGTCCCGCAGTGGTCACAACGACTCCTCCTCGCTCGATGACATCCAGAAGTCTGTCCGAAGGTCACATTGCACCACGGTACCGGCGCGGTCATCCTGCTCTCCGGGGCGCCTCCGTCGAAACCTTGCCGGCCGTGACAGCGCGCGTTCGACAGTTCAGCGATGCCGGCCCGGCCGCGGTGAGGACTCCGCAGCTCCACACATCGCGGAGGTCGGCCGGCCGCGGGCTGCGCGTGGGGCCCGGGGGAACGGTCCGCCGCGCCCCTCCGGGGAGTAGCGTGAGGACATCGGGAGCACTTCGCGTGCCGGCCTCGACGCCGGCGCCGTTCCCGGTGCGTGACGACACCGGGCGGTTTGTGCTCGCACAGGGTCCGGAGACAGGTTTGCGTGATGTACGCGACCACCGCTCCTCCCCCGCTCCGGGCCGCTCCTCACCTGCTCCTCGGTGGCGATTCCTCCGTGGGGAGGTGACCGCCGTGGTCATCGCCCTGGCGGTCAGTGCCCTGCTGATCCTGGTCGTCGCCGCGACCCGTCTGGTCCACCGGTTCGAGGCGCGGTACCCGTCACACCGCGCCCGGCTCGACCGCGCGGTACGTCACGGCTCGCTCACGCCTGACCTTCCGCCGCAGCCGCCATGAGCGGTTCCGCGGCCTGCTCGGTCGTGTCCGGCGGCACGACCAGCAGGTCCCAGCGCCCGTGACCTGGCGCGAGCAGGACGATGGTGTGCGCGGCGGACGGCGTGCTGTTCCGGTGCAGCCGTACGACCTGGTTGGAGATGAGCATCCGGCCGGGCACCGCCGACCAGGTCGTCCCGTTGACCGTGACGCTGGTGATGGTGCCCCAGTCGCGCGGCAACCCGGCCAGCAGTTGCGGGAGTTCGACGAGCAGGTCGTACGAACGAGGCCACCACCCGCCGTCGATGAGCCGGGGCATGTCGCCGTGGGGCGCCAGGCGTAGGCGCAGGAGGGGAAGCGGGGGCTGCAGTGCGACGGTCATGAGAGCTCCTGCCAACTGCCGTGTGTGGACCAGTGGTTGATGTCAGTCACGGCGGGCGGCCACGCGGGACGGACTCGTCCGGCGCACCATGTGCACGCGGCCGAGGCGTTCGGAAGGGCGGACGGCGACGCCCGGTGGGGAGGCCCGGCCGGGGCCGGCGCCATGGCGGGCACCCGTCGTGGACGTGCTCGGTCTGACCGGCATGCGTGACTCCTCGGCCTGGATGCGGATGGCGCGGCCGGGCTCACGGGCTGCCCCGGTGAGGACGGATGGCGTGCTGCGGAAACAAGTTGGGCGCGGAGTGCGCACCCGGATACGGCGGTCAGGGCGTGCTTCGACTTCCGGCATACGGAAAGTCTCTGCCTGCCTTCACCGTACTCCCGCTCGGTAACAAGCGTGTCGGCCGCCTCCCTTGGGAGGTGGCAGCACTGCCGGGCGAGTCACGGTCAGGCCGAGGCCGTCGGGTCCGCCGTTCCGGGACGGCGGTGTTCGGCGTTGAGGCGCTGGGCTTCTTCGAGCTGGTCTTCGAGGATGATGATGCGGCAGGCGGCTTCGATGGGGGTGCCCTGG
>NZ_JBEXET010000047.1:0-51663 GCF_040606415.1 Streptomyces sp. NPDC005423 | reverse complement strand
ACCCCCACTCCTCCGGCCCGGGGGGGGCCCCCCCCGCCCCCCGGCCCCCCCCCCCCCCTCCGTCATGTCGCCTCACCTGATCGGCGCAGCGCCGGAATAGGGGGTGGCGCGCCGGGGTTGACACCCCAGACGCATGCGCGTGCATCGATCCGGAACGGCGAAAGGTCTGTCATGAAGATCGGCATCATCGGCGCGGGCAACATCGGCGGCAACCTGGCCCGGCGGCTCACCGCCGTCGGTCACGACGTCCGCGTGGCCAACTCCCGCGGCCCGCAGACGCTCACCGAACTGGCCGAGGAGACGGGCGCGACCCCCGTACCGGTCGAGGAGGCCGCGCGCGGTGCCGAGGTCGTCGTGGTCACGATCCCGCTCAAGGCGGTCCCCGGCCTTCCGTCGGGCGTGCTGGACGGCGCGGCGGAGGGGCTCGTGGTGATCGACACCGGCAACTACTACCCGCAGCAGCGCGACGGCAGGATCGCGGCGATCGAGGACGAGGGCCGCACGGAGAGCCGCTGGACGGCCGAGCACCTCGGGCACACCGTGGTCAAGGCGTTCAACGGCACCTACGCCCAGGACATCCTGGACCGCCACCGCCCGGCCGGCGACCCCGAGCGCATCGCGCTGCCCGTCGCCGGTGACGACGAGGCGGCCAAGCGCGTGGTGCGGGCCCTGATCGACGAGCTCGGCTTCGACACGGTCGACGCCGGCCCCCTCGACGAGTCCTGGCGCCAGCAGCCCGGCACCCCGGTGTACGGCCTGCGCGAGGGCGTCGACGGCGTCACCAAGGCCCTGGCGGAGGCCTCCCCGGAGCGGACGCCGGACTTCCAGGGCTGAGGGCTGACCCCACCGACCGGACAGCCGGGACCGGGGGCGCCCCCTTCAGGCGTCCTCGGCCCAGGCGCGCAGCGCCGCCGCGTCGGCGAAGTCCGCGACGTTCTTGTCGTGCGGGTCGCTGCTGTACTGGTGGAACCGCCACTTCGCCTTGATCCGCGGCTTGCCCGCCGTCGTGTAGTCGGCGATCCACAGGCCGTCGCCCGCGTACGACGTCTTGTCCACGGTGAGCCAGAAGTTGCGGTCGCAGTACAGCACGACCCGGTTGCCCGGCCGCAGCGACTTCACCTTGCGGATGAAGCTGTCCTTCTCCGCGTTGCTCGCGTGGGTGCCGTCGGCGGTGGTCTCCCAGTCGACGGCGAGCAGGTCGCCCTCCTTCTCGGGGGCCTTGCTCACGAAGTACTCCGCCTGGGCCGTGAGGTCGCCCGGCCAGAGGAAGTGGTAGAAGCCCGTGACCAGGCCCGCGTCGCGAGCCGTCTTCGTCTGGGCGGTGAGCCGTGGGTTGACATACGAATGGCCCTCCGTCGCCTTGATGAAGGCGAAGGAGAGGCCGTCCGTGTCGTAGGCGGTGGACTGGAACGCGCTCACGTCGATGCCGCGCAGCATGGAAGCTCCTGAGGTACCGGTGGGGGAGGGGAGTCGAGTGGTCGTCGGGTTCCCCACACTGACAGGGCTGATTCCCGCTCGCGGCCGGAACGTCACCCCCGGGCGGCCACCGAACTCAGGACCGAGACCGGCTTCGCGGACCAGTCCGAGGTGATCACGCTCGCGTGGTACCCGGCCAACTGGGCCAGTTTGGCGGCGACTTCCGCATCGGTCGGGGTGGTCGACGAGATCGCCGGAGCCACCTGGGCGGCGTCCGTCATGATGAGGACGTAGTGGCCGGCCGAGTAGAACGACGTGTCGTAGCCGTTGTTGACGTACGTCGCCGCGTCACCGTCGAAGAAGACGAACCAGGGCTGGATCGAGGCGTCGTAGCGGCTGGTGCGCGGGTCGCCGCCGGCCGCGCCGAGCACCGCCGGGAAGGCCTGCGCCGCCGCGATGCCGCCGGTCGCGTACAGGTCGCGCAGATGGTCGCCGTACTCCTCGTCGGTCCAGTAGTGGTCGAAGGGGTTGGCCTCCTCCACCGTGCCCGGGATCAGCTCGAAGAGGAACTTGCCCTTGAGCGCGTCGCGCGAGGGCCACGCGTCCGCCCTGGCCGCCGCGTCCGCCGTGGCGTACGAACCGCCCAGCAGATCGGCCGGCTTGTACACGCTGTCGCCGAGCTTCCGCGCCACCAGGGTGTCGAACTCGTCCGGTCCGAGGCCCACGTTGTTGTTGAAGCCGGCCTTCATCTCCACCTTGAAGATGATCGGCGCGTGGTCGGGGTGGAGCTGGTTCCAGGCGGCGATGTTGTCGAGGCAGCCGCCGAGATCCTGGTTGCGGACCTGGCCGTACAGCTCGCTCGGGGTGTCCGCCTTCTCGCAGTTGTTGTCGTCGCCGAACGGGTTGCTGTGGCTGACCCGCCACCGCTTGCTCAGGCTGTCGGCGTAGACGTCGAGTTCGAGCAGCGAGGCGCCGGAGTCCAACGCCTGGGCGAAGTACGTGTACTTGGCCTTGTCGTACGCGTTGTGCGTGCCGATCGTCGTCGTCTCGGAGAGTTTCGGCGCCGCCGCGTGGGCGTTGCCGGGTGCCGTCATCAGCAGGGCGGCGGCACCCAACAGTGCCGCCAGCCGTCGTGTCGCTCCTGCCGCGCGCGAGCTTCGCATGAGACCGATCCCCTTCGCTGTCGTCCGGTTGGCGGCAGCGTAGGAGCAAGCGGTTACCGCACGGTAGCCCCGGGAGGAACACATCCTGGCTACGAAAACTTCCAACTCCCGTACCGCGCAGGCTCTTTGGACTGCCGGGACGGAGCTGGTCCGGCCATACTGGGCGTCCTTCGCCGGGGGTGGCGGACGGCGGACGAGTCGCGGGCGGCCGTCCGGGCGCGGGTGGGAAAGGGCAACGCAGTGGGCTCCAGCAAGGACTTGTTCGACCTGTACTCGGGTCCGCCGGCCGGACGCGAACCGGAGCTGGCCGCACTGACGGCCGCCTGGCGCGACACCCTGCGCAACCGGCCCACCGTCGTGGCGGTGGAGGGACCCGCGGGGATCGGCAAGTCGGCCCTGGTCGCCGGTTTCCTGCGCCGGACCGCACCACCCCTGGTGGCCCGTTCCTACGGCGACGAGGCCTGGGAACGCCGGCCCTGGGAAGTGGTGCGCCAGCTCACGCACGACCTGCCCGACGCCCCGGACACCCATGGCGGGGCCACCGCGGACACCCTGACCGAGCTGGCCGACCCCGCCCTGGTGGCGCGGGCGCTCGCCGCCGACCTGCGCCGCGCCGCCCCGCTCGTCGTGGTCGTCGACGACGCGCACTGGGGGGACCGGCCGTCGATGACGGCGCTCCGGCTGGCCGCCCGGTCACTGCGCACGGAACCGGTCCTCTTCGTCGTCGCGCACGTACCGGTGGACGCGGTGAGCGCCGGGGAACGCCCCTGGGCCCGCGCCCACGACGGGCTCCACGAGGGCTGGCGGCGGCTGTTCGAGTCCGAGGGCGGCGCGGTCGTACGGCTCGGCGGACTCAGCGCCGACACCCTGCTGCGGCTCGCCCCGGAGTGGGGCCAGCCCCGGCTCTCCCCGGCCGGCGCCGCCCACCTGCACGAGCTGACCGGCGGAAACCCGCTGCACGCACGGCAGTTGCTGCAACAGGTCGACCCGCACACCCTCGCCTACGGCCGGGGTCCGCTGCCCGCCCACCGCAGCATGCCGCTCACCCTCATCTCCCGGCTCGGCTCCTGCGCGCCCGCCACCCGCGACCTGATCGCCGCCGGTGCCGTACTGGGCCGCCGGTTCGCGCTCGCCCAGGCCCGCGAACTCGCCGGACTCACCGGCAGGGAAAGCGAGTTGGACGAGGCGCTCGACGAGGCCGTGCGCTCCGGGCTCGTGGTGGAGGCACCGGGCACCGGCGGCCGTACGCTCGCCTTCCCCAACGGGGTGATCGGCGACTACGTCTACAGCGACATGAGCCCCGGCCGCAGACGCCGGCTGCACGGCGGCGCCGGCCGGCTCGGCGGCCCCGACGCGCTCTGGCACCGGATCGCCGCCGAACAGGGCCGGGACGAAGCCCTCGCGACCGAGGCCGAACGCGAGTCACAGCGGCAACTCTCCCTCGGCAACCTGCGGTTGGCCGCCGTGTACGCGGGCCACGCCCTGGAACTGACCCCGCCCGGCCCGCACGTGCGGGCCCGCCTGCTCACCGCCGTCGAGGCGCTCCTGGTCAGCGGTGACGCGAGCACGGCCCGGCGGTACGCGGGCGACCTCCCGGCACAGGCACCGGGGCCCTGGCTGGACTACGTGCACGGCTACCTGGTGCTGCTGGACGGGCAGGTCGCGGAGGCGGGGAAGCTGTTCCGGCGGGCGCTGGACGCGGTCCGGGAGGGCGTGGCGGACCCGGCCGGCACCGCGCGGGAGGGGCGGACCGGGGCGCCGGCCGACCTGGAGGCCCGGGTCACCAGCCAGCTCGCGATCATCGGCGTGGTGCAGCTGGACTACCGGGACATGGTCGAGTACGGCGTCGCGGCCGTCGCCGCCGAGACCCGCGAGGCGTGGGTGCGGGCGTTCGCGTGGTTCGCGAAGACCGTCGGCACGGCGCTCGCCGGGGACGCGCCGGGGGCGCTGCGCGACCTCGGCGCCGTCCACCTGCCGGGGGCCGCCGCCGGGCTGGACGGGCTGGTCGCGCGGGGGATGATCCGGCTGTGGTCCGACGACCTGGCGGGCGCGCACGCCGATCTGAGCGGGGCGGTGGAACGGGCCACCCGGGGCGAGGCGTTGCGCGTCGGACAGGCGCTCGGCTTCCTCGGCGAGACGGAGTACCGCCGGGGCAACCTGGCGGAAGCGGCCCGGCTGACGGCGTCCGCGATCGGCGACGCGGCCGAGAACGGACGGGTGTGGGACTACCCGCTGCTGCACGCCCTGGCCTGCTATCCCCTTGCCGCACAGGGGCGTTGGGAGGAGGCGGCGCGGCACACCCGGCAGGCGACCGACTGGTCCCAGCTCATCGCCAGCCCGATGAGCTTCGCGTTCGCCGCCGCCGCCCGCGCCGCCGTCGCCCAGGCCGCCGAGGACCTGCCCGGCCTGCTCGACGCGGCCGAGGCGATGGAGACGCACTACTCCTCCCGCGAACCCGGCACCCATCTCTTCGGCCCCGTCCGCGCCGACGCCCTGTCCCGCCTGGGCCGTACCGGCGAGGCCGCCCGGTCCCTCGCGGACTTCGTCGCTCGCACCGACGCCGTCGGACGTACCTCGGCGCGGCTCGCCGTGGCCCGGGTACGGGCGCAGATCAGCGCCGCCGAGGGCGCCCCGGCCGCCGCCGTCGCCGACTGCGAAGAGGCCCTCCGCCTCGCGGAGCGGGCCGGACTGCCCCTCGAAGGCGCCCGGGTCCGATTACTGCAAGCCGGCCAACTCGCAGCCCTGGGGCAGGGGTTGGCGGCCGAGAAAGCCCTGCGTTCGGCGCTGCGAGTGTTCGAGGAGGCCGGGGCGACGGCCTACGCCGACCAGGCCCGGCGCCTCGCGGAGGAACTGGGGCTGCGCCTCACCGGACCGGTCTCGGCACTCGCCGTACTCACCCGGCGCGAGCGGGAGGCCGTACAGCTGATGCGCGGCGGCCTCTCCAACCAGGCCATCGCCCGGCGGCTGGGCGTCGCCGAGAAGACGGTCGAGTCCCACCTCCAGCACGCCTACGACAAACTCCACCTGGGCCGGGAGCAGTTGAGGGCGCTGAAGCTGGACGACGACGAGGCTACGACGGCGGATTAGGGGGCGGCCCCGGGGTTTCTCGGGGGCCGGTACCGACGCGGCCGCGACACCGGCGATCTACCGTGGCCCGGGGGCATTCCCGCCAGGAACGGAGTCCGACGTGCTGGTCCTCCTCGAAGTGCGCAGATCGGCCAAGGGGCATCTGGAGGGCACCGTGAAGGCCGGCCCCCAGGACCCCGGGGACCCCTTCCACGGAGTCGTGGGGCTGGTGTCCGCGCTGGAGTCCCGGCTGGACGAGGCCGGCTCCCCGGAGCCCGAGCCCCCGTGCGACCGGACGCCGTACCCGTTCCCGGGCCGCTTCTCAGGAGGTCCGGGGGAAGAACCGGGGGGCGGCCCCTGAAGACCGTCGAGCACTCACGGGCTTACGGTGCGCGGGCGGCCGGGGCGGTACGGACCGGGGAGCCGACGCGCGGACGGCCGCACCGGGGGACGGGCAGGGGTCCGTGCCTCACTGGGCCGGCCGGTGCAGCGGACGTCGGGACTCCGCACCCGGCCGGCCCCACGCAGGATGCGACGGGGGAGCACATGGAGAGGGAACCGGCAGGTCTGGTGGCGACCGCGGCGAGCGCGCTCGTCGATGCCCTGGCAGGTGACGACTGGGAACGGGCCCGCGCGCTCGTCGGCCGTCTGTGGGGACACCACGAGCCGCACCGCAGGAGCGACACGGACCGCGAAGTCGCCCGCGACCGGGCGATGTTGCTGATCGAACCGGACGACGAGGCGAACATCGCCGACCTCACCGCCGCCTGGCGCGTGCGGTTCCGCCGGCTGCTCGCCGCCGAGCCCGCCGCCGCCCGCGCCCTGCTCGGACTCCTCGCGGAACTGACGGCCGGCGACGGCTCCTCCGACGCCCGCACGGCCCAGCACGTCAACCTGGGCGCGGCCGGCCGCGGCCGGGTGCCCATTCCGGTCGTGCACCGGGCCAACGGCGACATCACACGTCTCAGGTACAGGTGACGGCCGACCTGACGACCAACCACCCTCAGCGGCGCGCCAGTTGACGTTCGCCGGCCGCACCGGGCCGGTAGGGGAGACCGTAGTGGCGGAAGATCTCCTCCTCGTTCTCGGCCGGCAGCACGTCGTCGGTGCCGATCGAAGGGGCCTGCTTCACCAGCGACTTGGGATAGGCGACCTTGAGGTAACCCGGCCCGGCGATCACGTCGTGCAGCGGCACGAAGAGCAGTCGGTGCCGGGTGGGCAGCCCGGTCCGTACCGTGGCCATGGCCGGTTCGTCGGTGGCGGTGTCCACGTAGATCGCCTCCAGCACACCGATCTTGTGCGCCTCGGCGTCGACGACATCCTGCTCGCGCCACTCCCGGAGATCGGCGGTCTGAATCATGGCTTCTCCTCGCCTGGACTACTGACTGGACAACGAACTGCTGGGCAACCGGCTGGGACCGCCGACGGGTGGGGCAACTGGCAACCGAACGGGGCATTTCACCTGCTGAAAGCGTAGCTCCGCCCCGGAACCGCGGACGCCGGGTGACCACCGTCGCCCCTCCTACCGCATGCCCCGCCCGCCGACGCCGACGCCGAAACCTGTGAATCGGCAGCCGGATCCGGCCGGTGAGGTTTCAAATCCCCGGTCGGGGCCAGTTGTTGGGCATGTCCAGACGCTATGGCGGAAGCCCCGTGGGGACGGTCATATCCGTCATCGCGGACCTCGCCGCACTCATCCTGATCCTGTGGATCGCCTTCTACCTGTTCGACGCCAACACCGGAAACGGTCTGGTGTCATGGGTCCACCACGCCGCGAACTGGCTCGCGGGCTGGTCACGCGACCTGTTCACCATCCACTCCGACGACTGGCGCACCGTGGTCAACTACGGTCTGCCCGCGGTCGTCTACCTGGCGATCGGCCACACCCTGGCCGGTCGCACCGGCCGCTCCTAGTGCCGCAACAGGCAACATCCACCCCGTCGCGACGCCCTGCACGCTCCCCCACTGCCTTGAGGGCGTGGGAGGTGCCCCCACTCGCGCCGCACCGGCCGAAAGCCCGAGTACGTCCAGTACGAGGACTTCCGGCCGGCCCGCCGAGAGCACGCACCTGACGCCGCTCCTTCACGGGCAAACGTTGCCTGCCGCGGCACTAGCCGTCCCCGTTTCCTCGTCGGCCGCCGGGAAAGCACCACCTCCCGGCGGCCGCACTCCCTGACCCTCGGTGGTGCCGGTCAGTCATCCGGTTGACCGGTCGGGCGGGTTGGCCGCGCCGGGCCGGGGTACCCGGGTCCCATGATGATCGCCCAACATGAACCCGTGGAAATCGCCGCGTCCGGTGCCGCCGTAGGTGTGGCGGTCGCTTTCGTCGGCGGCCTGGTCGTGGTCGCGCTGCTCATCTGGGCCGTGCGCGCCGGTATCGGTGTACGTCGCCATGAATCGAGGCGGCCCCGCCCGGAGGAGCAGCCCAGACTGCCGGAGTCGGGCCCCGTCGGGGAGATCCACGAAGTCCGCGAGCCCAACGAGATGCCGCAGGTCGGACCGGACGGGGAGCGACTGCTGCCGCACCAGATCGACCAGGCCGGCAGCAGGCCGAACGAGGACCAGAAGCGCCGGCGCTGGAGCGGCTCCGGAGGCGTGTGAACCCGGTCCGCGCGCACGGGCGGCCCCCCGCACCCACACCGCGGGGAGGCCGCCGGGGCGCGGGCCCGCTTGACCGGAGAGCGGCATGAGCGACACCCGAACGGTACGGGCCGGTCGGCGCGGCCTCGACATCCACCGGCCCGACAAGGTGCTGTTCCCGGCCGAGGGGACCGGAGGAGTGGCGTACGCGAAGAGTGACCTCGTCGCGTACCACCGGGACGTCGCCCCCTTCAGAGCCTGCGGGGCTGACCGGGCAGGCGACGCGGGCCGACGGCGGGCCCCACACCGGGGGCGACAGAGCCGACGACGGACGGGCGGCCCCCCCGTGCGGGTCCCACCGTGCGCCACGCGAACCGTGCGCCTCGCCCGCCTCGCGCCTCGCCCGCCTCGCGCCTCGCGCGCGACTGACGCCTAGCCGGCGGACTTCTTGAACTCGGTCAGGAAGGTCTCGCAGAACGCCTTGAGATCATCGGGCTTGCGGCTGGTGATCAGCGTGTTGGGACCCTCCACGCAGACCCGCACCTGCTCGTCGACCCAGGTGCCGCCCGCGTTGCTGATGTCGGTACGCAGGCTCGGCCACGAGGTGAGCACCCGGCCCGCGAGCACGTCCGCCTCGATCAGCGTCCAGGGGGCGTGACAGATGGCGGCCACCGGGCGCCCCAGCTCGAAGAAGGACCGGACGAACGACACGGCCGTCCCGTCCAGCCGCAGCACGTCCGGGTTGGCCACCCCGCCCGGCAGCACCAGCCCGTCGAAGGACTCCGCCGTCACCTCGCCGACCACCTGGTCCACCGGGAACGTCTCACCCCGGTCGAGATGGTCGAAAGCCTGTATCTCACCGGGCTCCGTCGACACGAGGACGGGTTCGCCCCCCGCGTCGGTCACCGCCTGCCAGGGCTCGGTGAGCTCGATCTGCTCGACGCCCTCCGGCGCCATCAGGAATGCGATACGCACGCTGGCTCGTCTCCTCTCCCGGCCGTCCGCCGGACGTCACCGCCGACTCGCACACCCGGTCCGTCCAGAGCTCCGGTCCGGTCGGGTCTCTCCCGCTCGTGTGCCTTTCGCGGCCTTTCGTGCCGCTGGACGCGTACCCCCGGCTTGGGAGCCGACACGTCCGTTTCGACTGCTCCCGTTGGGGCAGGCGGAGTAATGAGTGCTTCGGACAGGAGGCACGTCCGTGGGAGTCGGCGTATGCCGGATCGCGGGTGTGCGCCTTCACCTGTTCCGCCGTACGCCTCTCCCAGGGGACCGCCATCCGGCAACCCCGTCAGGGAGTTGTGAGCACCATGCGTACACCCGCAGCCAAAGTCACCGGTGTGACGACCACAGGGTCCCGCAGGCGCCACCCGCACGACGACGCCCCCCGCACCGCCGCGGACTTCGGCCGCCTCTCCCGCCTCCCCGACGGACCCGAGCGCGACGCGCTGCGCGGCGCCCTCGTGGAGGCCTGGCTCCCCATGGCGGAGCGCATCGCCGGCCGCTACCGCGGCAAGGGCGAGCCCTACGAGGACCTGTGCCAGGTCGCGGCACTCGGCCTGGTCAAAGCCGTCGACGGCTACGACCCCGACCGCGGCCACGCCTTCGAGAGCTACGCCGTACCGACCGTCACCGGCGAGATCAAGCGCCACTTCCGTGACCACATGTGGGCCCTGCACGTCCCGCGCCGCGTCCAGGAGGTCCGCAACCGGGTACGGCTGGCGCTGCGCGAACTGGCCCCCCTGGAATCCGGCCGGCGCCCCTCCGTGGCCGCCATCGCCGCGTACGCCCAGCTCAGCGAGGACGAGGTACGGGCCGGACTGGAAGCGCTGGACAGCTTCGCCACCCTGTCGCTGGACGCGGAGCTGCCCGGCGAGAACACCGGCATGACGCTCGCCGGCGTACTGGGCCGCAGCGACGCCGGATTCGACCTGGTCGTCGACCGCGAGGCGGTCAAACCGGCCCTGCGCTGCCTCCCCGAGCGCGAGCGCACCATCCTCTACCTGCGCTTCTTCCGGGGCATGACCCAGAGCTGCATCGCGGAGCAGCTCGGCGTCTCACAGATGCACGTCTCCCGCCTCATCAGCACCTCCTGCGCCACCCTGCGCGAACGGGTCATGGCCGACGTCCGGTGACCGCCACCCGATGACGGCGATCCGGCCGCCCCGGTGAAACGCGCCCCGGGACGGCCGGCGGCGAGCTCACTGCCGAACCCTCCCGGGAGCGGTTGGCCAGCGCGACGCCACTCTCCGGACTACCGGGCTGCGGCCGGTTCAAACGGCCCGGAGATCACAGAAAGCGAGGACCCGGGATCTCGCGGGCCCCCAAGGCGGTCCCTCAGCACTCGATGATGTTCACCGCGAGCCCGCCCCGGGCTGTCTCCTTGTACTTGACGCTCATGTCGGCCCCCGTCTCCTTCATGGTCTTGATGACCTTGTCCAAGGAGACCATGTGGGAGCCGTCGCCGCGCATGGCCATGCGGGCGGCGGTGACGGCCTTGGCGGCGGCCATGCCGTTGCGTTCGATGCAGGGGATCTGGACGAGGCCGCCGACCGGGTCGCAGGTGAGGCCGAGGTTGTGTTCCATGCCGATCTCGGCGGCGTTCTCGACCTGCTCGGGGGAGCCGCCCAGGACCTCGGCCAGGGCGCCGGCCGCCATCGAGCAGGCGGAGCCGACCTCGCCCTGGCAGCCGACCTCGGCGCCGGAGATGGAGGCGTTCTCCTTGAAGAGCATGCCGATGGCGCCGGCCGCCAGGAGGAAGCGGACCACGCCCTCCTCGTCCGCGCCGGGTACGAAGTTGACGTAGTAGTGGAGGACGGCCGGGATGATGCCGGCGGCGCCGTTCGTGGGGGCGGTGACGACCCGGCCGCCCGCCGCGTTCTCCTCGTTGACGGCCATCGCGTAGAGCGTGATCCACTCCATCGCGTGCGCCAACGCGTCGCCCTCCGCCCGGAGTTGGCGTGCCGAGTGGGCCGCGCGCCGGCGTACCTTCAGGCCGCCGGGCAGGATGCCCTCGCGGGACATGCCCTGGGAGACGCAGGCCCGCATGACCCGCCAGATCTCCAGCAGCCCGGCCCGGATCTCCTCCTCGGTGCGCCAGGCCCGCTCGTTCTCCAGCATCAGCGCGGAGATGGACAGACCGGTCTCGGCGGTCAGCCGCAGCAGCTCGTCGCCGGTCCGGAAGGGGTACTTGAGGACGGTGTCGTCGAGCTTGATGCGGTCGGCGCCCACCGCGTCCTCGTCGACGACGAAGCCGCCGCCCACCGAGTAGTACGTCTTCGACGTCAGCTCGGTGCCCGAGGCGTCGTACGCCCACAGCGTCATGCCGTTGGCGTGGTAGGGCAGCGCCTTGCGGCGGTGCAGTTTCAGGTCGGAATCGTGGTCGAAGGCGATCTCGTGCTCGCCCAGCAGCCGCAGCCGCCCCGAATCCCGGATCGCCGCGACCCGTTCGTCGGCCTTCTCCACGTCCACCGTGCGCGGCGACTCGCCCTCCAGGCCGAGCAGCACCGCCTTGGGCGTGCCGTGACCGTGCCCGGTCGCGCCGAGGGAGCCGTACAGCTCGGTCCGTACCGACGCGACGGAGTCCAGCACTTCCTCGTTGCGCAGCCGGCGGGCGAACATCCGGGCCGCCCGCATCGGGCCGACCGTGTGGGAGCTGGACGGGCCGATGCCGATCGAGAACAGGTCGAAGACCGAGACGGCCACGGTGACTCCTCATAACGGGGTGGTGCGGGGCCCGCACGGGCGGGGCGAGGGCGGGGCACCCGCGCGCCTTCGGGCTGCGGGTGCCCCCGGGGGCCTGCTACAGCCCGGGGTAGAGCGGGTGCTTCTCGGCCAGCGCGGTCACGCGGGCCTTCAGCGCGTCGGCGTCGTAGGACGGCTTGAGGGTCTCGGCGATGATGTCCGCGACCTCGGTGAAGTCCTCGGTGGTGAAGCCGCGGGTGGCGAGGGCCGGCGTGCCGATCCGCAGCCCCGAGGTCACCATCGGCGGTCGCGGGTCATTCGGGATCGCGTTCCGGTTGACCGTGATGCCGACCTCGTGCAGCCGGTCCTCGGCCTGCTTCCCGTCCAGCGCGGAGTCGCGCAGGTCCACCAGGACCAGGTGCACGTCCGTTCCGCCGGACAGGACGTCGACCCCTACGGCCTGCACGTCGTCCCGCACCAGCCGCTCGGCCAGGATCCGCGCCCCCTCCACGGTACGCCGCTGGCGCTCCTTGAACTCCTCCGAGGCGGCGACCTTGAAGGAGACGGCCTTGGCGGCGATCACGTGCTCCAGGGGACCGCCCTGGAAGCCGGGGAAGACGGAGGAGTTGAGCTTCTTCGCGAACTCCTTCCGGGCCAGGATGATCCCGCCGCGCGGGCCGCCCAGCGTCTTGTGGGTGGTGGAGGTGACCACGTCGGCGTACTCGACCGGGTTGGGGTGCAGCCCGGCCGCGACCAGGCCGGCGAAGTGCGCCATGTCCACCCAGAGGTGGGCCTCGACCTCGTCCGCGATCCGGCGGAACTCGGCGAAGTCCAGCTGCCGCGGATACGCCGACCAGCCCGCGATGATCACCTTCGGCCGGTGCTCCTTGGCGAGCCGCTCGACCTCGGCCATGTCGACCAGTCCGGCGCCGTCCACGTGGTAGGCGACCACGTCGAACTGCTTGCCGGAGAAGTTCAGCCGCATCCCGTGGGTGAGGTGGCCGCCGTGCGCGAGGTCCAGGCCGAGGATGGTGTCGCCGGGCTGGGCCAGCGCGAAGAGCGCGGCCTGGTTGGCGGAGGCGCCCGAGTGCGGCTGCACGTTCGCGTACTCGGCGCCGAAGAGCGCCTTGACCCGGTCGATGGCGATCTGCTCGGCGACGTCCACGTGCTCGCAGCCGCCGTAGTAGCGGCGGCCCGGGTAGCCCTCGGCGTACTTGTTGGTGAGGACCGAGCCCTGCGCCTCCATCACCGCGACCGGAGCGAAGTTCTCCGAGGCGATCATCTCCAGCGTGGACTGCTGGCGGCGCAGCTCGGCGTCGACGGCGGCGGCGATGTCCGGGTCGAGCTCGTGCAGGGGGGTGTTCATGACGGACATGTGGCTACGACTCCTCAGCCGGCGAAGGCGGTGTACTCGTCGGCGGAGAGCAGGTCGCCCGGCTCGTCCGTGACCCGTACCTTGAACAGCCAACCGCCTTCGAAGGGGGCGGAGTTGACCAGCGAGGGGTCGTCCACGACGTCGGCGTTGGTGGCGACGATCTCGCCGGTGACCGGCGCGTACAGGTCGGACACCGACTTGGTCGACTCCAGTTCGCCGCAGGACTCGCCCGCGGTCACCGTGTCACCGACCTCCGGGAGCTGGACGAAGACGACGTCACCGAGCGCGTTGGCCGCGTGCTCCGTGATGCCGACCGTCGAGACGCCGTCCTCGGCGTCCGACAGCCACTCGTGCTCCTTGCTGTACCGCAGCTGCTGGGGGTTGCTCATGGCTCGGATTCTCCTGTACGCGGTGATGTGCTGATGACGGTGGAGCGGGGAAACCGCGGGTGGGCAGGGGTGATGTGCCCGACGTCACGCGGTCTGCCGTCGGAACGGTGTCACTTCTGGCGCTTGTAGAAGGGCAGCGCCACGACCTCGTACGGTTCGTGACTGCCCCGGATGTCCACGCCGACACCGGTCGTGCCCGGCACCGCGTGCGCGGCGTCGACGTAGGCCATGGCGATGGGTCTGCCCAGCGTGGGGGAGGGGGCACCGGAGGTGACCTCGCCGATCACCTCGCCGCCGGCGACGACCGGGTATCCGGCGCGCGGCACCCGGCGGCCCTCGGCGATCAGGCCGACCAGGAGGCGCGGCGGGGTCTCCCGGGCGCGCTCGGCGGCCTCGGTGAGCGCCTCGCGGCCCACGAAGTCACCGTCCTTCTCGAACTTGACCACCCGGCCGAGCCCCGCGTCGAACGGGGTCAGCGAGGTCGACAGCTCGTGCCCGTACAGCGGCATGCCCGCCTCCAGGCGCAGCGTGTCCCGGCAGGACAGACCGCAGGGCACCAGCCCGGCCGGGGCGCCCGCCTCGGTCAGCGCCTGCCACAGCCGCTCGGCGTCCTCGGGCGCGACGAAGAGTTCGAAGCCGTCCTCGCCGGTGTAGCCGGTGCGCGCGATCAGCGCGGGGACGCCGGCGACCGTGCCGGGCAGGCCCGCGTAGTACTTCAGGCCGTCGAGGCCGGCGTCGGTGAGCGAGCCGAGGATGCCGGCGGACTCGGGGCCCTGCACGGCGAGCAGCGCGTAGGCGTCACGGTCGTCGCGGACGACGGCGTCGAAGCCCGCGGCCCGCTCGGTGAGCGCGTCCAGGACCACCTGGGCGTTGGATGCGTTGGCGACGACCATGTAGGTGGGGGACGCCGTGTCGGGGGACGCGGCATCGGCGGTCCCGCTCGCCGCGAGCCGGTAGACGATCAGGTCGTCCAGGATGCCGCCGTCGGCCCGGCAGATCATGGTGTAGCGGGCGCGGCCGACGCCGACGGAGGAGATGTTCCCCACCAGGGCGTAGTCGAGGAGTGTCGCCGCCTGCGGGCCGCTGACCGTGATCTCGCCCATGTGCGAGAGGTCGAAGAGGCCGGCTTTCGTGCGGACGGCGAGGTGCTCGTCGCGCTCGGAGCCGTAGCGCAGGGGCATGTCCCAGCCGGCGAAGTCGGTCATGGTGGCGCCGAGCGCGCGGTGTACGGCGTCGAGCGCGGTGAGACGGGGTGCGTTACTGCTCATCGGTGTGGCTCCCAGGGCATGACGGCGAGGTCGTTCCTCCCCATCTGTCATCGGAACCTGAGAGGTTCGTCGTGACCGCGCAGGGCGGTGGACACGACTTGCACCTTGGGTGGAGCCGCTGGAGAGCGGCCCGCTTTTCAGATGTGCCTCGCCCGCGCGGTAACGGGGCCTGAGAGATTCAAGGGAGGGACTTGCTCCTTCGGCGCCCCACCAGGACGTGGCTGGGGACTCTCCCGCGCGGATTCAAGCGGCCGGTATGCAGTTGGCGGGCACATCATCGCACGCCTCGTCCGGGCGCGGCAGGCCCGCGTCCGTGACCGGCCCGTGGCGGTTCGGGTACGAAAACACGAGACATCGCGCATTACCTTCTCTTTACACTCGACGGGGACGGGGAACTCCGCACCCAAGGGGAGGACGATCACGGTGAACAGGCCCTCGGCATACGCCACTTGCTCGGCACTCGCGCTGCCCGAGCAGCAAGCCGCCGCGGCCGGGGAGGTGAGCCGGGACCGCCCGGCCCCCGTCGTCCGCGACCTGCGCGAGCGCGGCGGACGCAGCCCGCACGGGCTGCTCTTCGGCTCCCGCGACCTGGTCGTGATCACCGGTCTGCCCGGCAGCGGCAAGTCGACCCTGATGCGGCGCGCGGTCGCCGGGCCGCGCGTCGACTCCCAGGACACGCGCGACCGCTGGGACGCCCGCGCACCCCGTTCCCTGCCGTACGCCCTTTACCGCCCCTTGGTGCGCCTCGCGCACTACGCCGGTCTCGCCCGCGCCCTGCGCTCCGGGGCCGGGGTCGTCGTGCACGACTGCGGTACCCAGCGCTGGGTACGAGGCTGGCTGGGCCGCGCGGCCCGCCGCCGGGGCGGCACCCTGCACCTGGTCTTCCTCGACGTCGCCCCGGTCACGGCCCTGCGCGGCCAGCGCGAGCGGGGCCGTGTGGTCTCGCGGTACGCGTTCCTGCGCCACCGCGGGGCGGCCGGCCGACTGCTGCGTGCCGTGGAGCGAGGCACACTGCCCCAGGGGTGCGGTTCGGCGGTGCTGCTCGACCGGGACGCGGCGGACGTGCTGCGCCGGATCGACTTCGCGCGGTGAGCGGACGGGTGCGCCGGCGCGGCACCCGATAGCCTTTTCAGCCACAGCAGGTTTACAGCAGGCGGTAGGAAGATGGACTTCCCGGCGGACTTCCCCGGACAGGCGCAACCTCACCCGCATCCGCACGGCGGATGGCCGGGCAACGAACTGGAAGAGGTGCTCTCGGCGTCTCTCGGTATCCCCTCGGCCGGCGGCCGGATCATCGAGGTGCTCGGCCGCAGCTTCGTCTGGGTGCCGTTGCCGGGCGGCGGCGGCCCGCACAGCGGCCCCCTCGATCTGCCCACCCTCGACATCGACGGCCAGGCCTACGTCCCGGTCTTCAGCTCCGAGGAGCAGTTCCGCCAGGTCGCGGGGGGCCACATGTCGTACACCATCGCGCCCGCGGTGGAGTTCGCCCGCGGGCTGCCCCCGCAGGTGGGCATCGCGCTCAACCCCGACGGCGTGGTCGGCGTGCCCCTCCCGCCGCCGGCCGTCGCCGAACTGTGCCGGACGGGCCGTACCGCGCTCGACGGCCCCACGAGCGGCGGTCGGGTCCGGCTCTTCGAGCCCGACTGGCAGGACGATCCGGTCGACTTCCTCGCCGCCGCCTCCGCCGAGTTCGCCGGCACCGGCGTGGTCCGCACGGCCCGCCGCTGCCTCGCCGCGATCGAGACGGCCGAGCCCGTCATGTTCGTCGGTGTCGAACTCGCCACCTGGGAGGGTGACTTGAGGGCGGCCCCGATGGACGCCCTGGCCAGGGCCCTGAACCGGGTGGCGGTGCCGTGGCCGGTCAACCTGGTCCTGCTGGACGTGGCGCAGGATCCGGTGGGGGACTGGATGCGGGCGCAGGTCCGGCCCTTCTACCAGTACGGCCAGTAGGAAAGGCGGCGGGGAGGCGGGAGACGGCACGGCGGACGGCTGTGTCCCGCGCCCGAAGATCGCCGCGAGCCCCGGCT
The DNA here is from genome assembly GCF_040606415.1 of Streptomyces sp. NPDC005423. Classification (NCBI taxonomy): domain Bacteria; kingdom Bacillati; phylum Actinomycetota; class Actinomycetes; order Kitasatosporales; family Streptomycetaceae; genus Streptomyces; species Streptomyces sp. NPDC005423. Next base: position 34,698 of record NZ_JBEXET010000047.1, on the reverse strand, counting down.
CCCGACGGCCAACACCCGGCACCGCCTAAGCTGTTACACATCCAAGGGTCACAACAGAGGGACGGTACAGGTGAGCGCCAGCGGCACCGCGGCCGGGCAGGTCGAGCACATGCTGCGCCAGGTGACGCCCGGGCGCTACGACGCCTACGAGGCACTCCTGCGCGCGCTCGCCACCCCCAATTCCGGCCAGGTATGGATGCTCCTGTGGCACGGCCAGGCCGGCTCCCCCGATGCCCAGTACGGAAACATGGAGGTGGAGGGGTACGGCTACGCGCCGTGCGTCACCTCCGCGCAGGAGCTCTCCGCCAGCGGCTGGAACCGCTCCTACGAGGTGGTCGACGGGGTCGACGTGGCCCGCACCCTCTATCCCGACCACTTCGGCCTCTGGCTCAACCCGCACGCCCCCGGCGGCGGAGTCGGCATCCCGTGGCTGGATCTGCGCCGGATCGCCACCGGCCTGGAGCGCCAGCCCGCGGGGCCCCTCAGCCTCTCCGAACCGGCCATCGAGATCCCGCAGTTCTACGCCCTGCTCACCCAGAACGCCCACCGCACCCCGGCGGTCCGCGCCCTGCGCCGGGCCTGGGTGCAGCCCGCGCTCGGAGCGCCGTATCTCGCCATCGGCCTCGATGTCTACGACACCCGTCCGGCCGCCGTGGACTCGGTGCGCGCGATGATGCAGCAGTCGATCGGCGCGGTGCCCGAGGGGCTGCCGGTGTCGACCGTGGCGATGTCCGACGAGTACGACCCGGTCGCCCTCTGGCTGCGGGCGAACGCCCGCCCGTTCTACGACCGTGAGGTCCACCCGGCCCCCGTCCAGACGGGCGGGTACGGCTACCCCCCCGCGCGTGGTGGATACTGACTCCCGAGCCCCTTCCCCGCTTCTCCGCACTTTTTACGTCTACGACACATTTCTTCGCGCGTAGACAGCGGTGAAGTGCCCCGGAAGGCGCCGAATCGTCGTTCTGCCCCAACTGTCCCGCGTCCGGGGGCCGTTACCCACTGTTCGGATAACGGAATCCTTTTTTAAGCATCACGGTTGCGCATACTTTCGCCGTCAGGCCTGGCGGGTGATCGCGGCCACGCTGAAGACTCGCGACTCAGACCCGGGGTCGACGACTCCGTATCTGCATGCAAGTCGACAAAGCCGCTGATCCGCGGCAGGCGTAGGCCGGTCACCACCGGCGAGAGGGGTCGGGTCACAGTGACCGCACCGATCGAGACCACCGGGGCGGAAGCCGGGGCGCAGCCAGAGGCTGTGCTGGCCGGCGCCGATAAGGGGCAGATCGAGGGCCGTTCCCTTGGGCAGATCGCCTGGTCCCGTTTCAAGAAGGACAGAGTCGCCGTCGCGGGCGGCGTGATCGTCGTCCTGCTGATCGTGGTCGCCGCGCTCTCCCGGCCCATCCAGGCGATGCTGGGTCTCGACCCCGACGCCTTCCACCAGAACCTGATCGACGCCAACACCTCGCTGCCGAACGGCGGTTGGGGCGGCATGAGCTGGAGCCACCCGCTGGGTGTGGACCCGCAGTTCGGCCGGGACGTCGCCTCCCGCATCCTGGAGGGCTCCTGGGTGTCGCTGGTCGTCGCCTTCGGCGCCACCGTCCTGTCGAACGTGATCGGCACGATCCTGGGCGTCGTGGCGGGCTACTACGGCGGCCGGGTCGACTCGGTGATCAGCCGCCTGATGGACACCTTCCTCGCCTTCCCCCTGCTGCTCTTCGCCATCGCGATCTCGGCCACGCTCCAGGGCGGTGCCTTCGGCCTCAACGGGCTGCCGCTGCACCTGAGCGTGCTGATCTTCGTCATCGGCTTCTTCAACTGGCCCTACCTGGGCCGGATCGTCCGCGGCCAGACGCTCGCCCTGCGCGAGCGGGAGTTCGTGGACGCCTCCCGGGGCATGGGCGCCAGGGGCCCGTACATCCTCTTCCGGGAGCTGCTGCCCAACCTGGTCGGCCCGATCATCGTCTACTCGACGCTGCTCATCCCGACCAACATCCTCTTCGAGGCCTCCCTCAGCTTCCTCGGGGTCGGCATCCAGCCCCCGCAGGCATCGTGGGGCGGCATGTTGCGTGACGCGGTCACCTACTACGAGGTCGACCCCGCGTACATGATCGTTCCTGGCCTCGCCATCTTCGTGACCGTCCTGGCGTTCAACCTGCTGGGTGACGGTCTCCGCGACGCTCTCGACCCCCGCAGCCGCTAGGGCCCGCACCCGAGAGTCCCATCGAGTTTCCGACATAAAGGGGAAGCAGACCATCATGCGAAGGTCAGCGCTGGCCGCAGTTGCGGCCATCGGCTCAGCGAGCCTGCTCTTGGCAGGTTGCAGCAAGGCCGATGACAACAAGAGTGACAACGGGACGAAGGCTGCCGGGGCCAACGCAGCGACCACGGACGTCGTCAACGTCTCGACCCACAAGGGCGGGACGGTCACGTACGAACTGTCCGACGTTCCGGACTCGTTCGACCCGGGCAACACGTACTACGCGTACATGTACAACTTCAGCCGGCTGTACGCCCGCCCGCTGATGACGTTCGAGCCCGGCCCCGGTTCCAAGGGCAACACGCTCGCCCCGGACCTCGCCGCGAGCAAGGGTGTCTCCAGCGACGGCGGCAAGACCTGGACGTACAAGCTGCGTTCGGGCCTGAAGTACCAGGACGGCACGGCGATCACGTCCAAGGACGTCAAGTACGCCGTGGAGCGCTCCAACTTCGCGCGTGACGTGCTCTCCCTCGGCCCGAACTACTTCCAGCAGTTCCTGGTCGGCGGCAAGGACTACAAGGGCCCGTACAAGGACAAGAGCGCCGGCGGCCTCAAGTCCATCGCGACGCCGGACGACACCACGATCGTCTTCCACCTGAACACGGCCTTCCAGGAGTTCGACTACCTGGTCGCGGCGCCGCAGACGGCTCCGGTGCCGCAGGCGAAGGACACGGGCGTCGACTACGTCAAGAACATCGTCTCCTCCGGTTCGTACCAGTTCCAGAGCTACCAGGACGGCAAGCAGGCCGTCCTCGTGCGCAACAAGAACTGGGACGCCTCGACGGACCCGCTGCGCAAGCAGTACCCGGACAAGATCGTCGTCAACCTCAAGGTGAACGCCGACACGATCGACAAGGACGTGCTGGCCGGCAGCGCGATCGACCTCGGTGGTACGGGCGTCCAGTCCGCCACCCAGGCGCAGCTGCTGACCTCCGCCGACAAGAAGGCGGGCACGGACAACACCTACGGTGGCCGTCTCGTCTACACGGCGATCAACACCAAGGTCGCGCCGTTCAACAACGTGCAGTGCCGCAAGGCCGTCGAGTACGCCATCGACAAGGTCTCCGTGCAGACCGCCGAGGGCGGCCCGGTCCGCGGTGACGTCGCCACCACCGTCCTGCCGCCGGACATCACCGGCTACGCCAAGGACGACCAGTACGCGAGCACCGGCAGCAAGGGTGACGTCACCAAGGCCAAGGCCGCGCTGAAGGCCTGTGGCAAGACGTCGATCTCGACCAACCTCTCGGCCCGCAGTGACCGCCCGCAGGAGATCTCCGCGGCCACCGCGATCATCAACTCGCTGAAGGCGGTCGGCATCAACGCCAGCCTGAAGCAGTACCCGTCGGGCAAGTACTTCACCGACTACGCGGGTGTCCCGAAGTTCACCGAGAAGCAGAACATCGGCCTGATCATGATGCAGTGGGGTGCCGACTGGCCCTCCGGCTACGGCTTCCTGCAGCAGATCCTGAACGGCAGCGCGATCGGCGCCTCGGGTAACACCAACCTGTCGCAGTACGACAACAAGACCGTCAACGGACTGCTGGCCAAGGCCATCGGCACCGAGGACGCGTCGGCCCGTAACACCATCTACGCCCAGATCGACAAGCAGACCATGAGCGACGCGGTCATCGTCCCGCTGACCTACTTCAAGGTCCTGCTGGCGCGTCCGGCGAACTACAGCAACCTGGTGTCGACGGCGGCCTTCAGCGGCCAGTACGACTACCTCAACGTCGGCACCACGAAGTAGTTAGCAGCCCCGGAAGGCAGGTGAAGGCATTGGTGCCCGCGGGCTCAACGGCCCGCGGGCACCAGCGCCGATCCCCGTGATCTCGTACATTCTCCGTCGGACGGTCGCAGCGGTGATCCTGCTGCTGGTCGTCTCCGCGGTCACCTTCGGCATCTTCTTCCTGCTGCCACGGCTCGCCGGCCAGACCGCGGACCAACTGGCCCAGCAGTACATCGGGAAGAGCCCGTCGGCGGCGGACATCGCCGCCGTCAAGCACAACCTCGGTCTGGATCAGCCCCTTTACCTGCAGTACTGGCACTTCATCAAGGGGATCGTGGCGGGCGCCACCTACAACCTCGGCCCCACCACCGTGCACTGCGACGCGCCCTGCTTCGGCTACTCCTTCAAGGACCACGTCGAGGTCTGGCCGCAGCTCACCTCCCGCCTCCCGGTGACCATCTCGCTGGCGGCGGGCGCCGCCGTGCTGTGGCTGGTCTCCGGCGTGACGGTCGGTGTGATCTCCGCGCTCAAGCCGCGGTCGTTCTTCGACCGCGCCTTCATGGGCGTGGCGCTCGCGGGTGTCTCGCTGCCCATGTTCTTCACGGGCAACCTCGCCATCCTGCTCTTCACCTACCAGTGGCCGATCTTCGGCCGCACCTACGTCCCGTTCACCGAGAACCCCGGGCAGTGGGCCAACACCCTGTTCCCGGCGTGGTGTTCGCTCGCGCTCCTCTACTCCGCCATCTACGCGCGGCTGACCCGCTCGGGCATGCTGGAGACGATGAACGAGGACTTCATCCGCACGGCCCGCGCCAAGGGTCTGCGGGAGCGCAAGGTCGTCGTCAAGCACGGTCTGCGGGCCGCCCTGACGCCGATCATCACCGTCTTCGGCATGGACCTCGGTCTGCTGCTCGGCGGTGCCCTGATCACCGAGTCGGTGTTCTCCCTGCACGGCATCGGCCAGTACGCGGTGCAGTCGATCGAGAGCAACGACCTGCCCCCGATCCTCGGCGTGACCCTGCTCGCAGCGTTCTTCGTCGTGATCGCCAATCTCCTGGTGGACCTGCTCTACGCCGCCGCCGACCCGCGGGTGAGGCTCTCGTGACCGACCTTGATCCCCTGTCCGCGACCGGCGCCGCGGTCGGCGAGCCTGTCGCCGCGGCCGGGACCGCCCCGAACGCGTTCCTGGAGGTCCGCGACCTCAAGGTGCACTTCCCGACCGACGACGGCCTGGTGAAGTCCGTCGACGGGCTCAGCTTCTCGCTGGAGAAGGGCAAGACCCTCTCCATCGTGGGCGAGTCGGGCTCCGGCAAGTCCGTCACCTCGCTGGCGATCATGGGCCTGCACCGGCTCGGCGCACGGGGCAAGAACGTGCGGATGTCCGGTGAGATCTGGCTCGACGGGCAGGAGCTGGTGAACGCCCGGCCGGACGAGGTGCGCAAGCTCCGCGGCCGGCAGATGTCCATGATCTTCCAGGACCCGCTCTCCGCGATGCACCCGTACTACAAGATCGGCGACCAGATCGTCGAGGCGTACCGGGTCCACCACGACGTCAGCAAGAAGGTCGCCCGCACCCGGGCGATCGAGATGCTCGACCGGGTCGGCATCCCCGAGCCGGCCAAGCGCGTCGACGGCTACCCGCACGAGTTCTCCGGCGGTATGCGCCAGCGCGCCATGATCGCCATGGCCCTGGTGAACAACCCCGAACTGCTCATCGCGGACGAGCCGACGACCGCCCTGGACGTCACCGTCCAGGCGCAGATCCTCGACCTGATCCGGGACCTGCAGAAGGAGTTCGGCTCCGCGGTCGTCCTGATCACCCACGATCTCGGTGTGGTCGCCGAGATCGCCGACGACGTCCTGGTGATGTACGGCGGCCGGTGCGTGGAGCGCGGCCCGGTCGACGAGATCTTCGAGAAGCCCCAACACCCCTACACCTGGGGCCTGTTGGGCTCGATGCCGCGTATCGACCGCGACACCTCGGACCGGCTCATCCCGGTCAAGGGCCAGCCGCCGAGCCTCATCAACGTCCCCTCGGGCTGCGCCTTCCACCCGCGCTGCCCGTACGCGGACATCCCCAAGGGCGACGTCACGCGAACCGTGCGCCCCGAGCTGGCCCAGGTCGACGGCGGGCACTGGTCCGCCTGCCACCTCCCGGCCGAGGACCGTACGCGGATCTGGACCGAAGAGATTGCGCCGAAGCTGTGAGTGAGACGAAGAAAGAGACCGCCGCCGCGGCCGTACCGCACCAGGCGTCCTCCCCGGAGGACCGCGAGGTGCTGCTCAAGGTCGAGGGCCTGAAGAAGCACTTCCCCATCAAGAAGGGGATCCTGCAGCGTCAGGTCGCCGCGGTGAAGGCCGTCGACGGCATCGACTTCGAGGTGCGCAAGGGCGAGACCCTCGGCGTCGTAGGCGAGTCGGGCTGCGGCAAGTCGACCATGGGCCGGGTCATCACCCGGCTCCAGGACCCGACCGGCGGCTCGATCCACTTCGAGGGCCAGGACATCACGCGGCTGAACTCGGCCGGGATGCGTCCGCTGCGGCGGGACATCCAGATGATCTTCCAGGACCCCTACGGCTCGTTGAACCCGCGGCACACCATCGGCTCGATCGTCTCGGCGCCGTTCCGGCTGCAGAGCGTGGAGCCGGAGGGCGGGGTCAAGAAGGAGGTCCAGCGGCTGCTGGAGCTGGTGGGCCTGAGCCCGGAGCACTTCAACCGCTACCCGCACGAGTTCTCCGGCGGCCAGCGCCAGCGCATCGGCATCGCCCGCGCGCTCGCCCTGAAGCCCAAGCTCGTGGTGGCGGACGAACCGGTCTCGGCGCTCGACGTGTCGATCCAGGCGCAGGTCGTCAACCTCATGGACGACCTCCAGTCGGAGCTCGGCCTGACGTACGTGATCATCGCGCACGACCTCTCCGTCGTACGCCATGTCTCGGACCGTATCGCCGTGATGTACCTCGGCAAGATCGTCGAACTCGCCGACCGCAACTCGCTGTACCGGGCGCCGATGCACCCGTACACCAAGGCCCTGATGTCGGCCGTGCCGGTGCCGGACCCCAAGCGGCGGGGCGCCAAGAGCGAGCGCATCCTGCTCAAGGGCGACGTCCCCTCGCCGATCTCCCCGCCGAGCGGCTGCCGGTTCCACACCCGGTGCTGGAAGGCGACGGAGATCTGCCGGACGGCCGAGCCCCAGCTGGTCGAGTTGCGCCCCGGCCAGCGGGTCGCCTGCCACCACCCGGAGAACTTCGCGGACCAGGCCCCGCAGGACACCGTCCTGCTGTCCGCCGCGAAGGAGGCGGTGACGCTGGTCGGTCCCGCGGTGCTGGAGAAGCCGGCGGAGACGCCCAAGGCGGTGGCTCCTGAGGCGGAGACGCCGGAGGCGGTGGCCCCCGAGGTGGCGGCTCCGGCTCCCAAGGCGGCGGCTCCGGCTCCCGCGGCGGAGATTCCCGCTCCGGCGGCGGAGTCCTCGGCTCCCGCGGCGGAGCCCGGTGAGCAGGAGTCAACCGGCCAGTAGGGCATGACGAGTTGGCAAAGTCATGGCCATGACCAAACGGGAGAGTGCAGAGTCTGGCGTGTCCGACTGATCGGAAACACGCACCGAAGGGACGACTCATGGCACTCTCCCGTTCGGCACGTCTGGGGGCCCTCGCTACCGCGGCGGCCTCTTTTCTTGTCATAGCCGCCTCCTCCGCCCCCACCCCCGGCGCCGACGGCATCGGCGACAGCTACTTCCCGCAACTGGGCAACGGCGGCTTCGACGCCCGCCACTACGGCCTCGACATCGCCTACAACCCCGACACCGACCGCCTCGACGGCCGTACGACCCTCACCGCCCGCGCCACCCAGAACCTCACCTCCTTCGACCTGGACCTCCAGCAGTTGGAGGTCACCCGGGTTCAAGTGGACGGCAGACCGGCCCAGTTCACCCGCACCGGCGACGAACTGCGCGTCACCCCGCGCGGGTTCCTGCGCAAGGGACGGGACTTCACGGTCGAGGTCACCTACGGCGGGGTCCCCGAACCCCTCAACGGACCGATCGTCTTCGGCTCCGACTACGGCTGGATGAAGACCACCGACGGCGTCTTCGTCGCCTGCGAACCCAACGCCGCCTCCACCTGGTTCCCCTCCAGCGATCACCCCTCCGACAAGGCCACCTACGACATCCGGATCAAGGCGCCCAAGGGCCTGACCGGCGTCTCCAACGGGCGGCTCGTCTCGACGTACGACAAGGGCGACTCGACGTACACGCACTGGCGCGAGTCGAAGCCCATGGCGACCTACCTGGCCACGGCCACGATCGGCAAGTTCGACGTGCAGACCGGCCGGACCCCCGGCGGGACCCCGATCTACGTCGCCATCGACCCCGTCCTCGCCAACAGCAACAGCGTGGACGTGTACGCCGTGACGGCCGCGGCCACCGACTACTGGTCGCAGGTCTTCGGGCCGTATCCCTTCGAGGAGACCGGCGCGATCGTGGACGACATGCCGCAGGCCGGGTTCTCGCTCGAAGTGCAGAGCAAGCCCGCCTACTCGGCCGTGCGCAGCGAGTCGACGATCGTGCACGAGCTGGCCCACCAGTGGTTCGGTGACTCCGTGTCGGTGGCGCACTGGAAGGACATCTGGCTCAACGAGGGCTTCGCGACCTACGCCCAGTGGCTGTGGGCCGAGCACCAGGGCACCCGGTCGGCGCACGACTCCTTCCTCGCCGCCTACAACGCCCGCCCCGCCGACAGCGCCTTCTGGCAGACCGTGGTCGCCGACCCGCAGCGGGACACGATGTTCGCCTCGGCGGTCTACCAGCGCGGCGCGATGACCCTCCAGACGCTGCGGGAGCGGATCGGGGACACCGCCTTCTTCGAGCTGCTGCCCGCCTGGACGAAGCTCCACCGCTACGGCAACGGCTCCACGGCCGGCTTCGTCAGGCTCGCGGAGAAGATCTCCGGACAGAACCTCGACGACCTGTTCCAGAAGTGGATCCACACGACGGGCAAGCCCGCCCTGTAGGAGCGCCCGAGTAACAATGTGGGGTGCTCCAGCAACTGTTCAGCCCCTCCGTCCAGCACACGCTCGACCTCGTCGGCATCTTCGTGTTCGCCATCTCCGGCGCGCTGCTGGCCGTCCGAAAGAACTTCGACGTCTTCGGCATCGCCGTGCTCGCCGAGGTTACCGCGCTGGGCGGAGGGCTGTTCCGGGACCTCATCATCGGGGCCGTACCCCCGGCCGCCTTCACCGACCTCGGGTACTTCCTCACCCCGCTCTTCGCCGCCCTCCTGGTCTTCTTCCTCCACCCGCAGGTGGAGCGGATCCAGTTGGGCGTCAACGTCTTCGACGCGGCCGGCCTGGGCCTGTTCTGCGTCTCCGGCACGGTCAAGGCGTACGACTACGGGCTCAACCTCACCTCCTCCGCCGCCCTCGGTCTCGCCACGGCCGTGGGCGGCGGTGTGCTCCGGGACGTCCTCGCCAACGAGGTCCCCTCGCTGCTCCGCTGGGACCGCGACCTCTACGCGGTACCGGCGATCGTCGGCGCCACCCTGGCCGTGCTGTGCATCCGCTTCGACACGCTGACCCCCTTCACCAGCGGGTTCGCCGTCGTCACCGCTTTCGTGCTGCGTCTGCTCGCGATGCGGTTCCACTGGCGAGCGCCGCGTGCGTGGCACCGCCGTTCGACGGTGCGCGAGGAGTAGTCGGCCCGGCCGGGGCCTTCGGCCGGTTCTTGCCCATCTCCAGGGTGAGCCAGCGGAAGACCGTCGTCACCTGCGGACGCCACAGCGACATCGTGTGGCCGCCCGCGCTGCGCGGCAGGAACACCGCGTGCACGGTGGTCGGCGCCTTGGCGACCGCCTCCAGCGCCACGCCCGCCTCGTAGCCGTCGCCGGCCTCGCCGGAGAGGTAGAGGGCGATCGGCGGCGGGGTCGCCTTCTTCCGCAGCAGCAGGTACGGGTTGTTCTCGGCGCGCAGGGCCGGGCTCTGCGCGGCGAGCGAATTGCGTTCCCCGATCGGGTCGTTGTAGCCGGACATGCCGACCGCCGCCCGGTAGCGGTCGGGGTGGGCCACCGCCAGCTTGACCGCGCAGTGCGCCCCGGCCGAGTAGCCGGCCACCGCCCAGCCCGCGGGCCCCGGTTCGGCGCGGAAGTTGTCCCTGACCATCTTCGGCACGTCGACGCTCAGCCAGCTGTCCGCGTTCACGGTGCCCGGGATGTTGGCGCACCCCGTGTCCACGCCGGCCAGCAGGTTGGTCCGCGGGGCGACCAGGATGAACGGCGCGACCTGGCCGCTCCGCATCAGCGGCAGCAGCTGCTCGTGCGCCTTCAGCGACCCGAACCAGGCCTTGGCGGAGCCGGGGAAGCCGGGCAGCAGTTCCACGACGGGGAACCTGTGGTGCCGGTAGGCCGGCCTGTCGTACTGCGGCGGCAGCCAGACGTAGACCTCGGCGTTGACGCCGGACACCCGGCCCTTGAGCTGGGTTTCGAGCACCCCGCCGGCGGCGCGCATGCCGGCGCCCTGGGCGCGGCCGAACCTCTGTCTGACCCTGGGCAGCTTGGTCAGCGCGATCCCGCCGGTGCCGTTCGCCCCGAGGTCGGCGGCCTGCTGGACGTGGTTGCCGGTGCCCAGCAGGTCGGCCCAGTTGTCGTAGAGGTTGTTCTGGTTGTTGACCAGGACGAAGACCAGCGCGACGGCCGTGCCCTGGGCGAACAGCAGCATCAGCGCCCGCGCCGCGACGCGCACGACCCTGGGTCCGCGCATCCGCGTCCACAGCGCGAGCGGCAGTATCAACGCGACGAAGGAGAGCACGACGGTGGTGTAGAGGAAGGGAGTCCCGGTGAGGCTCATGTCCCCATAGAGGGGGAGGGCGGGCCCGGGGTTACGGACGAGTTCGGACACTTACCAAGAAATTGCCGGAATCTCACCCAGGAGGCGGCGGTTCGTCAAAAGCTACCGCTTAGTAATTTCACATTGTATGGTTCACCCATGGCAGACGCAGCTTCCGCACCGGCCACGCGGGCCACGATCGGCGACAGCGAGTTCGACCGTGACACGGCACTCACCCGCCGCGCCCCCGGCGTTCACGACCTCGACCTCTCGGCCGGCTGGACCGTCCTCGGCGCCGTCAACGGCGGCTACCTCCTCGCCGTCCTCGGCCGGGCCCTCGCCGACACCCTGCCGCACAGCGACCCGTTCACGGTCTCGGCGCACTATCTGACCGCCTCCCGCCCCGGCCCGGCGGTCGTCCGCACCGAGACCGTCCGCACCGGCCGCACCCTCTCGACCGGCCAGGCCTCCCTCTTCCAGTACGACGACCGGGGCGAGGAGGTCGAACGCATCCGCGTCCTCGCCTCCTACGGCGACCTGGACACGCTCCCCGACGACGTCCGCACGACGGCCCGGCCGCCCGCGATCCCGCCCATGGAGCGGTGTTTCGGCGCGGAGGACGGTCCGGCCCCCGTCGACGGGGGCTCCGCCATCGCCGACCGTCTGATGCTCAAGCTCGACCCCGCGACCCTCGGCTGGGCCCTGGGCGCGCCCTCCGGCAAGGGGGAGATGCGTGCCTGGTTCGGCCTCGCGGACGGCCGGGACGCCGACCCCCTGTCCCTGCTGCTCGCGGTGGACGCGCTGCCGCCGACCGCGTTCGAGATCGGGCTGCGCGGCTGGGTGCCCACGGTCGAGCTGACGGTCCACGTCCGCTGCCGCCCCGCGCCCGGCCCGCTCCGCGTCTCCATCACCACCCGCAATCTCGCGGGCGGTTTCCTGGAGGAGGACGCGGAGGTCTGGGACAGCGCGGACCGACTGGTCGCGCAGTCGCGGCAACTGGCCCGGGTCAGGCTCGGCTAGCGGCTAACTCCCCTGACGGGTGCGCCAGTTGGCCTGCTTCCGTCAAGGAGTCGTACCAGTCCGTACCGCGCGCCGGGAACCGAACTCCCTGGTGGGGAGGGTCTCTTGGGGTCCGCTTTACCCGACGCACAGGGTGGCGACAGGACACCCCCAACCGGGGCCTATGCGGCGTTGATTGAGTGCCCGCTTCAAGACTTCCTCATCGTTTTCGGAGCTGTCTCTCATGAAGCGTGTGCGTCTCGTCCCCGCGGTGGCCCTGCTGGTCCTCTCGCCCCTCGCCCTGGCGGCCTGCGGATCGGGCGACTCGTCGTCCTCCTCCGGCGGCGGCACCTCCGGCTCGCAGTCCTGCCAACGGCCCTCCGGCATGCCGACCGGCAACGCCTCCGGCCGTCCCTCCGGCGCCCCGAGCGGCGCACCCACCGGCGCCGCGGCCTCGGGCATGCCGACCGGCCGGCCCTCGGGCATGCCGACCGGCAACGCCTCCGGCGGCCCCGGCGGCGGCCAGGGCGGATTCGGCGGAGGGCAGGGCGGGGGCTGCGGCGGCCCCGGCGGCGGGATGAGCGGCGCGCCGCAGCAGGGCTGACCCCGGTCCCGTACGGCGGACGACGGGGGCAGGGGTGATCCCGGTCCCGTGCGGCGGCGTACGACAGGGGCGGCGCGTCCGGGACACGGGCGCGCCGCCCCTGTCGTACGAGCGGAGCCGGTGTCCGTCAGTCGAGCCAGTGCCGGCGGCCGAGGGCGACCAGCCTCAGCCGACGCTCCGCCATCTGCGTCACGCGCCGTCGCTCCTCGTCCGGCCGTCCGCTGCCCTCCTGGGCCTTGTGGGCCGCCTGGGTCTCGCGGGTCTCCTGGGTCTCCAGGAAGAGGGAGGCGGTGCTGAGCATCTGGTCGACGTAGAGGTGGGCGAGCATCAGCAGGTCCTCGTCGTGCCACCCCCGCGACTCGGGATCCTTGGCGAGTTCGTCCCTCACCTCCTCGGCGAACCGGGCGAGTTGGTCCCGTATGGCCTCCCGTACCGGCTGCACCCCGCCGTGCCGTTCGCGGGCGACGAAACGGACGTGGGCGGGGTGGGCGTCCACATGACCGGCGATCAACTCGATGGCCCGCCTGATGCGTTCGTCGCTGTCCTCCGCCGTGGAGACCGTGCTGCGGATCATCGCGTGCAGACTGCCCAGCGCCTCCTCCACCAGCGCCACGCCGAGGTCGGCCGTCGAGCGGAAGTGCCGGTAGAAGGCGGTCGGAGCGACGCCCACGGCCCGGGTGACCTCGCGCAGGCCCAGGCTGCTCAGGCTCTGCTCCTCCAGCAGCCCCAACGCGGCGTCCAGCAGCGCCTGTCGGGTCTTCTGCTTCTGCGCCTGCCGGAGGCCGAGAGTGTGACTCATGTCATCCAGTTAACAACTGTTCTCCGGAAATGGAAAGCCGTCGGAGGGTTAGACTCAAGAGTCAGTGAACAACTGTTACTACAGCCGTTCACCGAACCGAGCGGGACGGGACTCGTCCCCGACCTCTCGGAATCCCGGACTCTCGGAGGGAGATCCATCCCATGCTGTTCCTCGTCGTCGCGCTGCTGCTGTTCGGTGTCGTGATGGGCGCCGTGGCCCACGCGCCGTTCGCCTTCACCGCCGTGGCAGCCGTCGTCATCGCCGTCTGGCTGGGCGTCTTCGCGCTCCGCGAGCGCCACGGCCGCCGCGGTCGTCCGTCCGCCGGCTGACCACCCCGTCCACCCCATCCGTTCCGTCGGGAGCTGATCCACCATGCGACTCACCGCACCGGCCTCCAGCACGACCACCGCCGCCACCAGCACCACCGGCACCAACGCCGTCGCCCCCGCCACGGGCCGTCGTGACGCCGACGGCATGGCCGTCGCCTCCTTCATCCTGGGGCTCGTCGGCCTGCTGGTCCTCAACGTCTTCCTCGGCCCGATCGCCATCGTCCTCGCGGGTGTGGCCCTGTGGCGCGGCACCGCGCGCCGCGGCCGTGCCTGCCTCGGTCTCGGCCTGGGCATCGCCGACCTGCTGGTCCTGGTCGCCTTCATGCAGGCGGACAGCACGGTCTCCTGGAGCTTCTAGCGGTTCGCGGGAGCCCGCGGGTGCGGCGACGGGACCGCCCGCCACCCCGGGCCGCTCACCGGGGCCCGTAGAATCGGCGGCACCATGGCATACCTCGACCACGCCGCGACCACCCCGATGCTTCCCGAGGCAGTCGAGGCGATGACGGCCCAGCTGAGCATCACGGGCAACGCCTCCTCCCTCCACGCTTCCGGCCGCCGGGCCCGCCGTACGGTCGAAGAGGCCCGGGAAACCCTCGGCGAGGCGCTCGGCGCCCGCCCCAGCGAGGTGGTCCTCACCTCCGGCGGCACCGAGGCCGACAATCTCGCCGTGAAGGGCCTGTACTGGTCCCGGCGCGACGCCGACCCGGCCCGTACCCGTGTCCTCGCCAGTCCCGTCGAGCACCACGCGGTGCTGGACGCCGTGCACTGGCTCGGCGAACACGAGGGCGCCACCGTCGAGTACCTTCCGGTCGACGCCCACGGCCGGGTCCACCCCGAGGCGCTGCGCGAGGCGATCGCCCGCAACCCCGACGATGTGGCCCTGGCCACCGTCATGTGGGCCAACAACGAGATCGGTACGATCCTGCCGGTGCGCGAACTCGCTGACGTAGCAGGGGAGTTCGATGTCCCGCTGCACGCCGACGCGGTGCAGGCGTTCGGTCAGGTGCCCGTCGACTTCGGCGCCTCCGGACTCGCCGCGATGACGGTCTCCGGTCACAAGGTCGGCGGCCCGTACGGCATCGGTGCCCTGCTCCTCGGCCGTGAGTACACCCCCGTGCCCGTCCTGCACGGCGGCGGTCAGGAGCGCCATGTCCGCTCCGGCACCCTCGACGTCCCGGCCGTCGCCTCCTTCGCCGTCGCCGGCCGGCTCGCCGTCGAGCGGCGCGAGTGGTTCGGCCGCGAGATCGGCGCGCTCCGTGACGTCCTGGTCGAAGCGGTCCGTACGGCGGTGCCGGACGCGATCCTCGGCGGCGACCCCTCGCCCGCGGGCCGTCTCCCGGCCAACGCCCACTTCACCTTCCCGGGCTGCGAGGGCGACTCCCTGCTCCTCCTGCTGGACGCCCAGGGCATCGAGTGCTCCACCGGCTCCGCCTGCACCGCGGGCGTCGCCCAGCCGAGCCATGTCCTGCTGGCCACCGGCACCGCCCCCGACCTCGCGCGCGGGACCCTGCGCTTCTCGCTGGGCCACACCTCCACCCGGGCCGACGTCGACGCGGTGGCCAAGGCGATCGGACCGGCGGTGGAGCGGGCCCGCGCGGCCGGCCTGGTTTAACCGCCTCCGTCCCAACTGCCGTAGGGGCGGGCGCCGTTCAGGTGGGCCCCCGCCCCGGCCACGACCCTAGCTGTCCGTGACCATGAGGGCGGCCATCATGCCCTCGTCCTCGTGTTGCAGCAGATGGCAGTGGAGCATGTACATGTACGTGTCGTCGGCGAAGTCGGTGAACTCCATGGCGACCTGGATCGAGCCGCCGCCGACCACCTCGTAGGTGTCGTACCAGCCCAGTTGGACCCCGGTCGGGGCGGCGCCGTTGATCGATATCAGCTGGTACGGCACGTCGTGCAGGTGGAAGGAGTGTTCCAGCTGGGTGCTGTTCTTGATCGTCCAGATCTCCTTGGCGCCCAGCGTGGTGCTGATCATGGCCATCGAGGACATGCTGGTGCCGGCGGAGCCGTTGATCAGCATTTTCGTGCCGCTCTGGCCGAGCGTGATGGTGCGGGCGGTGAAGTCGGAGGTGTCGTACCGGTCGATGGTGTTGAGGGTGCTCGGCAGGTCGTCGGGGGTGTCGGTGCCGTTCGCGGTGACCGTCAGGACGTCGTACGTACCGCTGCCGCCGCGTACCCAGCCGGTGGTGATGACCGCCTGGAGGGTGGCGTCGGCGGTCAGGTCCAGCACGAACTCGGCGCGCGCGCCGGCCACCAGCCGGATGGAGTCCACCTCCGCCGCCGTGGCCAGGTACCCCTGGTCGGAGGCGATCTGGGTGAGGGTGCCGCCGTCGCTGCGCTGGATGGTGATGATGTCGGACGGCGAGGCGTTCAGCGCCCGGAAGCGGGTGCGGGTCTTGGTGGCGGTGAAGCCGAGGGTGGTGGAGTCGACGTTCGTGCCGTTGAGCAGGAGCGGGTAGCTCAGGCCGTTGGTGAGGTAGCCGGCCAGGTCGTACTTGATGTCGCCGGCGCTGTCGGTGGCCAGGCACTGGAAGATCAGCGGGACGTCGTCCACGCCGTAGTCACTGGGCAGGGCGGCCGAGGTGTCCGACGCGTCCTCGACGATGATCATGCCGGCGAGTCCGTGTACCGCCTGCTCGGCCGTGGTGCCCAGCGCGTGCGGGTGGTACCAGAGGGTCTTCGCGTCGTCCTTGACCGTGAAGGTGGGGGCCCAGGTGGTGCCGTCGGAGAAGGCGACCTGGGGGCCGCCGTCCATCTTGGCCGGGACGTGGGCGCCGTGGAAGTGGACGGTGGTGTCGGCGCCCAGGCTGTTGGTGATGTTGAGGAGGACGGTGTCGCCGTCGGTCCACTTCAGGGTGGGGCCGAGGAACGACTGGTTGTAGCCCATGGTGTCGCTGGTGACGCCGCTCAGTACCTCGGCGGTGCCGGTCCTCGCCTCCAGGGTGAAGGTGGTGGTGGAGCCGGAGGTGGTGCCCTCCAGCAGGTCGGGGATGGTGAGGGTGGCGTCGGCGGCGGACGCCTTGTCCGGTGCGCCGCCGCTCAGCAGCGAGAAGGTGGCTCCCGCGCCGGCCACGGCCGCGACGCCGGCTCCGGCCATGCCGCCGAGGAACCTGCGCCGGTGCAGTCCCCTGCCCTTGGTGTGCTCGGTCTTGGCCGGGGCGCTGGTGGTGTGCTCGCCCTTCGCCGCCCTGGCCTTGCGGTGGCCGCTGTCGCCGGTGTCGGTTTCTCTGCCCGCTTCGGAGGCGGGGTCAGTGGAGTGCGTCATGGCCCGGGATGCTCGACCCGGGGCCTGTGTGCGGACTGGGCCCGGCATAGGAGGAAGCCGCGTTGGCTGTGAATGCCGCAGGAGCTTCAACCCGCCCCAACTCCGTTGCGGTGGCGCCGAGTTGAGGTGCTCCTGGTCACGTCCGGAGCGGGGGACGCAACGGACATGCCCGTCCCGCGAGTTATTCACAGCCGCGCGACGATGTGACGTGGCTCACGCTGCGGTGTGTGATGCCCCTCTTACCAGCCGTATGTACCGGTCCCAGTCCCAGAACGGCCCCGGGTCCGTGTGATCGGTGCCCGGCACCTCCACATGCCCGATGATGTGCTCCCGGTCGACGCCGATGCCGTGGCGCCGGCATATCCCGGCCGTGAGCCGTGCCGAGGCGGCGTACATCGCGTCCGTGAACGAGGAGGCCCGGTCCACGAAGCCCTCGTGTTCGACGCCGACGCTGCGTTCGTTGTACGCGCGGTTGCCCGCGTGGAACGCCACGTCCAGCTCGCGGACCAGCTGAGTGATCCGTCCGTCCCTGCCCACGATGTAGTGCGCGGCGGCCTGGTGTCCCGGGTCCTGGAAGGCATTGACCGCGCTGTCGAGACTGCCCTGGGTGACATGGACGACCACCCGGTCTATCGCGTAGTCGTCGGGCCGGTCGGCGTGCCGGTAGTTCGCCGGGGACGCCGCCGCCCAGTGGGCGCCCCGGAAGTCCACCGCGCCCGTCACCCGTGCCCGCTCCACTCCCGGCAGCCGCCACCACAGCCGCGTCAGCTCGCCGCGGGCCAGCGCCGCCGTGCCGACGGCGGCCACCGCCCCGCCCACCAGCAGCGCCCGCCGGCCGAGCCGCCGGTCCGCGTCGCCCGTCATCTCCCCCATACGACCCCCAGGTGTCCCCTGCGATCTTCAACGGATACGCGCGGGTGCCGGTTCCCGCCGACCCGTACCCTGGAGGGGTTATGACTGAGACCTCGCAGCGCCCCCGTCCCCTTCGCGTACTCGCCGCCATGTCCGGCGGGGTCGACTCCGCCGTCGCCGCCGCCCGCGCCGCGGAAGCCGGCCACGACGTGACCGGCGTCCACCTCGCGCTCTCCGCGAACCCGCAGTCGTTCCGTACGGGCGCGCGGGGCTGTTGCACCATCGAGGACTCGCGCGACGCCCGCCGGGCCGCCGACGTCATCGGCATCCCCTTCTACGTCTGGGACCTCGCCGACCGCTTCCGCGAGGACGTCGTCGACGACTTCGTCGCCGAGTACGAGGCGGGCCGCACCCCGAACCCGTGTCTGCGCTGCAACGAGAAGATCAAGTTCGCCGCGCTGCTCGACAAGGCGCTGGCCCTCGGCTTCGACGCGGTCTGCACCGGCCACTACGCCCAGGTGGTCGTGGGCGAGGACGGCACGCGCGAGCTGCACCGGGCCTCCGACATGGCCAAGGACCAGTCGTACGTCCTCGGTGTGCTGGACGAGCGGCAGCTCGCGCACGCCCTGTTCCCGCTGGGCGACACGGTGACCACGAAGGACGAGATCCGCGCGGAGGCCGAGCGCAGGGGACTGGCGGTCGCCAAGAAGCCCGACTCGCACGACATCTGCTTCATCGCCGACGGCGACACCCAGGGTTTCCTCGCGAACCGTCTGGGCCGCGCGGAGGGCGCCATCGTCGACGAGTCCGGCTCGGTCGTGGGCACGCACGAGGGCGCGTACGGCTTCACCATCGGCCAGCGCAAGGGCCTGCGCATCGGCACCCCGGCCGCCGACGGCAAGCCGCGCTACGTCCTGGACATCTCTCCGGTGGACAACACGGTGACGGTCGGCCCGGCGGCCTCCCTCGACGTCAGCGCCCTGACCGCCGTACGCCCCCGCTGGTGCGGCACCGTCCCGTCCGGCCCCGGCACCTACACCGCCCAGCTCCGCGCCCACGGCGGCGAGACCGAGGTGACCGCCGAACTGACCGACGGCACCCTGGAGGTCTCCTTCACCGAACCGGTGCGGGGCGTCGCCCCCGGCCAGGCGATCGTCCTCTACGACGGCACGCGCGTGGTGGGGTCGGCGACGATCGCGACGACCGTGCGCGCGGCGACGGCGGCTGTCTGATCGTCAGGGGCCGGCTCCGGACGTCTCCGATGCGAACCTCACCATCCGCCGCCGAGTGGGCAGTTCACCGCGCTGCGAGCGGAACGACGACCGCGCGCATCTGTAGGGCGGCGTCCCCGTCACCGAAGTCGCCGCACCGCAGGACCAGTTCGCCGCGTACGACGTCGACACGACGTCGCTGTTCGCGGTAGGGGAGGACGCCCCCGCTCACCACGGCTTCCCGCCGGAGGGCCCGGAGGCGAGCGCGGCCCGCGTTCCCGCGCCGGCGGTATCGCGGAAGGCGGGGTGGCGGGGTTGCTGGAGGAGTTCGGTTATGGACGGTGTGCGTCGGGTGGTTCCCGAGGTGCGGTTGGGCGACGTGCCGTGCTGGGGATCAGAAGCGGTGCCTGGCCACATACCTGGCGATCGCCTGAGCTCCGCTTGGGGGGTTGGCGGAGAGGTGACGGCGGGAGCTCGGGAACCAGCGCGAACTTGGTGAAGCAGCGCGGAGTTGGTCAAGAGCGACTCGGCGGCCTGACACGCTCGTTGACCCGGAGCTTTCCTGCGTTCTCGCAACCTGAGCGGCGCGGTCCCGTGCCGGCGCCCTCCAGGGGGGAGCCTCCTTGCGGAAGTGTGACACTTCAGCGCCAGGTGTCACGCTTCCGCGCCTCACCCCCCGGTCCGGCCCAGCCTCACGCTCGTTCTGCTCCAGCAAGTGTTCGAGCTGCCCGCGCCACTCGCTTCCGAGCCGGAACCGGAAGCGCACCGCACGCCCTGCCCGCCAGGGACGGCAGGCGCGGCGGCGGTAGAGCCACCGGCAACAGGCGGCGAACAGCCCTTGGCGCACGTCCAGTGGAAGGCCACGACCACGCACCCCAGGAGGTGCAACGTGAGTACAGATGGCGACCGCAACCAGAACCGGAGCCAACGCCGGACCACGACCGCCCCCGCGCCCCCGAGCCCCACCATCAAGGGCCCGAACTCGCCCCCGCTGCACGCGATCCCCTACCTCCTCCCCGCCCTCGATCCCCTCACCGGCCTCGCGCACCCCCCACCCTTCCCCTTCACCGCCCCCTGGCACTACGAACTCCGCTTCCCCTGCGACCCGCGAGGTCCCGGCATCGCCCGCGTCACCCGTCGAGCCGTGCTCACCGCCCACGGACTGGCCGAACTCGCCGACCGTGCCGAGCTGTTGACGTCCGAGCTGGCGACGAACTCCGTACGGCACACCAAGGGCCCCGCCTCCGTGACGCTCCAGTGGCTGCACCCCGTACTGCGCGTCAGTGTCCGGGACATGAGCCCCGATCTGCCCGATCTGCCCGCGCTGCCCGGCCCGCTCGGGGCCCCGACCGTCTCACTGGGGGCCTACGCCGACGGCGGGCGCGGCCTGTTGATCCTCGGCAAGGTCGCCGACCGTTGGGGCGGTTGCGTGCCGTAGGCGACGAACCGCACCGCGGGCAGCGGACGACCCCGACGGCCCCGTCGGGCCCACCGGCCCCGGGCGCTGTGCCCGCCCCGACGCCCCGGCCCCTCTGTCGCCGAGTGACGACGTTCACCCCGTTCAAGCACCGCGGCCGCGCCGGCCGACGGAACCGACGCTCCCGACGGCCCTGGCCTCTCCGTCGCCGAGTGACCACGTTCACCCCGTACAACCACCGCATCATCCGGCCGCCCCGGCCAACGAAACCGATGCTGCCGGCAGTTGCTCCCAGTTCTGGTCGGTCTCGTCCTCGTCCTCGTCCGCGAACCGACCCACCTGAGGACGGTCGGTCATGGTGCCGCTTCTCGGCGTGCCACGAGCGCGGTCCTCACCGACTTCGACGATCTGAGGGAGCGGTTGGCGCGGGCTGTGGCGTGGAGCCGTAAGTCAGCCTCCGAAGAACTCCGCCAGCACCGGTGCCAGCACCTCCGGGTCCACCCGGTGGGTCTGCCCGTCCAGCGTGCGGTACGTGCCCCGGGGCGCCGTCTCGGCCACCACCCTGGTGGCGTCCTTGATCCACGCCTCGCTCGCGCCCCCGGCGACCGCCAGCACCGGCACGCCGATCGCGGCCACCCGCTCCCGGGGCACCAGGCCGTCGCCCAGTACGGCGTCGTCGTGGGCGAGGCTCGGGGCGACGGCCTCCATGCCGGGCCACCCGGGGGAGCGCCGCATGCCCGCGATCGCCTCCTCGGGCATGCCGGTGAGGGCGAGGAAGAGGGCGACCGCGTCACCGGGCCGGCCCTCCGCCAGCACCTGGTTCAGCTGCCGGGTGTACGCGGCGCGCTCCTCGCCGCTGCCGCCCCGGAAATCGGCGAACGGAGCCTCGTAGACGGCCACTTGACGGACCGGCAGACCGCTCGCCGCCGCCTCCAGGACGAGTGCGCCGCCCGAGGACATGCCCCACAGCGACGCCTCGCCCCCCACCGCCTCGACCAGCGCCGCGAGGTCCTCGACCTCGCGGGCGACCGCGTAGGGAGCGGTGTCGCCGCTCGCGCCGCGGCCCCGGCGGTCGTAGGCGACGACCGTGAAACGGTTCGCGAGGAGCGAGGCGACGGGCACCGTGGAGGCCCCCGTCGACATCGCGCCGCTCACCAGGATGACCGCCGGACCGTGTCCGACGACTTCGTACGCGATCGGAGTGCCGTCGCGGGAGATGGTCTTGTTGTCCATGCCAGGGGTGACTCCCGCGGGGCACGGAGTTAATCGGTCACACCACCTCGACTTCGTAGAAGCAGAGGTGGTCCTTGATCCGGGCCACGTCCGGCTTGGGGTCGGGGTACGCCCAGACCAGGTCGGCCGCGTCCGGCAGGGACCAGTAGGACGCGGTGCCCTTGAACGGGCAGTACGTGTGGGTGTCGGAGGGGGTCAGCAGATCCAGTCGTACGTCCTCGGCGGGGAGGTAGTAACGGACCGGAGAGCCGGTCTCCCTGAGGACGAGGGGCCGGTCGCTCTCGGCCAGCACCTGGTCGCCGTGGACGACCCGGACCCGCCGGTCGCCCTGTTCGATCGTGATCGTGTGTCCATCAGCCATACCGGAAGAGCACCCGCGGGGCCCCGGTTCTTCCCGCGTACGGTGATCGCATGAACATCTGCGTCTTCCTCTCCGCCGCCGACCTCGACGAGCGCTACACACGGCCCGCGAGGGAGTTCGCGGAACTCGTCGGCGCCGGCGGTCACACCCTGGTGTGGGGCGGCTCCGACGTCGGCCTGATGAAGGTCGTCGCCGACGGGGTGCACGAGACCGGCGGGCGGCTGCTCGGCGTCACCGTGGACTTCCTGGCGGCCACCGCGCGCGAGGGCGCCGACGAGATGGTCGTCACGGAGAGCCTCGCCGAGCGCAAGAGGCTGCTCCTCGCGAAGGCCGACGCCGTAGTGATCATGGTGGGCGGGACCGGGACGCTGGACGAGGCGACGGAGATCCTTGAGCTGAAGAAGCACGGCCACACCGCCATGCCCGTGGTGCTGCTCAACACGGAGGGCTTCTACGACGGCCTCAAGGAGCAGTTCCGGCGCATGGAGGACGAGGGATTCCTGCCCGTCCCGCTCACGGACCTGGTCTTCTTCGCCGAGGAGCCGGTGGGCGCGCTGGCCTACCTGGAGGAGAGCGTCGGCATCGAGTGATGCGAGCATGGCGGACATGGCTACACATGTGATCACCGGGGCGGGCTCGGGCATCGGCGCCGCCGTCACCCGCCGGCTGCACGCACGCGGGGACGAACTCGTGCTCCACGCGCGCGACGCGGGCCGCGCCAAGGAACTGGCCGCCGCCTACCCGGGCGCGCGGACCCTGGTCGGCGACCTCGCGGAGCCGGAGCGGCTCAGCTGGGCCTTCTCCCACCAGTCGCTCCCCGACCGGTTGGACGCCCTCCTGCACATCGCCGGAGTGGTCGACCTGGGCCCGGTCGGCGAACTCACCCCCAAGTCCTGGCGCCACCAGCTCGACGTCAACCTCGTCGCCCCCGCCGAACTGACCCGCCACTTCCTGCCCCAACTCCGCACCGCCCGCGGCCATGTGGTGTTCGTCAACTCCGGCGCGGGTCTGGCCGCCCACGCCGACTGGGCCGCGTACGCCGCCTCCAAGCACGGCCTGAAGGCGCTGGCCGACTCGCTCCGCCACGAGGAGCACGGCAACGGCGTCCGCGTCACCTCGGTCTACCCCGGCCGCACGGCCAGCCCCATGCAGGCCAAGGTCCACCAGCAGGAGGGCAAGGAGTACGACCCCGAGCGGTGGATCGACCCGGAGTCGGTCGCCACGGCGATCCTGATGGCGCTCGACCTGCCCCGCGACGCCGAGGTCAACGACCTGACGGTACGGCCGGGGCGCTGAGCGCGGCCGCCGGCGAAGGCTCGTAGGCGCTCCTGTCCTCAGCCGGACGGCGCCGACTCCGACGCTCGACCCGCCCGACGCCCGGCACCCGGCACCGCGCACCCGGCACCCGGCATCCTGTGCCGAAGTCGGTGAACGGCGCGCGCCAGGGGACGAGTTGGCGATCCCGACGACCGTGCCGGCCGAGTGCCTGGTCGGAGCCGGACGACATCCGACCGGCGGTCAGGGCGCTGCGGGCCGCCCGAGGCCATGGGCCGTGACAGGGCGGCCGGTCGCGCGCATACGATTCCGGTGTGAGCGAAAACAGCCAGTTCAGGTTCGGCCCGGCCACCGGCGTCGGCTCCCTGCCGGGCGATGACGCCCTTGAGGCCGTCAAAACCGCGACCGGCGCCGTGGAGGAGTTCCCCTTCCTGCCCGAGCTGCCCGCGCGCGGCCCCGGCGCCGACATGACCGGACGGACCGCGGGGCTGCTCGTCGACGTCTACGCGCGCGTGGAGCCCAGCGGCTGGCGGATCGGCGACCGGCCCGGCCGGGACACCAAGCGGGCGTGGGGGTGGCTGCGCCAGGACCTCGACGCGCTGGAGGAGCGCACCCAGGGCTACGAGGGCCCGCTGAAGGTGCAGGCCGTCGGCCCCTGGACGCTCGCCGCGAGCCTGGAGACGAGGAACGGCGAGGCCGCCCTCGCCGACCCCGGCGCCACCCGCGACCTCGCCGGTTCGCTCGCCGAAGGGCTGCGCAACCATCTCGGCGAGCTGCGCCGCCGCGTACCCGGCGCCCGCCTCGTGCTCCAGCTCGACGAACCGTCCCTCACCGCCGTGCTGCAAGGCCGGGTCAGGTCCGCCAGCGGCTACCGGACCTACCGGGCCGTCGACCGCCAGCTCGTCGAGGGCACCCTCCGCGACATCGTCGCGGTGCACGGCGAGGACCCGGTCGTCGTCCACTCCTGCGCGCCGGACGTCCCCTTCGCCCTGCTGCGGCGGGCGGGCGCGGCCGGGGTCTCCTTCGACTTCTCCCTCCTCACCGAGCGTGACGACGACGTGATCGGCGAGGCGGTGGAGGCGGGCACCCGGCTCTTCGCCGGTGTCGTCCCGGGCACGGACACCCCATTGTCAGACCCTGCCGGTAGCGTCATGGGGGTCAGGACGCTGTGGCGCAGGCTGGGGCTGCAACCGGGGCTTCTCACGGAGGCCGTCACCCTCACCCCGACGTGCGGACTCGCGGGAGCCTCCCCGGAGTACGCGCGCCAGGCGCTCGCCCACTGCGTCCGGGCGGCGAGATCCCTCGCGGACAACCCTGAGTAACGGGAGGACCATACGGTGGCCGGCGACAAGGAAGCGGAGACGACGGTGCCCACCGAGGCACGGGAGAAGCACGCGCAGCTCGCTGAGCGGATCGAGGAGCACCGCTTCCGGTACTACGTGAACGACGCCCCGGTCGTCAGCGACGCCGAGTTCGACAAGCTCCTGCGCGCCCTGGAGGCGCTGGAGGAGGAGTACCCGGAGCTGCGGACGCCGGACTCGCCGACGCAGAAGGTCGCGGGGGCGTACGAGACGGAGTTCACCTCCGTCCGCCACCCCTCCCGGATGCTCTCCCTGGACAACGCCTTCGACGACCTGGAGCTCGCGGCCTGGGCCGAGCGCGTCCACAAGGACGTCGGCGCCTCCGGCCACCACTTCCTGTGCGAACTCAAGGTCGACGGCCTCGCCGTCAACCTGACCTACGAGCACGGCCGTCTCGTGCGCGGCGCGACCCGCGGCGACGGCCGCACCGGTGAGGACATCACGCCCAACGTCCGCACGATCGCCGAGATCCCCGACCGGCTGACCGGTGACCGGGTCCCCGACCTGGTGGAGATCCGCGGCGAGGTCTTCTTCCCGATGGAGAAGTTCGAGGAGCTCAACGCCCGCCTGGTCGAGGCCGGCGACAAGCCCTTCGCCAACCCCCGTAACGCGGCGGCCGGTTCCCTGCGCCAGAAGGACCCCCGGGTCACCGCCGCCCGCCCGCTCCACATGGTCGTCCACGGCATCGGCACCCTGGAGGGCTTCGACGGCCTCGGCCGCCTCTCCCAGGCGTACGACCTGCTGAGCAGCTGGGGTCTGCCCACCTCCCCGCACAACAGGGTGGTCGAAGACCTCGACGGCGTACGGGAGTTCATCGCGTACTACGGCGAGAACCGGCACTCCGTGGCGCACGAGATCGACGGCGTGGTCGTCAAGCTCGACGAGATCCCGCTCCAGGGCCGCCTCGGCTCCACCTCCCGCGCGCCGCGCTGGGCGATCGCGTACAAGTACGCGCCGGAGGAGGTCAACACCAAGCTCCTCAACATCCGTGTGGGCGTGGGCCGTACGGGCCGGGTCACCCCGTACGCCCAGGTCGAGCCGGTCACCGTGGCCGGCTCCGAGGTCGAGTTCGCCACCCTGCACAACCAGGAGGTCGTCAAGGCCAAGGGCGTCCTCATCGGCGACACGGTGGTGCTGCGCAAGGCCGGTGACGTCATCCCGGAGATCCTCGGGCCGGTCGCCGACCTGCGCGACGGCAGCGAGCGGGAGTTCGTGATGCCGGCCGAGTGCCCCGAGTGCGGCACACCGCTCAGGCCGATGAAAGAGGGCGACATCGACCTGCGCTGCCCCAACGCCCGTGCCTGCCCTGCCCAGTTGCGCGAGCGGCTCTTCTACCTCGGCGGCCGCAAGGCACTCGACATCGACCACTTCGGCTACGTCTCGGCGGCGGCCCTCACCAAACCGCTGGAGCCGGCCGAGCCGCCGCTCGCGGACGAGGGCGACCTGTTCGACCTCACCATCGAGCGGCTGCTGCCCATCAAGGCGTACGTCCTCGACCAGGACAGCGGGCTGCCCAAGCGCGACCCGAAGACCGGCGAGGAGAAGATCGTCACCGTCTTCGCCAACCAGCAGGGCGAGCCGAAGAAGAACGCGCTCGCCATGCTGGAGACCATCGCGGCGGCCAGGGAGCGCCCGCTCGCCCGGATCCTCACCGGCCTGTCGATCCGTCACGTCGGCCCGGTCGCCGCCGAGGCGCTGGCCCGCGAGTTCCGCTCGATCGAGCGTATCGAGCAGGCCGGTGAGGAGGAACTGGCGACCACGGACGGGGTCGGTCCGATCATCGCCGCCTCCCTCAAGGAGTGGTTCGCCGAGGACTGGCATCAGGAGATCCTGCGCAAGTGGCGGGCGGCCGGCGTCCGGATGGAGGACGAGCGGTCCGAGGCCGACGAGGGCCCGCGCCCGCTCGAAGGGCTGACCGTGGTGGTCACCGGCACCCTGGAACACTTCACCCGCGACGGCGCCACCGAGGCGCTCCAGAGCCGGGGGGCGAAGGTGACCGGTTCGGTCTCCAAGAAGACCTCGTTCGTCGTGGTGGGCGACAACCCCGGTTCGAAGTACGACAAGGCGATGCAGGTCAAGGTGCCCGTGCTGAACGAGGACGGCTTCACCGTCCTGCTGGAGCGGGGACCGGAAGCCGCCGCCGAAGTCGCGCTGCCGGCCGAGGCCGAGGCCGAGGCTGAGGTCGAGGCTGAGGAGTAGTGAGGCGCAGCGGGGAGCAGCCGGGGATACCGGGAGTACCGAGGAGCAGCGGGGGCGGTGGTTGAAGGTCACCCGATCGGCGCATACCAGATGCATACGGGTGGCTGGGGCGCATTCGGGCAACCGTCGGCGACCGCTGCCCCTGGAAGCCTTCCGCGGCCTACTGTTGACGTGTGCGCCTGCCGTGCCCGGCTGCGGTTGGCGCATCCCCCTGCTTCTGGAGGGTCGGGGGAGGGGTTTCCCCACACGGCCCCGTTGACGGATGTCGGGCATCGGGCCGTGTGGCGTGGACACCGCCGGCTGTGAGAGGGACGGGAATGGAACCGACCGAGAGCGCCGCCCCGGACTCACGGCTGCGCCGGCTGGCCGACGCCGTGCGCGGGAGCCGTACGGTGGCGCCGAGTTCGGGGCCGAGACCGGGGCCGAATTCGCGGCCCCCGGGCACGGAGGGGCGGATCGCCGGACAGTTCGGCGCACCGGACGCGCGCTCCGCCCACCTCACCGCCGAGCACTCCCCGGGCGGAACGGGCGCCGCACCACGGCGTCGGCTCTCCTGGCCCGCACTGCCCACCACGGTCGTCGCGGCGGCCACCGTCGTCCTCGGCGCCGGCTTCTGCCGCGCCTTCACCGGCCACCACGCGCTCTTCCCGGCCGGCACGGTCGGCTGGTCGCTGGCCGTGCTGACCGGCGTCATCGTCGGCCACCTGGTCGCGCTCGGCCGCGCCCGCTGGTGGGGCGGCACCGGCTCGGGCGCCGCCCTCACCCTCGCCGTACTGCTGCTCTTCGGGTGGGTGCCCGCCGGGATGGTCAGCCTCACCGTCGTCGTCCTGGTCGGCGCCGCCCGGCGCAACCGCTGGCGGCAGGGCGTGCTGCACGGCGCGGTCGACATCCTCGGCATCGGCACCGGCGCGCTGCTGCTCTACGCCTTCGGCCGGGTGCCGACCGTCGAGCACCCCTGGTCCCCCGCCACCTGGACCGCCTGCACCGCCCTGGAGGTGGTGCTCGTCGCCGTCGCGTATCTCGCCGTCACCCGTGTCCTGCTCTGGTTCGTGCACGCCCCGCACCACGACGGACTGCCCACCGTCGCCCGCACCGCCCTGGTCAGACAGGGCCTGGTCGCCGTCGCGCTGCTCGGTATCGCCCCGCTGATCTGCGTGGTCGCCGTCGCCCGGCCGGTGCTGCTGCCGCTCTTCTCGATCCCTCTCGTCGCGCTCGACTCCACCCTGTGGATGGCAAGAGCCCGGGCCGAGGAACAGCTGCGCGATCCGCTGACCGGACTGCCGAACCGGCAGTGGCTGCTGGAGCGCATCTGGACCGCCCTCGACGACGCCGAACGCATCGGCGCCCGGTCCGCCCTGATGCTGATCGACCTGGACCGGTTCCGTTCGGTCAACGACACCCTGGGCCACCTCGCGGGGGACCGGCTGCTGCTCCAGATAGCGGACCGGCTGCGGGTGACGCTGCCGCGCGGGGCGGAGGCGGCGCGGCTCGGCGGCGACGAGTTCGCCGTGTTACTGCCGGTCGCCGACTCCATCACGTCCGCGAACCGGGTCGCCCGCGGCATCGTGACCGCGCTCAGCTCCCCGCTCGACCTCGACGGCCTGACGCTCGTCCTGGAGGCCAGCGCCGGCGTCGCCGTCTTCCCCGACCACGCGCTCGACGCCGAGGGGCTGCTGCGCCGGGCGGACGTGGCGATGTACCAGGCGAAGCGGGACCGTACGGGCGTAGAGGTCTACGAGTCCAAGCGGGACTCCAACACCCCCGACCGGCTGGGGCTCCTGGGTGATCTGCGCCGGGCGCTCGACGCGCACGAGGTGCAGTTGCACTACCAGCCCAAGGTCCGCTTCGACGGGCAGGTCGCCGGACTGGAGGCGCTCGTGCGGTGGGTGCACCCCGAGCGGGGGAGGGTGCCGCCGGACGAGTTCATAGCGATCGCCGAGTCGTCCGGGCTCATGCCGCACCTCACCGAGTACGTGCTGGACACGGCGCTCGGCCAGGTCGCCAGGTGGCGGGCGCAGGGGCTGTACGTACCGGTGGCGGTCAACGTGTCGCCGCGCGATGTGCACACGCCAGGCTTCGCGGGTTCGGTGGCCGCGCGGCTCGCCCGGCACGGGGTTCCGGCGGCCTCGCTCCAGCTGGAGATCACGGAACACGTCCTCCTGGAGGACCCGCAACGGGCCGCCGACACCCTCGCCGGGCTCACCGGACACGGCGTGAAGATGTCCCTGGACGACTTCGGCACCGGCTACTCCTCGCTGGTGCACCTGCGGCGACTGCCCGTCAGCGAGCTGAAGATCGACCGTTCCTTCGTGGCCCGGCTGGCCATCGACAACGAGGACGCGGAGATCGTGCGCTGCACGGTCGACCTCGCCCACTCGCTCGGACTGCTCGTCGTCGCCGAGGGCGTGGAGGACGACGAGACGTGGGAGCGACTGCGCGACCTCGGCTGCGACGCCGTACAGGGGTGGCTGGTCGCGGCGGCGATGCCCGCGGACGAGACGACGGCGTGGCTGCGGGCGCGCGGGTCGCGCGGCTGGCAGCGCCCCAGGGCCGCGCTCCCGGCGGCCACGGCCGAAGACCCGGGCCGAATCGGCTAGAACGGTTCCGCAGGCACGCGAAACCGGCCCCCGAGGCGGCCGGTCCGCCCCCACCGCACCCGCCCCGGAGCCGCGCCGGACCCCACCCCACGCGGCCCGTCCCCGCCCGTCGTGCAGGGACCCGCGCGCCCGGGGAACGGCTCCCGGGGAAACCGTTTAACGGCCGGGGCGCCGCGCCCCATAGGATTGGCCCCACACCACACGCACTCACCCCAGAGGAACGCCGCATGCCTGGCATCACGCGCGAGGAGGTCGCCCACCTCGCCCGGCTGGCGCGTCTGGAGCTGAAGCCCGAAGAGCTCGAACACTTCGCGGGACAGCTGGACGACATCATCGGCGCGGTCGCCCGCGTCAGCGAGGTCGCCGACCAAGACGTACCGCCGACCTCCCACCCGCTCCCGCTGACGAACGTCATGCGCGCGGACGAGGTCCGTCCCTCGCTCACCCCCGAGCAGGCGCTCTCCGGCGCCCCGGCCCAGGAGCAGCAGCGTTTCAAGGTGCCGCAGATCCTGGGGGAGGACTAGAACACCATGACGGCCAACAAGCACGACTACTGCATCAAGCTCACCGCGTCCGAGATCGCCGGGAAGATCGCCGCCGGCGAACTCACCGCTGTCGAGGTCACCGAGGCCCACCTGGCCCGTATCGAGGCCGTCGACGAGAAGGTGCACGCCTTCCTGCACGTCGACCGCGAGGGCGCCCTCGCGCAGGCCCGCGCCGTCGACGAGAAGCGGGCGCGCGGCGAGAAGCTCGGCCCGTTGGCCGGCGTCCCGCTCGCGCTCAAGGACATCTTCACCACCGAGGGCATCCCGACCACGGTCGGCTCCAAGATCCTCGAAGGCTGGATCCCGCCGTACGACGCGACGCTCACCAAGCGGCTGAAGGCCGCCGACGTCGTCATCCTCGGCAAGACCAACATGGACGAGTTCGCCATGGGGTCCTCGACCGAGAACAGCGCCTACGGCCCGACCGGCAACCCGTGGGACCTCACCCGCATCCCCGGCGGCTCCGGCGGCGGCTCCTCCGCGGCCCTGGCCTCGTACCAGTCGCCGCTCGCCATCGGCACCGACACCGGCGGCTCCATCCGCCAGCCGGCCGCCGTCACCGGCACGGTCGGCGTCAAGCCGACGTACGGCGCGGTATCCCGGTACGGCATGGTCGCCTTCTCCTCCTCCCTCGACCAGGGCGGTCCCTGCGCCCGTACGGTCCTGGACGCGGCGCTCCTGCACGAGGTCATCGCCGGGCACGACCCGCTGGACTCCACCTCGATCGACGCCCCGGTCCCGCCGGTCGTCGAGGCGGCCCGCAACGGCAGTGTCGAGGGCATGCGCGTCGGCGTCGTCAAGCAGTTCCGCGGCGAGGGCTACCAGGCCGGCGTCATCCAGCGCTTCGACGAGTCCGTCGCCCTCCTGAAGGAGCTGGGCGCGGAGATCGTCGAGCTGGACTGCCCGTCCTTCGACCTCGCCCTGTCGGCGTACTACCTGATCGCGCCGTCCGAGTGCTCCTCCAACCTCGCCCGCTTCGACGGCCTGCGGTACGGCCGGCGCACCGGCGACGACGGTACGCACTCCGCCGAGGAGGTCACCTCCCTCACCCGTGAGGCGGGCTTCGGCCCCGAGGTCAAGCGCCGCATCATGCTCGGCACCTACGCCCTCTCCAGCGGCTACTACGACGCGTACTACGGCAGCGCCCAGAAGGTCCGTACGCTCATCACCCGCGACTTCGAGAAGGCCTTCGAGCAGGTCGACGTGATCGTCTCGCCGACCACGCCCACCACCGCCTTCCCGATCGGCGAGCGCGCCGACGACCCGATGGCGATGTACCTGGCGGACCTGTGCACCATCCCGACCAACCTGGCGGGCAACGCGGCCATGTCGCTGCCCTGCGGTCTCGCGCCGGAGGACAACCTGCCGGTCGGGCTGCAGATCATCGCCCCCGCGCTGAAGGACGACCGGCTCTACAAGGTCGGCGCCGCCGTCGAGGCCGCCTTCGTGGAAAAGTGGGGGCACCCGCTGCTTGAGGAGGCTCCGTCGCTGTGAGCAACACGCTGTCGAAGGCCAAGGGCTTCAAGAAGTCCCGGTCCGGCACTTACCTGTCCATGGCCACCACCGTGTTCGGCGCCCTCGGCGTCGCGAAGTCGATCAAGAAGGCCCGCACCGAGCAGGACACCCTGCGGCTGATCGACGCGGCCGTGTCCGCCGTCTCCATCGTCACCGGCCTCGCCATCCTGTACCGCGAGCTGAAGCGGCTGGGCGACGACGACGTCCTGCTGGGCTGAGAGGGAAGTTCACCGTGACCACCACGACCGACCTGGTGTCGTACGAGGACGCGCTGGCGTCGTACGACCCCGTCATGGGCCTTGAGGTCCATGTCGAACTCGGCACCAGGACCAAGATGTTCTGCGGCTGTTCGACCGAGCTGGGCGCCGAGCCCAACTCCCAGACCTGCCCGATCTGCCTCGGCATGCCCGGCGCGCTCCCGGTCGTCAACGCGATCGGCGTCGAGTCGGCGATCAAGATCGGTCTCGCGCTGAACTGCGAGATCGCCGAGTGGTGCCGCTTCGCCCGGAAGAACTACTTCTATCCGGACATGCCGAAGAACTTCCAGACCTCCCAGTACGACGAGCCGATCGCTTTCAACGGCTACCTCGACGTCGAGCTGGAGGACGGCGAGACCTTCCGGGTGCAGATCGAGCGCGCCCACATGGAGGAGGACACCGGCAAGTCGACGCACGTCGGCGGCGCGACGGGCCGTATCCACGGCGCCTCGCACTCGCTCCTCGACTACAACCGCGCCGGCATCCCGCTGATCGAGATCGTCACCAAGCCGATCGAGGGCGCCGGCGCGCGCGCCCCCGAGGTCGCCAAGGCCTACGTCGCCGAGCTGCGCGAGCTGATCCGGGCGCTCGGTGTCTCCGACGCCCGGATGGAGCAGGGCCAGATGCGCTGCGACGTGAACCTGTCGCTGCGCCCGCACGGCCGGGAGAAGTTCGGTACGCGGAGCGAGACCAAGAACGTCAACTCGCTGCGTTCCGTGGAGCGTGCCGCCCGCTTCGAGATCCAGCGCCACGCCGCGGTGCTGGACTCCGGCGGCACGATCATCCAGGAGACCCGCCACTTCCACGAGGACACCGGGTCCACGACCTCGGGCCGGGTGAAGGAGGAGGCCGAGGACTACCGGTACTTCCCCGAGCCCGACCTCGTCCCCGTCGCGCCGTCCCGCGCCTGGGTCGAGGAGCTGCGTGCCGGGCTGCCCGAGCAGCCGCTGGCCCGCCGCAACCGGCTGCGCGAGGAGTGGGGCGTCAGCGCCTTCGACATGCAGTCGATCCTCAACGCCGGCGCCATCGACCCGATCGTCGCCACGATCGAGGCCGGCGCCGACGCGGCGTCCGCCCGCAAGTGGTGGATGGGCGAACTCGCCCGCAGCGCCAACGAGTCGGGCAAGGCGCTCGACGAGCTGGCCATCACGCCGGAGCAGGTCGCCCGGGTCGCCGCGCTGGTGAGCGCCGGCGAACTCAACGACAAGCTGGCCCGCCAGGTCATCGAGGCCGTGCTGGCCGGCGAGGGCACCCCGGACGAGGTCGTCGAGAAGCGCGGTCTGAAGGTCGTCTCCGACGAGGGCGCGCTGACCGCCGCGGTCAGCGAGGCGATCGCCGGCAACCCGGGCATCGCCGAGAAGATCCGCGGCGGCAAGGTGGCCGCGGCCGGCGCCCTGGTCGGTGCCGTCATGAAGGCCACCCGGGGCCAGGCCGACGCGGCCCGCGTCAAGGAACTCGTCCTGGAGCAGCTGGGCGTCAGCGAGGGCTGACCCAGCGGCACGGCCTGATCCCCGGGGGGACGCATCGGAAGCCGATGCGTCCCCCCGGAGCCGTGCCCGGACGTGTGAGCGGACGCGTGCCCGGACGTGTGCCCGGACACGGTGCCTGCCCCGCCGCCGCCCCCTCCCCACGTCCTCGCGACCTACGACGGCACCGAACCCACCGGTGCCGCGCCGCCCGTGAGAGGCTGGCCGCCGCGACGGACGCCGAGGTGGCGGACGTACTGGCGAAGGGGCGGGAGCCGGATGTACGCGATTTCCCTGGGCGACGGTGCGGAGCTACGTCCGCTGGAGCCGTGGCACGCGGAGGAGTTCCTGGCCCATCTGGACCGGGGGCGGGAGTTCATCGGACAGTTCATCGCCTTCGGAGCCAAGGAGACGGACGTCGACTCCGCGCGGGCCATGCTCCAGCGGTACGCCGACCTGCGCGCCGCCGACAGCGCGTCCCTGCACGGCATCTGGCTGGACGGGACGCTCGTGGGCGGAGTCCTCTTCCTCAACTTCCATGCGGACCAAGGCAATTGCGAGGTCGGCTGCTGGCTGGAACCCGCCGGCACCGGACGCGGGCTGATCACCCGGGCGATGCGGGTCCTCATCGACTTCGCGATCGAGCGGCGCGGTATCCACCGCGTCGAGTGGGTCGCCGCCGCGGGCAACGTACCGAGCCTGAACGTGGCCCGCCGACTCGGTATGACCAGGGACGGAGTGCACCGCGAGGCCCACCCCTACGGTGGCGTACGGCACGACTTGGAAGTGTGGTCGGTGCTGGCCCCGGAGTGGCGCGAGGCACGCGCGCGTCACGCGCACAGCGATCATTAAGGAACCTCTCAGACAGCATCCGTACGGTGCGACGCATGGGTACCAAGACTGTTGACGAGGCCGCGAACGAGGCCACCGAGGTGAAGAGCGACGCGGAGACCGTCGACGTCGCCAAGACCGACCAGGAAGTGACCGCGAAGGAAGCCGGCGAGCGCCCCGAGGACGGGACCGCCGGGACCGTCGAGGAGGACGACGTCACCGACGAGGAGCTCGCGGCGTACGCCGCCGAGGCGGCGCGCGCCCAGGAGGGCAACCCCGGTGTCGGCCAGGGCGCCGCCGCCGTGGTCTCCGCGGCGCTCGGCTTCGTCTCGCTCTCCGGTGGCTGGATCGGCACCGTCGCCGCCGCCCGCGAGACGCTCGTCGGCCAGCTCCGGACCTCGTCCAGCGCGAGCGTCACCACCCAGATCAAGGAGGTCTACGGCGACGCGTGGCACACCACCGCGCTCTGGGCCGGCCTCTTCGCGCTGGTCGCCGCGATCGTCGGCGTGGTGGTCCTGGTCCGGCCCGCCTTCGGCACCCCCGGCAGGCCGCAGGCCACCTGGATCAAGTCGGTCGCCTGGGCCGGTGTCTCGCTCGGTGTCCTCGGCCTGCTGCTGGCGGTCCTCAAGTACACCGACATCCTGCTCAGCCTCCCGTCGGCGAGCTGACGACAGGGACGTACCGCCGCAGGTCCTCAGGGGTCCCGGGCCGCTCCGTAAGCATGCTTACGGAAATACGAATAGTCTACGTGCCGCGGGGATCGCCTCCCATGAAAGGGCGTACCA
>NZ_JBEXET010000046.1:0-57409 GCF_040606415.1 Streptomyces sp. NPDC005423 | reverse complement strand
CGAAGCCCTTCTTCAGG
This sequence comes from Streptomyces sp. NPDC005423, assembly GCF_040606415.1. NCBI lineage: Bacteria > Bacillati > Actinomycetota > Actinomycetes > Kitasatosporales > Streptomycetaceae > Streptomyces > Streptomyces sp. NPDC005423. The sequence continues at coordinate 57,392 of NZ_JBEXET010000046.1, read as the reverse complement.
GCGAGTTCGCGCACGGCGGCGTACGAACCGGCGAAGCCGATGCCGGCGATGACGACCGCACCGGTGACGACCACGGCGGCGACGCCTCGCTGAGCACAACTGAGGCTGGCCGTTGTGCCGTGCCGGGCGGGCGGTGCGGAATTTGGCTGCGCTGAACCGTCGTCTGGTCTGGGCCTGACCTGCGGATGGGACGTAAGTGAGGAGGCCGGGGATGAGACGGAGGGTGCCGATCGTGTCGGAGTCATGGGCGCTGGGCCCGGAGAGAAGGCGAAATGCCGAGCAGGTCGTTGATGAGCTGCTCGGTTTCTATCTCCAGTGAACAGTCCAACGCCCGATTGACCTGCTGAACACGGGCGATGGCAGTGTGCAGCCCCTGCCGGTTTCCGGCCGAGTGCTCGATCCGAAGCCAGTCCCGATACAGCAACTCCGCCATGTCATCGACGTCGAGGCCCGTCGCAACGGCCCGGCGGGCCGCGCTGAGATCGTGGTGCGGGCCAGCAGGGGTGCGGTAGGTGGCCACGGTGTGCGCTACGTCGACGATGCGCGTGATCATTTCCTGCTGGTAGGGCTCCGCCCACGGCAGTGGTCTGCCGCCGAACGGCCGGCCTCGCACCAGAGTGAGCGCCCGCTCGAGATCGGAGAGGCCGGACGGTCCCTGCGGCAGCGCGCGTTCGACGAGTTGCAGGAAGCGGCTCCAGTCGCAGCGCACGCCGGGGGAGAGTCGGTAGGGATCGTCGCCAGCCTTGCGGCGAGGCACGTAGGGGTTGCCGGCGGAGTCGTTGCCCAGGGAACTGCGCAGGCCCTGCATTCGGGCGTTGAGAGTGGTGGACGACCAGGGGCTGACGGGATCCATGTCGGAGCACAGAGCATCCGCGCCTCGTCCGGGCCGGAAGTACAGCAACGCGGCAAGCTGTGCCATCCGCGGGCCGTGGCCGGTGCGTTCCACGCCGGTCACTTCGACCGGACCCAGTACCCGGATCTCCGGCGCGTGCAGGTCATGCGGCTCGCACTCCTCCTTCGCCTTCGGTACGGGCACGTCCTCACCGTCGTCCCGGTTGTCAGCCTCCGGGACCTCCACGACGGGGGACCCTGCTGAACCGGCACCCGAAACGTCGGCCTCGGCTTGAGGCGGCGTTTCAGCGGTGGGCAGCAGCCGGAGTCCGGACGGGTCGGTGGTGACGGCGAGCAGGGCCGGGAAGATTGCGCTGCCGCGGTCCGCTGTCGACGGCGACGAAGGGCTCGTGGTGGCATCGTCGGCTGCGGGTGTGGGCTCCGTTGGCGCGGCCGGTTGGGGCGCCTCCACGTTGTCCGGCTCGTCCGGCACGTCCTGCCAGGGACCCTCGGCCGGGTGGGCTGACTGGGCGGACAACGTCAGCGCGTCGGTGATCTGGAGATAGGCGGCGTGCTCCAGGCGTTGCACGGTGATGTCGGCACCAACGGAGTCGAGATGCTGTGGTGTGCTGAGTGAGGCGTTGAGGATCTCCGCCTCGGGGAAGTGCGCGGCCGCCGTACTGGCCGGCGCGATCAGGGTGACGGGCACCGTTCCTGCTTTGTCGATGACCTCGGCGAAATCCCAGGCCGCGTCCGCGTCCAACGACGATGCGCACAGCAGCAGATAGGGCTGGTGACTGGTCTCGGGCAGTTGGTGCGCTTCCAGCAGCCGCTCGCTCAGATCGCGCAGCGCGTGCGCAGGCTGCCGCATGTGCGCGATGCGCGCGGTGGGCAGCAGGTGGGGCAGGTCCTCGCCGAACCCCACGGTGACGACTTCGACATCGCTCGCCCACGGACTCATCCCGAGTTCCAGGGCGAGGGAGATGCACACCTCGGTGATGTGGACCGGGTTGCCGTCCAGGAGCACGGCGGACACGCGGGCCAGGTTGAGCAGGACCAGGTCACCCGCTTCGGTACTGCCGATCGTGGCCAGCCCCGGATACGGCGCCGGCACCTGGCGGGCGCTTTCCTCGTCCAGGAGATCGGCGTTGGTGGCCAAGACCCACCAGCCCGCCTGCCCGGAGGTGAAGGGCGCCAGCGGCTCCTGGGAGAGGTCCTCGGGCAGCACCTCCACCGCGCGCGCACCGATGCGCGCGGCACGCAGCGGCGGCAGGTCCGCCTCGTCTCCCTCCTGAGCCATCTGGTAGGCCATGGTGCGCAGGGCCACGTCCAAGCGGACCGCGCCGCCCGGTTCGGCGGCCGCCGCCAACTGGGCCTCGGCCGGAGAGGTTTCCGGTGCGATGGCGATCGTCTCACCTGGCCTACGGCGGCGACGCTGCAGCGTCCTGCGCAGCGCTAGAGCACCGGTGATGGCGGCCGCCAACAGTGCGCCGGCGCCGAGAACGGTGCGCAGGTTCAGCGGATTGCCAGCCGGAGTCGATACCGGCGTAGCGGACGCCATGGCAGTGGGGGAGGAGGCAGCGGAGCTCGACGCCTCGGCCGACGCCGACGGAGAGGCAGCAGAGGCGGCGGAGCTGGTGCCGGGCGTAGGCGTCGCGGAAGAAGACTGCTCCTGCCCGGGCTGCTCGGCGGGACGGCTGCTCGGGATGCTGGAGGGCTTGGACTCTGGCGCGGGCGCCGTGGTGGTTCCCGGCGGTGGTGCCTGCTGCTCATCCCCCGCGTCATCGTCCGGCTTCTGACCGTCAGGCGTCTGGGTGGCCGGGGGAGTGACCTCCTGGCCGCCCGTCTTCGCGTCATCGTCCCCCTCGCGCGACGGTGCATGCTGGTCGGAGGGGACGCCGGGCACGGTGACCTGCTGCCCTGCGAAGACCACATCCGGATCGGAGATGGCGGGCAAGCCGCCCGGCTGCGCCTTGCCGCGGCTGGCCGCGTACAGCTGCGGCCACTCGTTGCCGTCACCGAGCACCTCCTGCGCGATCTTCGACAGATAGTCGCCCGGGTGGACCGTGACGACGTGCTCACTGCCGTCGACGGCAGCCGGGGCGGCGTCGCCCAACTGCGTACGGAGACCTCCTGCAGTGGCGGCGGCATGCGGCATCCTGAGCTGCCATCCGGGCTGCAGGAAGCTGTTCGCGCGGAAGACCTCGCCGTCCGCCATGATGCGGCCCTCGTTGAGGTCGGCGATCTCCCGCCACCGCTCGCCGTCGCCGAGTTCCTTCTCGGCGACGCTCCACAGGCTCTCCGCTGGCCGCACCTGGCGCACCGTGTACGTCGCGTCCTGCGTGTTGTCGGCGGCCGACGCCGAACGGTCTGCGTCGGCGCTCTGCGCGCCCATCTGCCCCGGCAATTGGACGGCTGTGGTGCTGGGCGCGGCCTGCGCGGGGGTGGCTAGCGCTGAGCCGGTCGGCAGCAGCACCAGGATCCCGCCGATCAGAACGGCCGCGGCGCGCTGCGAGACCCCCAGCCCGCGCGGGGCGTGCCAGGATCGCCCGCGCAGTTGCGCGCTCAACTCCCTTATCGCGCAGAACGCGAACTGCGCCCACCCGATCCAGCCCACGGCAACGAGCAGCAGCAAGAACGCCCCGCCGGTGTCCTGCCGGTCCAGCAAGTGGGTGAGGTCGTCGCGGCCAGAAGCCCACAAGAGCGGGGTCACCCAGGCCAGCAGCAGCGGCAGCCCGGCAACCGCGCCGACCAGGACCAGCAGGCTGCCGGCCGCCGTGACGATCCGGGCCGTCAGGGAGCGCGTGGCGGCGGGGGGATGGGGAGTGCGCATTCAGTTTCCTTCAGGTGCGGTGACGCCGTGCAGAAGAGTCGCTTCGCCGTGGCCGGTCACCGCGAGAGAGCCAATCCCGGCCACGGGCAGAAACTTCGTGGCATAGCTGTCGGTGACCGTCACGCTCAGCGTCTTGCCGTCCTCGGACACGCTGACCGATCCCGTCGCACCGGCCGAGCGTAGATAGGCCTGAGCGGCGGCCTGCGCATCCTGGGGGTCGACGACGATCGCCTTACCGGGGATAGCCTGCGCCGGGTCGATGGCCTGCCCGCCCGCGCGGGCGGCTTCACCGGCGATGTAGTCGGCGCGCTCGGTGGCGCGCATTTTGCTGCCGCCGTCGACGGAGATACCGATGATGCCGATCAGCGCGACGACACACACGGCCACGAACACGGTGACCCCGCCCCGGTCGTCCAGCCGCCCTTGATACCGGCCTGCCAGCCACGCGATCATCAGTCCCCCCGCTGCCGGTACTGATCGACGACCGACGTTGCCGTCGACGTCAGCGTCCGGGCGCCGGGCACTCCCGGAAGCAGAAGATCCGACAGATTCACCGTGCAACTCACGGTCACGGTGACCGTTCCCACCCGCCCTACAGGCACGTCGAGGCCGCCGGTGTTCACGCTCACGCTGGCGGACGCACACGTGATGCCCTGATCGTCCAGAGACTCGAGGGCGGCCGTGTGCGCGGCGTCCTGCGCGGCGGCGACGGTGCGGTGGATGGATGCCTCCCGCGCCGCGTCCTCGGACGCCGCGTCGATCTTCGCGCTGGACATGACGAGGCGTCCGCCGGCGATCGCCAGACACAGAAACATGATCAGCGGCGGAAGGACGATGGCGGCCTCGATCGCGACACTGCCCTCGTCCCGGCCGGCCGCCCGCTTCCAACGGGCCCTGATACGCAACGGATTCACCCCCCTGCAGTCGTCCAGCGTTCGAGGGGCCCTGACGCCGACTGCGTGATTGTGAGGCCCGACAGGCCGGGGATCATGGACAGGGCTGTACCAGACACCTGTATTCGCACGCGCTGGCCGTCGTTGCTGGCCGAGACGCCGTAGCCGCGCAGACTGTCACCGGCACTGCGCGCGAGGACCTCCTGCGCCCGGGCCGTACCGTCGGCGGGAGATGCCTGGTAGGCGCGGGCCGCGGTGAGGCCTTCGCGGGCCGCGGTCAGGGCGATCTCCCGGGCGTAATACCACATAGAGGCCTGGATGACGGCGATCGTGGTGAGCAGGATGAACGGGAAGACGATCGCCATCTGGATGGAGGCGTCGCCGCGGTCATCGCACCAGCGCCGCTCGTGCCACCAGGCCCGGATACGGGCGCCGCCCGGCATCAGATCCCGCTCAGGTTTCCGTTGTACTTGGAGATCACCACGGCGATGGTGCCGGCGATCAGCAGGGCGCCGGTGACGGCCGCGACCCAGATGATGACGGTGGTGATGCTGATATCGCCACGGTCCGGCTGGCTGGAGGCCTCCTCCAGGCGCGTGGCCAGCCAGCGGACGGCGCGGTAGGACCTAAATGCGGTGTACTTCATCGGGCGTGCTCCTCCACCAAGTTGAGCGAGTTCGAAGATCGAAAACGGGTCAGACGGTGAGCATGCGGATCACCGCGGGGAAAGCCATCAGCAACATGACCAAGACGGCGAGAAGAGCGCCGGGGGCGGTCATCTTCTCGCTGGCGGCGTTGGCTTCGGCGGCCTGGTCGGCGAGGAGTTCGGTGTTCAGTGCGGCGGTGCGGCCCCGCAGGGCTTTGTAGACGGCGGCGCCGTCGGTGGCCGAGCCGCGCATGATGTCGGCGACATCGCTCAGGACGGGCAGGTCGTACTCTTCGGCGAGTTCGGACAGTGCCTGGTAGGGCGGGATCTTCTCCAGCCGGGCCCGGCGCAGTGCACTCTGCAGATACAGGAACGGCCAGCCGCGCCCGACTGCAGCGGCTTTCTCCAGCGCCTCTGCCGGTCCGGCGTCGGCGGCCCGCTTGAGCGCCACCAGGTCGAGGTAGGCGGACAGGGCGTGCGCGAACTCCTCCCGCGCCCGTTTGGCCTGGTCACGTACGGCAAGGTCGGGAGTGATGAACAGCAGGGCGGCGATAGCCAGTCCGGCAGCTGCGGGGACGTAGAAGGGCAGAGAGACACCCGCGATGATCCACGGGACGGACGCCAGTACGGGGCACAGCAGGCCGAGCGCGCCGAGCGCAAACTTCTTCAGCATGAACTGGCCCGGCCCCTGACCGAGCAGGGCGAGGTCCTTAGCGGGAATCCGTACGCCGGGCAGATGCCCCAGGTGGGCCAGCAGCCACCTGCCCCACCGTTCCTCCTGGTCCAGTTCCGGCTCGGGCATGCTCAGGCTTGCCGGACCGGTGCGCTGCAGGGCCGGCGCCAACGCGGGCTGTGGCTGCAGCAGTTCACGGACCAGCAGGGCGACCCCGGCGCCCACGGTGCCCCCGGCAAGGAGTTCGGGAAGCAGATTCATTGTGCGACCCCTTCCAGCTCGCGTTCCCCGGCCGGTTCTGGAGCGGGTGTGGGCAGGCGGACGGCGCTGCGCGCATCGGTGCTGAGGAACCGGGCGATGTGCCGGAAGGTGCCGAGCGAACGCATCAGTGCGAGCGTGGCGAAGAATCCGGCGGTCAGGAACGCCAACACCAGTTGGCCCAGCAGGGTGTTGTAGGGGCGGGTGAAGGACGGCACGAAGAACCCGGCGACGACGATGCCTAGGGTGATAAGGGTCATCCACCGCACGGTCGTCCGCGACTTGGCTCGCTCCGCCTCGACCTTCCGCTTGCCGGCGACCTCTTCGCGGACGGTGCCCGCCAGGTCTTCCAGCCCCTGGGCGAGGCCAGGACCGCGGTCATTGACCGACAGGATCAGCGCGGCCGCCACCTTGTCGGCGGTGATGTCGTCGAGTTCGTCGGCGAACGCGCGTAGGGCCTCCTCGGGCCGCCAGCCAAGGCGCAGCCGGTCGGAGAGGTTGACGATCTGCCCGGCCAGCTCCTCCGGGGCACCGCGACGACTGGTGATCATCGCCTGTTCCAGGCCCATACCCAACCGCAGCAACCCGGCCAGCCGCTGCGTCCACTCGCTCAAAGCCTCCAACTGCCCGATGCGTTCCTTCGCGATCTGCGCCGGCGAGATCAGCCACGGCACCCCAACCACCGCCGCACCCAGCAGGGCTGCGGCCACGAAGTTTCCGGAGAGGAGCCACACGGCCACGAACACCATCACTGCCCCGATGGTCAGGGTGCGCCGCCGCAGCCGGACATCCCCGCCCTGCTCCGTTCCACCGCGCGCCGTCTTCCACCGCTCGCGCAACGGGGCCCAGCGCGGCGCCGTCGTCCCCACCACGCCGGCGAAGACGCCGATCAGACCGCCGATGACAGCCATGCCACTGAGAAGAGCCCACAACAAGATCACCGGCCCGCCCCAACCTTCAGCTCCAGCGGCTTCTCCCAAGCCCCGTAAGCCAGCTGGAGCAGTCCGGAGTCGAAGCCCACGCGGCGCAGGTCATCCACGCAGCCCGGATCCATCCGCGGCACCGCCCGCAGCTCCCCGAACTCCCTACCCGGAGCGAAGATCTCATTGGTCGCCGGGCGCCCCGACTCGCCGATCCCGGTCACCTCCAGGACGTGCGAGACGTAGCGGTGGCGGCAGCCGCCGATCTGCGTCTCATCCGTCATGTCAACGAACACAACGAAGTCCAGGCCGTTGGCGGTCTGCCGGTAGGCAAGCTGCTCGGACAAGTTGCCCTGGGCCAGCGCATACAGTTCGGCGATCCGGTCGAAGATGATGTCGGGGCGACGCGCGTGGATGGTGCACAGGTTGCCGCCCGAGCCGTTCGTCAGCGCCTGCATCATGGCGACGACTTCGGGGCCGCGGACCTCGCCGACCACGATCCGCTCCAGCGACATCCGCAGCGCGGGATGCATCAGGTCCAGCAGGGTGATCTCGCCGGCGCCGCGGCCGGTGACGTCCTTCTCCCCGTTGGACTCGCGCCCGACCAGGGAGACGACCTGGCGGTGGTAGCCGTTGTTGTGGGCGAACAGTTCGTCCTCGGTCTGGATGGTGGCGAAGCGGCACTCCGGGCCGAACTCGCGGAGCATGGCCCGCAACAGTGTGGTTTTCCCGGCCTTCTGCTTGCCAGCGATCATGACGTTCTTCTCCGCGCGCACGCAGGCGCCGAGGAACTCCCGCAGGATGGGGTCGATCGTGCCCAGTCGCACCAGATCGTCGAGGTTGGCGTGGGAGACCCGGTGGCGGCGGATGACCGCGTACGTCATCGGGCCGAGTCCGGTGATCGCCTGGAGGCGGGAGCCGTCAGGCAGTGAGAGGGCGAGGGTGGGGTTGGCGGTGGAGATGGTTCGCTCGGTGTGTCCGGAGTCGCGGGCTAACTCCCTGACCAGTTCGAGGAGTTCCTCCTCGGAGTCCGTGATCGGGCCGACCATCTGGCGTGAGCCGTCGCCGTAGTCGAGCCACACCTCGTTCGGGCCTTGGATGATGATGTCCTCGACCCGATCGTCGTCCAGATACGGCTGCAGCCGCCCGGCCCGGTAGAGCAAGTCGTAGACGGCACGCCGCAGCGTCCCGTCCTCCGCGGGCGTCATAGCGTTCGCGTCCGACCACAGCGCGACCGCCTCGTTGATCCAGTCCAGGCAGCGCTGCTCCTCGCTGTCCCGGTCCATGCCCGGCGCGGTCTTCAGCAACTCCTCACGCTGCCGAGCGACTTGGGCCGCGATGTCCCGTGCAGCCTGGTAATCGACGGTGATCTGCGGTGCTGCGGCGCCCACCGCGTGCGGACTCGAAGGAGTTCCGGCCGGAGTCCGTTTCGCCTGCTGAGGACGGCCGGGCGGGGGAGTCACGGAGGGATCGGGGTGCAGAGGCCTAGCGTCCACGGTTCACCTCCCCGCCGGCGAAGGGGCGGCGCTGATCGAGTCGGGCACGGCGTACGGCGGCCCGCTGCACCAGCAGGGCACTGCTCGTGCGGGCGGCCCTCATCAACGGCGACTTTGTGAAGCGGCGGGACTGCTCGGCGCCGTCGGACAGCACCCGGGCCTCCTGCGGCGCGTACGGCAGTGTCGCCACCACCGGCACCTGCAGCACCCGCTGCACCTCACCCGCAGGGTAGGGGCCTTCGTCGATCACCAGCAGGCCGACGTCTCCGACGCGTTCTTCCAGCGCCGTCACCCGGGCCTGCGCGGCCTGCAGGCTGCGCAGCGTGTTGCGCACGACGACGATGACCGCGTCCGCCTGTTCGGCCAGCACCCCGGAGAGGCCGAAGGCGCCGCTGCGGCCGAGATCGATCAGGACGTCGTGGCCGTGGTCGGTTTCGATGCCCCGGAACATGGCCGCCAGGCCCTTCCACACTGAGCCAAGGCTCGCCGCCTGGGCGGGGTCGGTGATGCCGGGCAGCAGCAGCCGGTCACGCGGTGACTCCGGTTGTCCGTCCTTGCCGTCCGTGCCGTTCAGGGCGATGAGCTGGCGCCAGAAAGCGTCGCCGAACTCCCCCTTGCGGGCCGCCACCGAGAGGTTGCGCAGCCCGTACCGGTCGCTGAGCGTGCCCTGGAGCAGTCCATGCAGCACGGCTCCACCGTCCGGGTCGCACTCCGCCAGGATCATCTTCCGGCCCGGCTCCAGCGGCCACGACAGCAACAGCGCGAGTGCACTGGTTGTCACTCCCGGTGCGCCGGTGCAGCCGGCCAGCGCGATGATGCCCATCAGCTGCCGTCCGGAGCGGTGAGGACCAGGCGTAGTGCGCTCGCCGACATCCACGCGGCGACGGTCGGACCGTCAGCAGCGGAGGTCGCGACGTCGACGACCACGATCCCCGTGCCGGGGGCGGCTGCGGACGCTTTCACGACGCGTCCGGTGATCGTCTCCGGAGCGGTGGACGTCTTGTCGGTGTCTGTGTCGCCCTGCGCGGGAACGTGAACCAGCTCGACTCTCTGGCCGGGCACCAGGCTGGTGGCGGGAACCTGTTCGGGTTTGAGCCCGATCGGCACCAACTGCTCGCCGGCCTTCACCAGCGAGTCCTTGGTCACCTGTGATCGCGTCAACAGTGAACCGGGCTTCAGCTCCACGGCAGCCCGCTTGCCCACCACCGCCTTCACGTCGTCCGCGTGTACGGCCTTCACCGCCGGGTCCAGGGAGATCGAGGCTGTCCCCAGGTCCTGTTCGGTGAGGACCTGGCCGACCTGTACATCGCGGACCACGGTGACCACCTGCGTGCGGTGGCCGACCTGAAGCAGCAGGACGGCCACCCCGGCACCACCGGCAGCGATCAGCGCCAGCGACAGGGCGATCACGCCCGGCCGGCGCCTGCGGGCCGACACCCGCGGCGGAGTGACCGGTGCGGCCACCTGCCCCTGCTGGGGAACACTGCTCGCGCTCGTTGCCCCTGTGAGTTCTTGGGTCTTGCTCAACGTTCATCCTTCCGATGGCGTTACCTGACGACCTGGAGCTCGCCGATCGCCACCTGCGTCTGGGTCTGCCGGATTTCGGTGAGCTGGCCGGTCTGTCCGCCGCCGGCCGTGACCTGCCAGTCGATCGTCCATGTGGAGGTCGCGGTCACCTGGTACTTGCCGCCGTCCGCGCCGGCCGAGGTCGTGGTGTAGAGGTGGTCGCAGGTCGGAGACTTGCTCATACCGGCGGAGGCCGCGTAGACCGTGCCGGGGCCGGTGCACGTCACCGTGGCGCCGTCCCCCATCCGCCATACGATCTTCGATACTTTCGCGGTCGCCGTGACGGTCACGGCCCCGGCCGTCGCCGTCGCGGACTGCGGTCCGTACGTTGTTGCGCTCTGGTTGACCCACATCCACATCGGAACCCCGATCGTGTATGTCCCGGCCGCACGGGGGTTGGCGATGTCCGGGCCGCGCAGCGTCATCTTCTTGACGGCCTCCAGGGCCAGCACCGCGGGGTCCACCGCCGGGCCTCCGGCCGGTGGTTGGGCGAACCAACTGCTGTTCATGTTCGGGTTGTCGGGGCAGTACGCGTCGTAGACGGCGCCGTCGGCGGGGTCATGGCCATCCCAGCGGGGATCGCCCGCGGCCGGTTGGGGGTCGGCCTGCTGGAAGTAGCAGTTGCGGCCGTTGGCCCAGTAGCCGTAGTTCTTCAGATAGCAGGGGACTTCCTGGTTGCCGACGAGGCTGTCGTAGCACTTGGGCTTGGTGGCAGTGCCGTCCGAGGCCTGTTGGCCGCCACCGGACTGGCCCGGTGTGGAGACGGTGTCGTCGGCGACGACACGGCACAGGCCTCTCTCATTGCAGACGACTTTGCCGCCATCCGCATACGCGGTGGCGCCTCCAAACGCCAGGACGAGTGCGGCTAACAGGGCGCCTCCCTGGGCGCGTCGGCTCAGCATTTCTTCGCCTTGTCTGCCTTCTCGTCGGTCACCAGCCACCGGGAGCCCTGCTTTTGAAGGCGAGCGACGGTTGTGTACCGCTTGACCTGGTTGGGCGGGGTGACGCTCTTGCCCGTCTTCTTGTCGACCGACTCCCACGTGTTCAGGTCGAAGCACACCGTGAGGGTTGCCCGCTTGCCGCTGGTGTCGATCGCAACGTCGTCCTCGGCGATCGTCAGCTTGGGCTCACCCTTGACGATGATGCCGTTCTGGAAGTTGACGAAGACCGTGTCCTTCGTATCGCGCAGCGCGGCACCGGTCGCGTACTTGGTGATGTTGCTTCCGTCGAGCGAGGACTTTGCATAGGCCTTGACCTGCTCATCGTTCATGCCTTGGTATGCGGCGATGGCGTCCTTGCGGGCTTGAGCCTCGGCAGCGGACACCGTAGTCGTGGGCGACGCGGTAGTCGGGCTCGGCGACTTCTTCGCCGAGTCACCGGCGCTGGATGAACAGCCTGCTGTCACAGCGATCGCAGTGAGTGCCATCAGGGCCGCGGACACCGTGCACCGATTTCGGATGCGAAGGGCCGTGAGCCGTGGCATGCGCTGATCTTCTCGTGTCATGTGGTCTCCCCGAACGACGCGATGTGCGTGGAGACCGCAGCCGGGATCTGTTCGCCCTGCCCAGCCTGCGGCCTGGTCGAGCTGCGATGGTGCGTTTGCGCAGCGGCAAGAATACGCATATGCCAGTCAACTTCCCAATGAAATAGGCGAGTTCAATCGCCGCACTCGGGTCCGGGCGGTGATTTCCTGTAGCGAATATGGATTCGTAGTCCCGGGTCTTCGCCCAGCCCAGCCCCCATGCACCCACGTCGGCTCCGACCTCACGGTTGCCAGCTCCCTGTCCGTGCGAAAGAGATCTCTACGCGCCGGTTCTGTCTCCGGCCGGCCTCCGTGCTGTTCGACGCGACCGGATACCGCTCGCCGCATCCCCGGGTTTCGAAGACGGCCGTCGACGGGAGACCGCCGGCCAGAGCGGTCCGCACGGCGTCGGCACGGCGCAGGGACAGGACGTCGCCGTGCGCGGAGGAGCCGAGATCGTCGGTGAACCCGACGACACGGATCGTCGTCGGCCGCTGCTGACTGATCTCCCTGGCGATCACGGCGATGCGGGCCCGGGCCGAAGTGCCCAGCTGTGCGCTGTCCTTGGCGAACAGCACCTCGGCCTGCAGCTCGTACGTCACGTCCTCGTTCGTGTCCCTGCGGCGTTCCGAGCCGTCCTGGTCCCCGACAACCTGGCTGAGAGCGGCAGGATCCGAGCCGATACCGAGAATCCGGGGCGGCGCGAGGACCCCGCCGTCACGCAGCGCGAGGCCGGAGCCGCTCCCGTACGGGCTGGCGGCTGCCTGCTCCATTCCGGGCGGGACCGCGCTGAGCACCACGGTCAGGCCGGTCAGGGCGAGCACCAGAATCGCGGGGCGGGGCCGGATCGGGCGCATGGTCACCTCACCTCATCCGGAGATTGTGATGGTCGCGGTGTCGAACAGGGGCAGTTGGAAGCCGACCTTCGTCGTGCTCGCCGGCGGCGCGGGGAACTGCATGAAGACGTCGACGTCCTCACCGGCCTTCAGCGTGGTCAGCCCGGTCATGGTGAGGGGGTGGCCGCTCGTGTCCCGCAGCACGTAGTAGCGCTTGCGCTGCGCGAAGTCGGTGACGGTGGCCCCAGCCAGTGACGGTCCGGTCTTTAGGACGGCGAGTTCGTCGCCGCGCAACTCGGCGGGCACGACAGCTGGTTGGGACCCGTCGTTGCGCAGATCGCCGCGGACCGTGAGGTATCCGGCCGGATCCCGCTCGGCCGAAGTGATCGTCAGCGTGAGGTCGTTCTGGCCCTGGAGTTCAGCCAGCGGCGTGCTGGCCAGACCCTGTTGCTCGCGGGAGGCTGAGCCGCTGACCGCCGTCATCACGCCACTGCGCAAGGTGCCGTCGTCCGTGCATCCAGCGGCCGCCAGCATCAGACCCACCGCGACGGCGGGTATGAGGAGCCGTCTGGTCAGCGACATGGCCGACTGCGTTCTGGTCTGTTCCTTCTGGCAGATGGGCCTGCGCGCGGGCACTAGGCACCCCCGCCAGGCCAGAGGACAAGAACGTTGTCGTCGAGCGTGATGTGGCGGCCGGGATGGCTCGTACGGACGTCAGTGAAGTCCTTCTCGGAGATTGCCCCGTGCACAACGACCGCCGTGTTGATAACCGTGGCGCTCTTGGTGGTGGACTTCGCGGCGACGGTTTCCAGCGTGCAGCGCCCTTTGTGTGTGGATGCGGGGCAGGTGAAGGCGGCCTTCGTCTGCGGCTGGCGGGAACGGAACATGGATTCTCCTCAGCCCGTGAATGCGGGGGCCTGGCGCTCGATGCGTACACGTACAGGGCCGGCGTGGCTGCCTAGCCAGCCACGCCGGCCTGCCTGTGGCTCCCGGTCCCGACCGGTGCGGGCGCCGTGCGAGCCGGGAGCAGTCAAGGAGGCCTCTCAGACCTGTGCGGTGCAGGCGAGGGCTACGACGGGCTGCAGGCCCGAAGGACCGCTGGCGCGACCGCATCCGAAGACGGCGGCCCGGGTGACCGGCCGCGTACATGCGCCGTCGTCAACTACGTGCGCAGGGCGGATCTCTGACGCCGCGCTGCCGTCCGCCGTCGGCGCAGTCGGATGTGCAGGTCCGTCGTAGCCACCAAGGACGATCGTGTAGTCACCACAGGCGAGGGGACGCACCTCGTTGCGCGTCCAGCCGGCACCGATCGTGCCTAGTTCGCCCTCCTTGAGTCCGAGATCGAACGCGGTCGGCTCTGCGGAATCCGGGCTGCGGAGCTGTCGTTCGGCGACGTCGCGGTCGGCTCGTCCGTTGACCTGCACGAGCGCGTAAAAGACGCCGTTGGGCCTCAGCCAGCGCCCCACGTCCGTGAGGAGTCGGCCCGGTTCGAGAAACGGCAGGCCGTAGCGGCATGTGACGACATCTAAGCTGCCGGGTGCCAGATCGCGGGGGATCGGGTCGGCGACGATGTCCCAGAGCGCGTACGACGGGCTGTCGCAGGGGGCTGCCGCTTGGGCCTGCCGCAGGGCTTCGTCGGAGAAGTCATAGCCGGTCACCGTGAGGCCCCAGGAGGCGAGCTGGCGGGTCCACTGGCCCGTTCCGCACGCGAGATCGACGGCGGTCATGCCCGGGCGCGGGTCGACGGCCTCGCAGAAGCGCGCGCTCTCGGCGGGATGGACAGCGCCCGGCGGTACAGCACAGGCCCACGCGTTCCAGTCCGACGCCGACAGCCTGTGAGTTCTCAACGCCATGCTGTTCATGGGCTGTTCTCCGGCGGGGCGTCGGTGCAGCGGACCCGGCGGAGCCGCTTGAGGTCGAAGGCGGGGTTCGTGACCTCGCCCGCGGCGACTCCGAACAGGTTCACCGGCTCGGGCTCCTCGGGCAGGTCCGGTACCAGGGCGGACAGGGCGGCCTGGGGTTCCCGCACTGGGAGGTGCTCCTGGACCGGCGGTATCCGGGGCGGGGGAGTCTGGGTGGCCGGGAAGGCGCGCCACCGGCTTCTCCGGTGGCCTGGCCTGCGGCCGTTCTTCAGTGGGAACTTGCTCACGAGCGCTTCCTTCCTGGAGTGGGGCGGCGGGAGAGGCGCATGAGGCGGTCCGGCGGCCGGTCTGCGATGCCGGACGATGCTGCACGCGCTGTCTTCCGGGCGGACTGACCGCTCGGTGACGCTGGCGCATACGCGGATGGGGCCGGATGCGTGAGCACGGCTGGCGGAGCAGACGACGGTTGTGTGGCCGATGGCGGGGGCCGGTCCTGCGACGCTGGACGGCCCCCGCCCGGTACTCCTGGGCGTTCCCTGGTTAGGGGGAAGGGACGCCCAGGAGCAGTAGAGGGTGCCCGGCGGTGTCCGGGCAGGAACGGCACTGCGTGGGGCGGGTGCCGCTCGGCGCGCGTGGCGCGTGCAAGGGGTGTCTCCCTGTGGTGGAGGCATGGTCAGGACAGCACCGGCGATGGTGATCACGCCCGGTAGCCGGACGATTCACCTCCGCCGTCCGGTGATATTGCTACGCGCAAACGCCGGGTGTCAACGACAGTTCTGATTTTCCGAACGATCGTTGGTGTAGCCCGTCGGGTGCAAGGGGCCGTCTCGCCGGAGTCTGGGCGCGGGTCTGCCCCTATCTGGGGGGAACGCTGGAAATCTAACGATCGCGTGCAGCTGAGAAACGATCGTTGTGAACCGGGGGCGTTTGCACGTACGCTGCCCTGCACATGTGCGGGAGCCGCCGCCCCCACGGGCCCGTAGGGAGAACCTCGTTGGAGCCATCCACATCACTGCCTGAGACGCTGCGACGTCTGAACGAGCTGATCACCGACCGGGGCCTGAACCGCGCGGAGGTCTTCGACGTGCAGACTCTTGCCGCGAAGACGGCCCTGCCGGTCACCGTTGTCAGACGCCTGGTGAAGGGCGGTAAACCGACGCCCGATACGGTCTCCGACCGTGTCTGCGCTCGTATGAAGGTGGTCAGTGACGCCTATCTCGCCGACACCGGCAAAGAGATGAAGAACCTGGCCGCTGATCTCCACAAGGCGCTGGGGATCTCCGACGTCTGGGCGCGCAGCGTCTGCGAGGGCAAGAAGATGCCCAACGTCGATCTCCTGCACCATCTGGCGGCGTACTTCCGCGTCGACGGTGGCGAGCGTTTCTTCACCGCGCCGGCCGACGAGGCGCTCAACCGCGTACTGCTTCCCGTGCTGCAGAAGCTGGAAGGCCCCGACACCGATCCTCTGTCGCAGCTCATGCGCGAGTACGGAGTGGAAAGCGCGCACATGAGGCAGGACGGCGACCTGACGCGGGATCAGCTGGAACGGGTCCTCAAGGGAGTGCTGCAATCGGTGTTGCCGCAGAAGGGTGAGTCCGGCACATGAGCACCAGGGCGATGAAGGCGCTGCTCAGCGACTTAGGGGAGGAGGTGTCGAATTCACTTAAGCGTCCGGCCGAACCCCGGGCCGTGATGGAGGAGTTCTGCCGGGCCATGAGTGTCCGCAAAGGCCGGCCCATCGAGCTCAAGTTCCACACGTTCCCTCCGGAAGCCGGGATGTCGGGCGTACGCCTGGACTTCGGGGGCCGTTCCCTCATCGTCGTCGAGGCAGCCACCGCTCCCGCGGCCCAGTTCGTCATCCTCGGCCACGAACTGTGGCACGAGGAGGACGGCAACGCGGGCCATCACACGGCCGGGATGCCCGCGGCCGCCCGCACGTTAGGCGCCCCGCAGTCGCCCGAAACTGTGCGGCGTGCTGTGGAACAGATCCTCGACCAGTACGACGCGTCGAGGGAGTCCGTCCTCACGGTGACGGCCCGGGCCCACTCCGCCGACGACCACGAAGTGGACGCGGAGACCTTCGGCCTCCTCTTCGGCCGGGCGGTGCGCACCTGGATGACCGGGGAGTACGCGCAGGGACCGGTCAGCGACGCGACCATCGAGGGCCGGATAAACCTCTCCCTCCTCAACCGCGGCGGGCGCCTGTCGTGAGTGCGTACTTCCACATCCCGTACGCCCTCCCCACCGCGTTCCTCGCGATCGCCCTCCTCCTCAAGCTGCCCACCATCATGCGGGCCTGGCGAGATCCCAACGTCAAGGCCACCACGCTCCTGCTGTGCTTCGCCACCGCCGTGCTCGTCGTCATCACCCCCGTCAACATCGAACGCCTCAATCAGTGGACCGGCGTCCCCAACATCGCCTCGCCCTGGGCCTACTCGTTCCTGACCGCGTTCGGCGCCACCGCCCTCACCATGATCATGCGATGGCGGGAGGAGCCTTCGGCCGGGCGCCAGCGCCGGATGCGCCTCATCTATTGGATCTACACCGGCATCATCGTGATGCTGTGGGTGACCTTCCTGCTGGCCCGCGTGCCCGAGCCGAGGATCTACGACCTCGACACCTACTACGCCAGCACCCCCTGGATGAGCGAGCACATCCTCCTGTACCTGGGCGCCCACATGGCGACGTCCCTGGTCGCCACCTACATGCTGATCAAGTGGTTCCCCGAGGTCGAGAACCGCTGGCTGAGATCGGGCGTCGTCTTCCTACAGCTCGGCTTCGCCTCCGGACTCGTCTTCGACGTGGTGAAACTGATCGCGATCGGCGCCCGCTGGTCGGGCCGCGACTGGGACGTACTCAGCACCAACATCGCACCGCCCTTCGCGCTCCTGTCGGGCATCCTCGTTGCCATGGGGTTCATCGTTCCCCAGGCCGGCCCCCTCCAACAGAAATGGGTCCGTGACCGGCGCGAGTACTGGCGTCTGCGCTCCCTGTGGCGGGCCGTGCGCGAGGTGACCCCCTCCTCCGCCCCCGCCCGGTTCGGCCTCTGGATGCCGCTGGACCTCCGCCTGGTACAGCGCCAGCAGCGCATTCACGACGCGCTGCGTGTCCTGGTCCCCTACTTCGACCAGGGCCTCTACCAAAGAGCCCACCAAGCGGCACCCTCCAGCTACACCGAGGAGAAGGCCCGCGACGTGGCCCGCGCCGTCACCGTGCGCGCGGCCATCGACGCCCACCGCGCCGGTGTGCCCCGCCCCGAGACCCTCACGGACCGGCAGCTCGAGTTCGGCACGGACATCCACGAGCACATCGACACGATCGCGCAGGTCCTGCACCATCCTCGCCTAGTCGACGGCATCCGCCAGCGGGTGACCGGCACAGAAAGCGCCGATACACATGCCTCGTAATGCCACCAACAGCCGACCCACCGCCGTCGTCATCGGGGCAAGCGCAGCCGGGCTCTTCGCGGCAGCCGCCCTGGCCGAGTTCACCGACGTCACCATCGTCGAACGCGACCTGCTGCCCGACGGACCCGAACCCCGCCGCGGCGTCCCACAAGCCCGCCACGCCCACCTGGTGTGGAGCGGCGGAGTACAAGCCTTCAACGACCTGCTTCCCGGCGTCACCGACGACGTGGTCGCCCAGGGCGGCCGGCTGATCCACATCATGGGCGACATGGTCTCCCGGGCACCCAACGAAGTCTGGTTCCGGCGCTTCACCGCGACCCATCACCGCAATCTCGTCTGCTCCCGCGACCTCCTCGACTCCGTACTGCGCACCCGCGTCCGCGCCCTGGAGAACGTCACGTTCCGCGAGAACACCACCGCGCTCGGACTCGTCGGCGATGCCACCCGCGTCACCGGCCTCCACGTCAGCACCGGCGAAGACGAACTCACCCTGGACGCCGACCTCGTCGTCGACGCCTCCGGCCGCGGCTCCCACACTCCGGCATGGCTCGAACGCCTGGGCCTGCCCAAGCCCCCCGAACGGGAGGTCAACGCCGGCGTCGCCTACGCCACCCGCCTCTACCGAGCCCCGGGCACCACCGCCGACCGTAACTTCCCGCTCATCAACGTCCAGGCCAACCCCGCCAAGGCCCCCGGCCAGGGCGGCATCATCCTGCCCATCGAAGACGACCAGTGGATCGTCACCCTCGCCGGAACCCGCGGGGGAGAGCCGACCGGCGACCTCAGCTCCTTCGAAGCCTTCGCCCGCAATCTCGGCGACCCCGTCATCGGCCGGCTTCTTGAGCACGCCGAACCGCTCGGAGACATCGCCACCACCCGCAGCACCGCCAACCACCGCCGCTACTACGAGAAAACGCGACGCTGGCCCGACGGTTTCACCGTCCTCGGCGACGCCATCGCCGCCTACAACCCCGTCTACGGCCACGGCCTGACCGTCGCCGCCCAATGCGCGATAGCCGTCCGGGACATCCTCAACACCACCAGCATCACCGCACCCGGCACCGCCAAACTCCTCCAGCGAGCCGCCGCCCGCCCCGTCGCCGCCGCCTGGGACCTCGCCGTCGGACAGGACGCCCTCTACCCCGGCGCCACGGATACACCACCCACCGCCGTGGAGCGGATCCTCGCCCGGTTCGTCGACCAGGCCGTCTCCACCGGCGCCCGCAACCCCCGTGCCCTGAGCGCACTGCTGGACGTGATGAGCCTGGAAAAGCCAGCCACCCGACTCTTCTCACCGGACATGCTCATCCCTATGCTCCTCGGCCCGAAGAAACCGCACCTGCCCAAGGCACCTCTGAGTGAGCAGGAATGGAAAAGCGCTTCCTAGCTGCCGAGTCAGGCCACCGAGCCCATGGGGAGACGAACGTGGACCACGACAGAGGATCGACTACCGGCGCTGCCGTCCACGTCACCGTTGCGACCCTTACGGCCGGCGCCACTTATGACTACCGGGACCGTCCGTGCGCCCAGTGCCTGTGGCGTACGGACAGCGACCTGACCGCCACAACCGAACACGACATGCAAATGCTGGCCCGCGCCGACGGCCGACCACGCGAGCTGGCGTCCTTCACGGCCCCTGTCGTGGACTGCCCGCTCGACCGGCCGGACGGCGCCCAGCCGCTGCCCTGGTGCGCTGGCTGGCTCGCAGTGGTCGGACAACACCACCTGGCGGTTCAACTGGCGATCGCGTTGAACGCGCTGCCCCCCAACGCCTTTGCACCACGCGGTACTTGGCCTTCCCTGTACTCCAGCCTGGCGGCGCTTCTCGAAGCGCGTGAAGAGCAGCTACAGCGCCGCCGAGCCGGCCGCGAAATGCAGGGCTGACGGGCGGTGGCGAGCCGCGCCCGGAGGAACTTGCAGCTCCCGTGATCAGCCACTTCACGACGCACATCGCTCAGTGGCCCGAACTGGTGCGTCGACAAAGGCGGGTCTATCGCGGTCGAAAGACACGTGAACCGCGTGGAACACTCAACGAGGCCATGTACGCGGCAGTCGGCCCAGGGGTGCGTGGCTACCTTCGGTCTCGGCCTGAACCGATCATCTGTCTGTCCTCGTGGGTGCCTGGGGCGAGGCGGTGAACCTCTGCCAGACCGGGGCATCGTGGTCGACGCCGAGGAAGTTCTGGAAGTCCCAGTAGACGCCTCCCTCAAGGCGGCCGTACGCATCGCTCGGACGGACGGGGCTGTTGAGAGGGTCGTGCTCGTCCTCCCAGTCGATGTCCTCGTACCCGGGGTCGTCGATGCTGTAGTGGGTTAGATAGCCCCGGGCATGCTCGATGTTCAGGTCCAGAGCCGGGAACTGGGCCATTAGAAGTTCGGGGCGCCCCTGGCACGGAAGATCGCCGAAGAACGAGCCAATGATGTCGGTCTCCTGCTGGAACTGGTCGATCGCTCTGCCGTGATGGAAGAGCTCGCAGCCCCAGAAGTCGTCGTCGTAGATGAAGACCAGCAGCCCCGGACAGTCGTAGGCGCGTGAAACGTGAAGCTGGGCGCGCCGACGCAGGTCCCACTCCCAACCTCGGGTCCATTCCAGCACGGTCCAGTCGCCGCGCCGCTCGCGCAGCGCGTACGAGTCGAGGTTGAGGTCGTGGACGTCCTCCAGGTCGAGCGTGTGCTCCTCCTGATGCCAGAACTCCTCCAACGCGGCGTACACCTGCTGGTGGTCGACGCCGTAGAACAGATTGACGCGCTTGAACGTCCCCATGTGCGCCCCCGAGGCATGTGGTCGGCGCCGGCGGCTGGCGCTCTCGCCTGGCAGTGTCGCAGCCGCCCAACTCGAACTGGTGACCGGCCCGTTGGCAACGTCGGCCGACTCTGGGGACGTCGAGACCCGCTACGCACCCATGAACTGCACAAACGCGCCTGCGGAGAACGGCCTGCGCAGCTACTCCCTCCGCGGCAACGAAACGGACATCACCTCACACGCCGCCTTCTAAGGACCAGCTTGCACGGGGTGTTGTCAGAGGTATCGGGCACACTGCGCCGTATGAACTCGGTGACTGCGCACGACTATGCCTGGATCCGCACCTCGCCGGTCTTCCGCCACATGACGGGGAGCGGGTACACCCTGACACTGATACGGGGGTGGGCCCCGCGAGAGGTGCTGCGCGTGATGGAGGCGGAACCGCGCGGCATCGGGGAGGGCACGGCCGGGCTGATCGAGGCGGACGACGCTCACAGCGCCGAGGTGGACGATTACTGGGACGAGTCGCACGTCGCGGGGGCCTTCAGCGTTCCGGGCGAGAGCGGCGACTGGACACTCGTCCTCGGGTTCGACGGCGGTCTGGGGATCGCGGCGCCGTGCGTGGAGACGCTGTCGAAGGGCGGCCGGGTCGTGGCGCACTCGACCAACGGCGGCAAGCCCATCGACCTTTTCCACTGGTTCGAGGATGGTGAGCTCCGTACGACGTTCGAGGGCCCCTCGGCGCGCGATGGCAGGACCCCTGATGAACTGGTCCCTCTGCTGCGGGAAGTCGGCTTCCCTCTGACTTTCGAGGGAGAGCACGACGAGAGCGCTCCGGATGTCGACCGGAAGGCGGCGGTCCTCGCTCTGGCCGAGAGACTCACCGGCGTACGCATCACCGAATCCCTCCTCCAGGACGCTACATACGAGCTGGGGCTCGTCCCCGAACAGCCCGCCGAGGAGTGGACCAAGGTGGTCATCGACATCACCGATGCCCATGGGGAGCGCTTCTACAGGGAGTGGACCTACGAGGAGGTCGCGGCGGCGTCGGACCGGGCACGCGCGGAGGCAGACGCGCCGGTGGTGATCACCTACAACGGGCCGTCGCCTATGGATCATTCGGAGCACGAGGCAGATGAATAGCGAGCGAGCGCGTGCAGGGTGGCAGCTGCGGAGCTGCGACCTTCAACCGGGACGGGCGGTGCGTCACAGACCGGTCCACGGCCGACGCTCGCCGCCGACAAGAGGCACCCAGACGTCACCGGTGGCTCCGTGCTCTTCGAGGTCCTCCAGGACCGCCGCGCCCATAGGAACCTGCCGGGCCAGCGCGCCCACCAGAGGGTGCTCCGCGACCATGGCCTTCAGATCATTGATCCGGTTGCCCAGGACGTACCCGGAGGCCCCGGTCAACACGAACAGGACTCGAGGGAACACGGGATACCAGCGCAGCCACACCGGTCCAGCAGCAGCGGGCTGCCGCGAGCGCGGGCGGCCGATGAGCTGCGGCTCGTAGGCCCACAGCCGCGCGTACTCAATCAATTTGGAGGCGAGCCGCTCGCTGCCCATGGTCGTCCGGTCGACCTCGACGAACGCCCGCAGCTTCGTCCGCTCTCCGCCGGCGATGAAGGTGTAGTGCATCACCGCGTCCGCGATGATCCGCTCGCCGTCGCTGAGCGGGTGAGCCACCTCCGGTGTCCAGTCCAGGTGGCCGTGCTCGTCGCCGCGCCGCCGGGCGTCGGTGACGAACGCGAGATGGCTGCGGAGCACCGTCAAGGTGTGCGGCGTCTTCAGCGAGGCAGCGGTGGCTGAGCTGATCGGGTACGGGGGCCGTCCCCGCAGAGCGGGGAAGTCCCGGGTCAGGCGGGCGCCATCGCCGGTGAGGAACCAGACGCGGGACCGGTTGGACCGCGGCAGCACGGTGTAGTCGACCAGGCCGTCGCGGCGCAGCTTGTTCAGCGGCGCGGAGAGAGTCTGGTGTGCAACGCCGGGCCGCAGCAGTTCGTGGAGCTGGTTCGTGGTTGCCATCCGGTGCTGGCCCAGTACGGCCAGGATCTGATGCGGCAACGGTTCGACGGGGCTCGGCTTTCCGGCGGTCGTCACGGTCTTGAAAGTGGCGGTCACTTGTATCCCTTCTTGGTCAACTGAACGTTTGACGGGGTGGCGTTGGCGTGCTGGGCGAGGAAGCCGCTCACGCGGGCGAGCTGGTCCGTGGCCCGGTCCGTGAGCGTCGTAAGCGGTGCGGCGCCGGCCGTGGCCCGGGCGGCGCGCTCCAGTGCCGCAGCCCGGCCTGGACGGGCGAGGTCGGCGAAGACCTTGTCCAGGTGGGGACCGGTGATCCGGACGGGACCGACACGACGGCCCTCGACGGTCAGCGACATGTAGTGCTCGAACCGGTCCAGGGAGGCGACCACGTCCGAGGTGGGGCGGTCGCCCCACTCCGCGGTGATCGGTGCGATCGCGGACTGAGAGCCCGCAGTTGACGCCAGGGTGGAGGCGTTCTGTACCAGGGAAAGCCGCACCGGGATGGGAAGTCGGGCCAGCAACTGGGTCATGCCGTGGACGTGAACCCGGTATTTGCGGAAGTCCTCGAACATCGCGGCGATCGTCTCCGGGGCCGCACCGGTGAGGGTGATCAGCTCGTCGAAGTAGGGGCGGAACGGAACCCGTTGACCTTCCGGGGTGTCCCGGCGGGAGCGCACGGCACGCAGCAGGTCGCGGGCAAGAAGCGCGGTGATGAGCCGGTCGGTGGGCCCGTTGCCGCCCGGGCACACCCACACGACCATCCGGGAGTCCATCGCGGCCCGGATGTTGTAGACGCCCGCCGGCTGCCCCAGGAACGCCCGGGTCACCGGGTTCGCGGACAGGCGCGCGACCGGGTTGAGGACGACGCCGAACGCGTCGGCCGGCAGGGTCGGGAAGACCGTCTTCCACCAGGAACGGGTCTCCTCGTCCAGGCGCCCCTCAACCGCGGTGAGCGCCGCGACACGGAAGTCATGGTCGGTGAGCAGCGAGCGCAGGTGGAAAATGGTGGCCTGGTCTTCAGGCATCCCGGCCTGGCAGGCGGCCTCGTTGACGGCCACCAGCACCGTCAGGGCGGCGGTGAAAATGGTGAGCGCGCGGGGAGCGGTGGCGTCGTCCCAGCCGAGCACGGACGCGTACGCATCCGCGGTCGCCTCGACGACCTCGTGCGCCACCTGTCCCTGGTGCATTCCGATCGGATTCCAGCAACTGAGCTGCGGGGCAGGCCCGTTGGCGTTGAGGTCGATCAGGGCGATGCGCTGCACGAGGTGGTCGTGGGCGAGGAACGGCAGGGCCCGTGGCCAGGAGTCACGGTGCGGGTCGACGAACATCAGCCCGCCGCCGGCGTGCGCCCAGCCGATCGCCTGGGCGAGCGCGCGTTCAGTCTTGCCGCCGCCCGCCTTGCCCACCCCGACCTCGAACAGCGTCTCCTTCGCGTAGGTGGCGACCAGGCGTCGGCGGCCGTCGGGTCCGCGGTAGATGCCCTGCAGCAGCAGGTCGGGATTCCCGTGCTCGAACGTCGGCAGGTCTCCGGCGAACAGCGGCAGACGGCAGTGCACCGTGGGCGGCTTGAGCAGCCCGGTCAGCTCATCCAACCGGACCCAGTTCGGGCGAGGCGGCTGGCACTGACCCAGATTCCAGCGGCGTTCGAAACTCCGCCTGGTGGGCCAGTGATCGGCGCCGAACCGCCACGGCCCCGCCCTCCAGCCGCGCATCGCCCAGCGCGATCCGCCGCCGAACACGTCGAGCCCGGCCTGGAGTTGAGCCAGACGGGCCTCGGCACGCCCTTCCAGGTTGGACGCGCACATCACGAGCAGCTGCACGCGCACCAAGTGGTCGTCCTCGAAGAGCTTGCCCAACGCCTCCTGCGGGTCCACCCGGCGGGGGACCGGCGGCATGACCAACCGGCGCCCGCCCCCGCCCTGCTTCCCGGCCACCAACTGCTGCAGCTGCCAGGACAGCGAGTCCTCGATACCGGTCGCGTCCTGCCGTACCCAGCGTGCTGCCCGCGAAGCCTCGCGCCGCTCCGCACGCCGCGCGTCCGTCATCAGCTGCAAGCGACGTGCTCGCAGCGTCCACTTCGGCGCGCGCTGGATGTCGAGCCGGATCTCGGCCAGGTCACCCAGCTCGGCGCGGAGGTCGGAGACGGCGTCGATCAACGGCTGCAACGGGTCGGGGGCCAGCGGGACTTCCCGCAGCGGTGCGGTCGGCTTGCCGCGCAGGACGAACTCCGCCCGCACCACATGGTCACGGCGCTTGTCGGACAGAGGACGGACCCGGTTCACGGTCACGGCGGGACCGAACGGTGTGATCGACAGCAGACGCTCGCCGCCCGCAGGGCCCTCGATCCGGTACCGCAACGGGCTCGAGCCATCCGCGCGCAGCCGGACCTGCACCGACTTCGACCGGCGCGGCGCCCACCACGGCATCGAGGTCGAGGCCCGGGCGAGCTGAACACCCCGGCGGAAGATCTCCTCGAATCCGGGGTCGAAGTGCCGCGACGGCACGAGCTCCAACGCCATCCGCTCAGCGGAGGCCTTGCGCGCCAGGCGGCGCACCACCATCTCGACCGCCGTCCAGATGACGACGACGGCCGCGGCCACCACCCACCAGTAGGTGATCAGCCAGCCGACGGCGTGAACGATGCCGACCACGAGGCCGAGGACCTGACCGGATGCCGCATGGTCTGTCTGGCCGGTCAGGTGCGGGGCTGCGGAGTCCACGTTGTTGCTCCCTTCTTGATGGTGCGGGTGAAGTGCCAGTCGGTGATGCGGAGGTCGGTGAAGGTGCCGCCGCGGTCGGTGCCGGCCCACACCAGGTGGACCACTGCCTTGTCGGGGCTTCCGTCGCGGCGGGCGATCGCGGCCTGGATGCGGAAGCGGACGGTGGAGAACGCCGGGGCCACCGACCCACCCGAGTCGGGAAAGACCGTGGGCCACCTCGCGCGGCCGATGCCCGTGGCGTCCGCGCGCAGCAGTCCGCAGCCGGCGGTGAGCAACTCCTTCTCGTCGGCGGCAGGCAGGTCGGCGGGCCAGGACGCTGCCAGGTTCTGTTGGACAGCCCGGTCGCCAGCGGCGCCCTCGCCGTGCGGCGCCAGAGCGGATTCGGCGACCGAGGAGGGCGATGCGGTGGGCATCGTGGAGGGGGCCGTGTCGGCGACCGGTTGACGGGCAGGAGTCACAGCGGCCGCGGATGCCGGATCCGTGGTCGCGTGCACGCCCGGTGCTGCTGGAGGCGCCGGCGGTTCCTGACCGTGCGGCACGCTCAGCAACACGATCCCGGCGACGGCAAGGATGACGGTGCTCAGCAACAGCAGACGCGGTGAATGCAGGGCGGGGGTCACAGCATCCGGGCTCCCCCCGCGTAGCCGGACATCGTGCTGACGGCGTCCAGGCGCACCACGGTGCCCGGGCGGGGGGCGTTGACCATCTGTCCGCTGCCCAGGTAGATCCCGACGTGGTAGATCGTGGAATCGTGTCCGGGTGCGGTGGCGAAG
Organism: Streptomyces sp. NPDC005423; assembly: GCF_040606415.1. Classification (NCBI taxonomy): domain Bacteria; kingdom Bacillati; phylum Actinomycetota; class Actinomycetes; order Kitasatosporales; family Streptomycetaceae; genus Streptomyces; species Streptomyces sp. NPDC005423. The sequence continues at coordinate 31,392 of NZ_JBEXET010000046.1, read as the reverse complement.
AAGACAAGGTCTCCGGGCTTGAGGACGGACGGTCCCAGGCTGGTGGGGATCCGCTGTCCGGTACCGGCCTGCGCGGCGGCGACGCGCGGCAGAGTGATACCTGCCTTCGCGTACGCGTACTGGGTCAGCCCGGAGCAGTCGAAGCCCTTGATGTTCGCGCCGCTCTTGCCGCTCGGTGAGCAGCAGATGCCGTATGACCTGCCGCTCGCGTTGCCTCCGCCCCACGAGTAGGGGACACCCCGCTGGGAGAGCGCGGCCTCGATGACCGTGCGGACTGTGCCCGTGACGTTCGTCAGGTCCGGGTCCTTAGCGGCCGCCGTGTACTGGTCGATCCACCCCATCACGTCGGCCACGTACTCGCTGGAGTGGTTGTACTGCAGGATCGCCGCCTTCAACTGCGAACTCTGCGTCAGATCCCGGCCGTTGCCGCACAGGTAGACGGCGGCGCCGAGCGCGGCGTCATCGCCGTTGTGCGGGTCGGCGACCTTGTCGCCGTTGCCGTCCTTCCCGATCGACTCCCAGGTGGAGGGCAGGAACTGAAACGGCCCGACCGCACGCTCCCCGCTCGCGGTGCCGTCCCATCTGCCGCCGTCGGTGTCCGCGACGGCGGTGGTGTTGCCGCCGGCACCGGAGCCGTTGAGGAGAACCCCGTAGATCTTGGGCGTGATGTCGCCGCCTGCGGAGATGGCGTGGCCGATGGCGTGGTTGGACTCGACCTTGGCGATCCCGGCGAGGATCTGCCAGCGCATGCCCTGACATTTGGGCGCGTACTGGCCGACTTGCTGGACGGCCTTCTTGTAGGCGGTGAGCATGCGCGGCGGGATGTCCGCGGCGCTGCCGCCCTCGGCGATCCCGCCGTCGTCGCTTATCCCCGTCTTCAGCGCCACGTAGGCGCCGACCGCGCCCGACAGCGGAGCGGCGCAGCACACGGCGGCGAACATCAACAGCGCTACCACGCACGCCCACCGCCTGATCCGCTTCGTAGGGCGCCCAGGCCGGCTCACCCGTCATCACCGTCCTCGATCTGCCACCGTTCCCGCATGGCGCGCAGTGCTTCGGCCTGCCGCATCCGCTCTAGCAGTCGGTCCTGGTTGCCGGTGCCCGCGTTGCCGCCCGCGCTGTTGCCTCCGGTCGGAGTAGCCCCGGTCCCGCCCGGTGGACGGGCCGTGGGCCCGGGGGCGAGGCGGGATATCCGTGAAGGTGCCGGAGCCGGGGCTGGCGGGGTAGTGGTGCCGCCCGCACGGGGTGGTGTGCTGGGGCCGGTGGCGCCTGGGCCTGGCTGGAGTGGGCGGCCGCTGGCCGTCATCGGCCGTGGTGGTGCTGTCGGGCGGGCCGGCGCGGCCGGAGGCATTGCGGTTGCCGGGCGACGGCTGAGGAGCCGTCTGGTCTGGCCACTGACCCGGGCCACGGCGCGGCCTGTGTCGACCCAGGCCCGGGCGTCCTCGCGCCCGGTGTTGGCCCACACACGTAGCTGCTGCCGTGCGTCCTGGGTGTAGCGCGAGCCGCCCGCCCGGGCGCGGCGGACGTTGGCCGGCAGCCCGACCGTCCCTCCGTACGCGGCCCGGCCACCCCGGTTGAGCATGCGGTAGCCGCGGAAGCGGACCAGCCGGTTGTGGGCACGCGTCGAGAGCAGGGTGCGGTCGGAGTTCTGGTCGTGCAGCACCTGCCCGGTGTTGCGGTCGACGATCTGGCCCTGGTCGTTGCGGTACCGGTCGGGCGGCCCTCCGGGCCTGTGCGGCCCCCCACCGGACCCGCCCGGTGCGCCGTTCGGCGGCCCGCCGGTGTTCGGGTCGCCGTCCGCGGTGGGCTTGCGCCACCTGGCCAACTGCTCGTGGTCCGGGCGCCTGCCGATCAGCAGCCCGAACGCGCCCCTCGCACCAAGCCGCGCCCCCAGGCCGCCTACGGCCGCCGCCGCGGTGAGCGGGGCCAGGCCCCGACCGGCTTCGGCGGTGGCGTCGGCGAGCAGTCCGCCGGTGTCCATGGGCATGCCCGCGCCGTCGGCGAGGGAGGTGAGTGCGCCCATCAGCCGGTGGCGGGTGCCGAGCAGCCCGAACCGGCCGCCCCCGCCGCCGGTGAACACGCGCAGCCCGCCACCGTAACCGCCCATCGCGGCAGGGGAGTTCATGGCGAGGGCGGCGCCGAGCTCGGAGGAGTCGCCGGGCAGGTGGGTGCCGCCGACCTTGGCGTAGCGCATCCGCATCGCCGATCGCCGGCCGAAGGAGGTGATGCCGGCCAGCAGGCGGCGGTGCCCGGCCGCGCCGGCGATCGCGAGGACGTCGATGAGCAGGATCCGCTCGACCATGAGGTCGGGGCCGTTGGTGATCGTGGCGTCGATGGCGATGCCGAAGAACGGGATGAACGCGCATTCCGCGACGAGCGCGAGGATCGAGATCCCCCACAGCGACACCCATTTCCACACGCTCTGGCGGGGTGGCCCGGGCAGCATGCCCGCGATGAACGTGACGCCGCCAGCGGCCGCAGCCGCGGCGCAGATGCCCTGGGTGGCGAGCAGGACGATCGCGGCGGACAGCAGCATGCCGCAGATGAACAGGGCGGCGACCAGCAGCAGTCCGGCGCCGCCGACCCGCCACCAGGTGGGCTTCTGGGCGTAGGCGGCGCACGCCTTGCCGACCGGGCCCGCCTTCTTCATGTCGTCCAGGAACAGGGAGAACGAGCGGTCCTCGTCGGTGACGAGGGCAGGGGAGGAGGTGTCCAGGAGTTCGCTGCCGGAGGTGAGCGGAGGGAGGTTCGCGTCGCCGTCCGAACCGGTCCACGCCTTGTCGTGATCCTTCTCGCAGATGTCCTTCGCGTCGCCGATGAGGAGCCTGCAGGCGTGCTTCGCCTCGTCGGAGGGGGTCCAGTCCGGGTTGGGCAGGTATCCGCCGGTGACCCACTTCAGGTGGACGGCGTAGGCCTTGCGGTCGGCGGCCTTGCCCGGGTCGAGGATGCGCCCGTACTCCAGCAGCATGTACGGCTTGACGATCAGCGCGTTGGTGATCGAGTCCTGCAGGGGGCGGGCCACGTCCGCCGCGGAGACGGGCGTCTCCTCCTCCCGTTTCAGGCATCTGAGTTCGGCGTTGCCGGCCATTCCCGTGCAGGGGTCGGTGGAGGCGATCTTCCCGCCCCAGTCGTAGGAGTTGACGCTCTGCTGCGCGACGGACGCGGCCACCTGCTGCGCCTGGCCGAGCGGGCCGTCCTGGCCGAGGAGGTAGTCGGGGCGCACGAACGTGGAGGCGGCGAGCGCACCGATCAGCAGCGTCAGGAAGATCTCACCCAGCCCGCGGCCCACTTTGCCGCGCACGATCATGAAACCGGCGAAGACGAACGCCCAGGCCAGCAGCAGCCCCTTCAGCCCGAGGGAGTCGACGACGACGTGGTCGTAGGCGTCGGCGACCTTCTGCGCCGGGTGGATCAGGACCTTCAACAGGGGGAAGCGGAAGGCGAGTTCGACCGACCACCCGGCCAACCCAACCAGCAGCCGGATCACGGTGAACAGGCCCGACAACGCGAACGCGAGGGTCTGACCCTTGAAGTCGAGGATGGAGCCGCCCTCGGCATTCAGGTCGTAGCCGTTGATCGGCACACCCTCGGAAGAGGTGATGTTCAGCGGCGCCAGGAGATCTCCCGACTCGCTGCTGCTGCTCGCCGCGTACACGACCTGCGTGTTGACCATCACGAACACGCCGGTGAGCAGCAGCACGAACCCGGCCGAGCGCAGGGTGTCGCGGTCTGGGCGGCGCATCTCAGCGCCGCCTCTGCCCGGCGCGCCGCAGCCGCCACACCACGAGGGCACTCCCACCCGCGAGGGCGGCTACCAGACCCCACGCGGCGCCGGTCGTGCTCTGCCGGCCGCTGGCGGTGGTGCCGCGTTCGCAATACACCTGTGCCCGGCCGACGACCGAGGCGCAGCGATCGTGGTGCGCGGGGTGGCTGCCAGCGGCGAAGGCCTGCCCGGTGTGCGGCCACCAGGCGTCCGGGAGGCCCACCCCGAGGGCGAGGACGGCCACTGCGGCGGCGACGGCGATCACCGTGAGGACGCTCATGGCCGCGGCGATGCGCCGGGAGCGGGTCCAGGAAGAAGTGGTCATCAGATGTGCTCCTTGGGACGGGTGTTGGCGGCCTCGCCGGCGCCGGGCACGGACGGCGGGGCGTCGCTGATGCGGCGTCCTGGCGTGGTGGTGATGGAGTGGGTGATGCGCGCAATGCGGGGGATAGAGACCTTGACGCGGCCGGTGTTCTGCCGCGGGCAGGTCAGCAGGAACTCGCCCTCCCGGCCCTTGTGTCCGACGGGGGAGAGCCCGGTGGTCACCAGGCGCAGCAGGTCTGGGTCGTGCGCGTCGAGGCCGACGAACTCCAGGCCGCGGCGGGCGCGTTCACGGTCGGCAGTGCGGGCCAGCGCCCGGTAGGCCATCAGGCCGCGGTCGGGGCCGAGTTCCTCGGCGTCGTGGGATGCGCCGAGCAGGCCGGCGCCGTGCTTGCGGCCGTCGTGGAGGATCTCGTGGACCAGAGCGGTGCCCTCGGCGGACGAGGTGAGCCAGTACAGCTCGTCCAGGACCACGGCGGTGAACCGTTCGGGGTCCTCGAAGGCGGTCTGGCGGGCGATCGCGGCGATCAGGTAGAGCACCGCGCGTCCGATCAGCGCCTCCAGCGGCTGCTGGTGAAGGACCTCCGGATTGGCGAACGCGGCCTTCGGCGGCAGCTTCAGACCGGTCGTGGTGATCACGATCATGTCGGTGCTGCTGGAGGCGTTCAGCCGTACCGGCGGCAGCGTGGGGTCGAACACCATCTGGGCCAGGGAGTTGGTGGCGACGACGCGGATGAGGCCGGCGAGGGTGGCGGCCGCGTCCTGGCGTTTGCCTGCCTCGCTCGTGGCCATCTCCTCGAGGACCTGAAGGACGCGGTGCATGGACGGCTCGGGGCCGGCGGCGGCCTGTTCGACGGCGTGGTGGAGGACCTCGCCGCCTGTGCTCATCGGGCCGATGCCGAGCTGCAGGGTGAGGTAGGACAGGGCGTAGTGGCGGCCCTCGGGGCCGGAGAACATCCGCAGCGGGTCGATGGACACCTCTGCCTGGGCGGCGTCGATGATCTGGACGCGTCCCTTCGCGGCGGTGCGGGCGAAGGTGGCCCACTCGCGGACGGGGGTGCGGTCGATGCAGATCGCACAGCCGCCACGTGCCCACACCGCTTCGGCGATCAGTTTCTGGAGCACGCTCTTGCCCGCGCCGAGGTCACCGACGATGCCCATCGACGCGGAGGCGTCCACCTTGGGCGCGTCCGCGACATTGATCATCACGGGGCGGGTGGTGCCGCTGTCCAGGTCGATACCGAGGAACATTCCGTTGGGGTCGCCGACCTCGGTGGCGGTGAACGCCCCGCCCAGCGCCCAGTCCTCGGAGACCTGGTGCTGGGTGAACTCGCGCACCACACCGGGCCGTACGGTGCCGGGCAGGCCCAGGGTGAACAGGGCTTCCTGGAGGCCGGCCGGGCGTACAGCGCGGTAGTCGGCGCCGCCGAGCAGTGCGGCCAGAGCGCGGGCGCGGGCGTCGCAGACGGCGGCGGTGGGGCCCCACACCGTCAGCACGGTCACTGACTGGACCTCGACCTCCACGCTGGTGCGTGAGAGGCGGGCGTCCAGCTCGCCGAGGTCGCGGGCGGCCTCGGTGAGCGAGGCGGGCATGCCGGTGGGGCGGGCGTCGTACTGGTCGGCCTGGTCGATCAACTCGTTCTTCTTGCGCCGCACCTGGTCGCGGGCCTTCTCCGCGGGCACGAGGGTGAGGTCGACGGTGTAGTCGACGGGGAAGTCGAGCAGCTCCAGCTGGGCGAACAGATCCGCGGCGTCCTGGCCGACGGCGGGAGGGCACTCGGCCAGCGCCAACTGGGCCTGGTAGCCGACTCCGGCATCCGTCTCGACCTGCAGCCACCGCCGGCCCAGCGGCGAGCCGGTGTTCAGCCGCCACCAGGCCGTGCGGCCCGACCGTGTGAGCTGGCCCGCGCTCTTGAGGTCGTCGACGTCGTCGAGCTCGGGGCCGATTCCGCCTTCCTGGAGGCGGACTTGGCCGAGGTCGGCGTAGCTGGGGGAGCGAAGTACGCCGTCTTGGATGTGCCCGCCGTACAGCTCGCTGCTCTCGGCCTCGGCCAGCAGCGGCTCCGCCAGGCCACGGTGGAGGGCGTGCTGGACCATCCACACGATCTCCGCCGGTCGCGCGGGGCGGAAGGCTATGCCGCCGGCGAGGGCGGCCTCCACGCGGGAGGCCTGCTCGCGGTAGGCGCTCACCTCGCGCCGTGCCACCGGCGCCGGACGCATGCCCAGCATCGGGGACAGCTCGGCCCACGCCGCACCGAGGGACGCCGACACCTGCAGGCCGGCGCTCTCGGTCTGCAGCGGCACCGCCAGCCACAGGCTGCGGCGGTGCATCTCCTGATCGTCCAGCAGGTCGAGGGTGGCCTCGATGTTCTCCACCCACGGGTGTGCTCCGGCACCGGGTGCCTGATCGGCCGGCTCGATGCCCTCGATCATGCGCAGCGCGACCTCGCCCGGATCGACCTGCGCGCAGATCCCGAACAGCCGCGGCGACCCGGACAGGGACCGCACCAAATGTGTGATCTTGGCGAGGTGTTCGTCACGGACGACAGCGGGCACGTACGTGCCCTGGACGGTTTCCTCGACCCGTCCCTGCGCGTCCGGGCCGGGGTGAAGGCGGTAGAGGGACCACACGCTGCCCTGCGTCGACCACACCAGGTGCCCGGCGATGTGACGGATCGGAACCCTCACCGCGCACCCCCGCTCTGTGCGGCGAGGGCGAGCAGCTGCTGCACACCCGACACCGGGCGGACCGGAGCCGCAGGAGCGGCCGGCTCCGCGTGGTCGCGCACGGCCGGACGGCCCGCGGCCGGGCCTGGCCGCGGGGCCCGGCGGGGACGGCGGGCTGCGGCACGGGAGGGTGCGGCCGCCGCGGCGAGCGCGGGCGCGTCCTCGATCGTGAAACCGCCGAGCAGCGGGTGAGGAGAGCGGTCCCGGGCGGCCCGCCCGCCGATCCGCCCTCCGCGGGGCTGCCAGCCCAGCAGCACCCAGCCCAGGGCCGCCTGCATCGGGGCACGCCCCCGGATCTTCGGCCTGCGCACGGCCCAGATCGTCAGCAGCCAGGCCGCGATCGGGACCGGGCCCATCCACGACCACCAGCCGATGGTCTTGACGAGAAGGAAGCCGCCGACGACGGCGACAGCGATCTGCGCGGGGGTGTACGGGCCGAGAGGGATCTTCCAGTCCGCGACCTTGCCCAGCACCCAGGGGTGACGGCGCGCGGACGTGTAGAACCGGCCCACCCGGCCGGCGGCCTCGGTCACAGCCAGCCTCCGGCGCCGGACGAGTGCACGCGGGAGGCCGGGAGTTCGGACTGAACGATGCCCGGGACGGCGGGTGCGCCCTTGGAGGGGTGCTTCACCTCGTCCTCGAACATGCTCGCGAGGCTGTCGCGCGAGTTGTAGAGGCCCAGCGCGATCACCATCAGCAGCAGGGCGCCGATCCCGGCCTTGAGGCTGAACTTCTGGACCATGGTGACGACGACTAGGACGAGCAGACCGGCCGTCAGGCCCTTGGTCGCCCACTCCTGGAACATGCGGATCCAGCTGTTGCCGAGGTCGTCGAGCTGCCCGGCGAGCATCAGGTGGTGCACCGTGTTCACCGCACACCGCCGTCCCGGACCGTGCCGGACTCCAGTGCCGCGACTTCCCACCGGCCCGAGCGGGCCCGGAGCGTCAGCTCGTAGGCCAGCGGCCACCGCCCGCGCGCGTCCTGGGCGTTCACCTGCGCGAGGATGTGGACCGTCGTGCCGTCGCCCGGCACCTGCCCGGCGGTGGCCGCCTGTTCGACCGCGGACACCTGCTGCACGGCGGCAGCCGTGTACGGGGCGGGGGAGACCGCCGACAGGTTCACGCCGGGTGCGAGGTAGCGGTCGACCTCCCCGGCGCCGGTCAGATACGCGGCGAAGAACTCGCCGACCGCGGACGTCAGATCGCCGTCGGAGACGGTCACCCGGTACGGGGACGCGGGTACCGTCGCGCGGGCCGGGCCGGCCACCACTCCGGGGGCACCGGTCACCGTGAACGTGCCGCCGGTGCTGTCCGACACGAGCGGGACGGTGTAGTAGCGCACCGAGCCGTCGGCGTACTGCGCAGCCACCGTGACCGACCACGCATCGTCGTCGTGCTGCGCAGTGCGCACCGGGACGACGGACTCCGGCTTCGCCTGCCTACCGGCCACCGGGTCGGGCAGGTCCACGTCCGGTGCGAGTGACTGCGCAAGACGGGCCTGCGCACTGCTCTCGTCGCTTCCGCTGCTGCGCAGCCACGCGCCGACGAACACCTGCGCATAGCCCCCCGGATCGGCGGCGGTTGACGTGGTGCGCACGGCGGTAGATGTAGTCGCCGTGGCGGCCCGGACGGTGGTCGGGCCGGAGGCGATGGCGAGGCCCAGGGCGATGGGACCGGCCGCGATCGCGGTCCACGCTGCCAGGCGTGAGAGGCGTACGCGGCGCCGCATCGCCTCGAGCCGGGCACCTGCGGCCATCGGTGCGGCGGCCCCGCTCTCCGAGGCATGCTTGCCAGGAGACATGGTCAAACTCCCAGGTCAGAACGTTTGCTTGCTGACCTTGAGAAAACCCGCCGGCCCCGACCCGACCACCGACCATGAAGGCCCGACCACGGTCACGATGGGGACACGAAGCCCGTGGTCGGGGTCATGGTCGGCCCGACCACAGGCCCAACCACGGGATGACCGGGGACGGAGCATCGCGTCCGCCCGCGGTCTCCTGGCGGGAATTGGGCGACCACGTGCCCTGCAGGCAACGGACCCGCACGCCCCTGCGCAGCTGCGTGTCATCCGGATCTCGTGAGGCACCTGCGCAGTGCGCGCCCCGGCCGTGCGCGGCAGAAGTTCAGGAGTTCTCGCGCCGGTTGCGCAGCCGCCCGGCACAACCCGACTGCGCACGATCCTCGGCTGGTTGCGCACCCCGATCGCGCACCGCCCGTCCGGGGCTGCGCAGTGGGATGCCCAACCGTTGCGCACCGGGGGGAAGGCGGCGTGGTCGGCCCGACCATGAGCCCGACCACGGCAGCTGGGCGGCTGCGTTGCCGGATCGTGACTGATGGTCGGGGCTCATGGCCGCCGGTCTGGTCGGGGTCGGCGGATGAGCTGACGGCATGGAACACATGCACGTGCCCGCCGCGTCCGGCCCCACCGGCTACCCCGCCCCGGTGGGCCTGTGCGTGCTGCCCTGGCCGTCGCACGCGGCCTGCGCCGGGGCGGCGCGGTGAGCCGTTTCGGGGCGGGGATCCGCCGTGGCGTGATGGCGGCCGATCAGTTCACCCAGATCGCCAACGGGCTGTTCCGCGACACCCGCCTGTCGTACAAGGCGAAGGGCGCCTTCGGGTACGTCAGCACGCACCGGGACGGCTGGCAGGTGACAATCGCCGATCTGGTCCGCCTGGGCCCCGACGGCCGTGAAGCGGTACGCGCCGCTCTGGTCGAGCTGGAGAGGCACGGCTATCTGGTCCGGGAACGTCTGCGCCGCCCGGACGGCACTCTCGGCGAGGTCGTCTACTGCATCACCGACCGCCCCGCCATCCTCGACTCCGCGCTGCTCGAGGCCGACGCGGTGAGCACGGCCCTCACCGCCGGACAGGGCAGCACTTCTCCGGCGGGGATCCGCCGCGGGGTGATGGCGGCCGATCAGTTCACCCAGATCGCCAACACGCTGTTCCGCGACCCTCAGTTGTCCCTGAAGGCCAAAGGCTTGTTCGGGCTGCTCTCCACCCACCGGGACGGCTGGCGGATGACCGTCGCCGACATCGCCCGCCGCGGCCGCGACGGCGAGGCAGCCGTGAAGAGCGGGCTGAAGGAGTTGGAGAGGCAGGGCTTCCTGGTACGGGAACGCGAGCGGGGGAGCGACGGAACGCTCGGCGCGGCCGCGTACTACCTCACCGATCTCCCGACCCTGCAAAACCCGAGGTCACAACCAGAGTCGGGTTTTCCACCAGTGGATAACCCTACGTTGGCTGATCGGCCCACTAAGAACACCATCAGTAAGAAGACCAACAACCAGGACACCAGCCCCCTCCGTCCGTGCAACCACACCGACGCCGCGCGAACGACCACAGCGGCCGGACGGACCGACATCACAGCAGTCCCGGCACCCCCTCCTCCGGCAGACGACATGCACCCAGGAATCCGTCTGCTGCTGGAGATCGGAGCCCACCGTCCCGAACTGCTGCTGACCGGGAAAGCGTTGACCGATCAGGGCCGCGTGGCGACCGTGATGATGGACGCCGGCTGGAGCTCCGCGCAGCTGCGCCACGTCATCACCGGTCGGCCCCTGCCGCACCCGGTGCGGACCTCCGTCGGCGCGATCATCGCGGCCCGGCTCCGCGCCGCACAGGCCTACCCGCCGCCCGCCACCGCGACGGACCACCACACCGGGCCGGTATTCGGCGAGCCGCTCGCGATGGTGGACACCGGGCAGCCGTCGACGGGATCTACCCCCCGCAGCGTGCCCGAGGCCCTGACCTACCGCGCCCTCGTCGAATGCGCCGGCTGCGGCGTACCCGCAACCGCCCCCGGCGAGGACCTCTGCCCGGCCTGCCTCGGCTGGCCGCCCTGCCGCACCTGCCCAGGCCCCACCCCGCGGCGCGCCCACCCCGACGGCGACGGCCGCTGCACCACGTGCGCCTCCGCCGTGACCAACCCACTGGAAGGGACCACCACATGACGGAACCGCTGCGCCCGCCGCCCCCGGCACGCCTGCGGCCCTTCGCCGACAACCCGGCCCGCTGGGACGCGGAACGGGCCTACGCCCTGCAGGAATCGCGGATCGCGGCCGACACCGCCCCCTCCAGCGCGGCCGACGAGCCCTACCTGGTGCACGAGCGCACCGGCTGGGGCTGGCTGGCCTGGACGGTTCCCGCCGACGGCGGCATGCCCGAACAGCCCCACCAGATCGGTGTGCTTCCACCCTCCGCGACATGGGCGGACCGACTGGCGGCCCGCTGGCTCACCCGGCGCCCAGCCGGCCGCATGGCCCTGCACGCTACGAGCCGCGGGTCGCTGCGCTACTCCGCGGTCGTGGTCGCCGTCATCGGATGCTTCGCCGCCGTCGACGCGATTGCCCGCGGAGTACCCCTCGGCATCGCCGTGCCGGTAGCGCTGCTGGCGGCCCCGCTGCTCGCCGACCATCTGCCTGACCGGCTCGACATGCGCGCCCGACGGCGTGTCCGGATCGTCCAAGGCGCAGCTGCCACCGGCTACTTGCAGCGCCTCGCCGTCCTGCAGACCGGTCTCCTCAAGGCCGCCTCCGGCACCGACCGCTACGAGGTGCGCCGCTCGGCCGAGATCGGCCAGCAGCTCCTGTGGGACGCCGCCGACCTACTCCAGACCCAGGACACCCGCTCCGTGTCCCCCCAACTGATCGCCGGCGAGAAGCTGATGCTCCAACTCGCCCACCAGGTCGCCCAGATCCTCACGCCCGCCACAGGCGACAACACACCCGGCGGGAACCATGCAACCACCCCCGTGCCGGCCACTATCCCGTGCCCGGCCGGCGCCCGGACGACGACTCGTCCGCTACCTCATCACACACCGCCCCCTCCGCCGCAGAAGGGAATCTTCCCCATGCCTCAGCCCGACCCCGGCCAGGCCGTCCCCAACGTCTACCTGCTGTTCGCGCACGAGCCCTACTACCCGGCCCCCGCACGGGAGATCAACACCACCGTGGTGTCGGCCGACTCCCTGCTGCACCCCCGCCTACCGCAGCCCGACGGCGCCCGCATCCACGCCCTCCTCACCCACGCCCGTCAGCAGGGCGAGATCGTGCCGCTGTCCACGCTCACCCACGAACTGGACGGCGGCTCGCGCTGGAAGGAGGTCGGAGACTGGGAGGCCGTCACCGAGAGCCTTCTGCAACTCGTGCGCGACCGGGACTGTGACGCCCTCAGCCTGGGCCTGCCGGAACTCTCCCGTGCACTGCTGTGCGCTGCCCCGCACACCGAGGTCCGAGCCGTTGGCCCGATATACGGGCCCACCGACCGGACCGAGGTTCTCGCCCAGGTCGGCCGACAACTGGCCTGGGCGGAAGCCGGATTCCCCCTGTGGCCCGGCGACAACCTGTTGCCCCCCGTCAACTGCGCGGATGCCAGCTGACGTTCGGCCGTGACGCGCACACGGTGGGGGCGGACTTCTGTCCGCTGCCACCTGAGCACGGACACCGAAGGCGCCGTGGTCACGGCGGTCCCTGCCGTTGCTGTCCGAGCGGCCGGTCAGGCTCCGCTCATTCCATCCCCTTTTCCGAAAGGACACGATCACCGCGGCGATGGGCTTCCTGATCGGTGTGGAGGGAGCCCTGACGGCAGGCGGCGCGGCTCAGGCCGGCCGATGACTTCGTCCGTCTGCGCCGGGAGCAGGGACTGCCCAGCATGCCCCACCACCGCACCTCGTCCCGCTGAGGCGCATTCCCTGAGCTGGTCCTCAGTCCGTCTCCGGCTCACAGATCGAGCTGGGGACGGACAGGGTCGAGGAGGTCGGGGCCCTGGCGGACGAGGAGGTCTTCGAATGCCGGCCAGCCCTTGGCGCGGATGAAGGCGGTCTCCTGATCAGTAATGGGGATGAGCCACACGATGGTGACATCGCTGCCGTTCTCGACGGTGACCGAGAAGAAGTCGTTGTCGAAGTAGACAGGCAGCCCTGCATAGAGGGATGTCATGGTTCCGTCGGGCAGCGGTGCGGGAAGCGGCACCACATCGCCGCGCAGGATCGCCTGGCCGCTCGCCATCAGTTGCCCGGCGACGTATTCGAGCACCTCGGGAAAGTGGCCGTAGCCAGTGGTCCGGTTGGCGTTCTCACAGGCCAGCAGTTCCAGGTGGAAGTGGCGGGCCGAAGCCGAGTGCTCCAACGAAGCCCGGGATAGGCCGATCGTCGCGAACGCCTGGACACCTGGGAGCCGGCCCTCGCGGAAGCACGCCACCTGGGGACGGCATCGGCGGGCGGCGACCAAGCGCCGATCATCCTCCCCAGGCTGCTCTCGAAGTGGTCTGTGAGCTCCGGCACCAGGTTCTCCGGTCTGACCTCCGAACCCGACGGGGCTCAGCGATGACCAATGGTCCCCGGACAGTAACGGCGGCAGCCAGGTCGGAGCGAGCCACCCGCGACCCAGCAGTGTTGCTGAAACTCACCGACGCTGCAGATGCCGACTCCACCCAGTCGTTGCTGGAACTTGGACTGTCGGCGTACAGGTGAACGTGCTCAGGTGTGTACGGATGAACATGCCCAGGAGAGCGGCGCGTCGTGTCCGGAGCCAGGCGGTCGCAGCAACACTCTCGCCTTAGCGGGTTTTCACGGGACGGCGGCTACATCGGGAATCTGAGGAAGATGCTTGTTCTTGGGCGCTCACAGGTCGAAGACCTGCTTGACGTGGGCCGGCTGATCGACGCCTTGGGCCCGGCGATGGCGGACCTCAGCGCGGGCCGGGCTTCTGTGCCGAACCGCATCGCCGCGTTGGTGCCGGAACGGGAGGGGTTCCTGGCGGTCATGCCGGGCTATGCGCCGTCGGCTGGGGCGCTGGTCACCAAGCTGGTCTCTCTTTTTCCGCGCAACGCCGGCACACTGCTGCCGACCCACCAGGCGCTGATTGTCGTGTTCGATCCGGACAGCGGCGAGCCGATGGCATTGCTGGACGGTACGGCCATCACGGCGATGCGGACCGCGGCTTGCTCGGCGCTGTCTGCGCGGCTGCTGGCCCGTGAGGACGCGGCGGTACTGGCGATCCTGGGCACGGGCGTGCAGGCCCGCTCTCACGCCCGTGCGATGTGCAGGGTCCGCCCGATCCGGCAGATTCGGGTGGCCGGCCGGGATCCGGCGAAGGCGGGGGCCGTGGCCAACGAGCTGTCGTCCGAGCTGAAGACCGACGTCCGAGCGGTGTCCACCTATGCCGAGGCGCTGGACGGCGCGGACCTCGCCTCAGCGGCCACCCACGCGCTCGAACCCGTCGTCCGCCGCGCCTGGCTGGCGCCCGGGGTGCATGTCACCTCGGTGGGTTTCAATCCCGCGGGCCGTGAGATCGATGACGCCACGGTCGCCGAGGCGCTGGTGTGCGTCGAATCGAGACAGGCCGCGCTAGCGGCATTCCCAGCGGGCGCCAACGATCTGCTGATGCCGATCCGCGACGGCGTCATCACGGCCGGACACGTGCACGCTGAGTTGGGTGAAATCGTCGCCGGTAAGCGACCTGGACGCACTTCGCCGGATCAGATCACCCTCTACAAGTCGGTTGGCGTGGCAGTACAGGACGCCGTCGCCGCGGCCCTGGTCGTCGCCGCCGCCCGCGAACAGTCGATCGGCGAACACGTCACGCTGCACTGACGCTGATGTTCGGCCGAGAATGACCGCCAGGCCATGATGCTCCGGTGGATCCGCAACACCGGTCAGCTGCGTATGTTCGCCCGTACGCGGCTGTACATCAAGGTGTACGCCGACATGGACAGGCGTGCAGCCCGTCATCGACACACTCAGGAGTCCGTAGCGATGGCCGGTTCCGCGATGCCGTGTGGCTTCGCGGTGGAGGGGTGGCTGGCCTCTCCATACCGGCCATCGTGCGGCGTTCTGGTCCGCCGGGAGTTCGTCGATCCCTTAAACCAGAGGCCGCGGTCTTACGGTATCCCGCCTGCGACGCACTTCCGCGCGCTGCAGTCAGGACGTCGAGGACCGGCGGGCCGCCAGGTCCTCGAGGCGGGAGCGTTTCCAGCGCTGCTGACGGGGGCGGCCGGCGCTTCCGCGCCGGTACTCGAACCCGTCGGGCTGATCGAGGTCGGGCAGGAGCCCGTGCCCGAGTGCGCTGATGAAGCTGTCGGCGCTGCTGTATCCGAGGATCTGGGCTGCTTCGGCCGCGCCGACCAGGTCCGCGTTCTCGTCCTGGTCGGCCGGCGGCAGCACACCGCGCTTGCGGGCCGCAGCGACGATCGTGGCCCTGCGCCACTTCTTGCGTGCCGGCCCGCGGCTGCCTTCTTCCTTCTCCAGAGAGTCCGGCTCGGGCAGTTCGGAGATGCGCCCCTGATACAGGGCGCTGGAGAAGGAAGCTGTACTGCTGTAGCCGAGCAGGACTGCAACCTCGGCCGTGCCGAGGAGCTCGTCGGGATCGCCGTCCGCCGAGACCGCGGGCCGCGCTGCCGGCGGCGCGGAGGCGCGCCGGCCCTTGCCGGGGCGGTTGGCCACCCAGGCGACGATCGTGCCGCGGCGCCACATCTGGCCGTCGGCGTCCTCGTCGGGTTCGGGGAAGTAGCCGGGCCTGTCGCGGAAGTAGGCGTCGATGGTCGAGACGCGGGTGTATCCCAGGAGCTGGGCGACTTCCCGCTTGGTCAGCAGTTCGTCTTGGTCGGCATCGAGTACCGCGGCCGGCAGCGTGCGCTTCTTCGGCGCGCGCTGCGCGAAGAACGCGGCGACCTCGGCGTGGTGCCAGAACCGCTTGCGGCCATCGGTGTGTGCGACCTCGGGGAAGCCGCTGTCCGGGTTGTTGCTCCACTCGCTGACCCGGGACTTGCTCGTGCCGAACTCGGACACGATCTGCGTGGTGTCCACGAGCCGGTCGGCGGAAGTCATCGGGTCCCCTCTGCAAGGATCAGCACGGCGGCGCCGGCACTCGGACGAGCGCGACAGGTTCGATAATGCCAAACAGGGTGGTTTGCTGTCCAGCCTGGCGCCAAATTACCTACAGGGTTTCCTCGCCCAGCAGGCACACTCCGGCGCGTGCCGCACGCTCCGCCAGGTCCGTGTAGGCCATGGCGGCGGGCGCGGCGTCCCAGGTTGCGAACGCGAGAGCGGCGACCGCCTCGCCGCGCAGCATCCCCTCTTCCCAGGGCGCGCCGGCAACGGCACACCACTCGGCGACCTCGGCGTCGGACAAGGCCGCGGCCTCCCGGCCGATGCCGGCCTGGACGTCGGCGACACCCTCGCACCAGGCGCGGTGGCCTGTGGACAGTACGTCGCGCAGCGCGTCCGGGTCGCTCATGTTCCGGGCCTGGGCGGCGAGTTCGAGCAGCAGAGCGGTGGGGTTCATCTCCATGGTCATCTCCTCTATCCACTGTAGGGGGTGTCCGCCGCGCCGTGGGGGAGTGTCGGCGCGGCGGACGGCGGTCATCAGCTGTGAACGGTGCAGCCCTCGCACATGGCGCGGCCGCGACGGCGGGCCAGGTCGGGTTCCTTGCGGGGTTCCTTCTCCAGCGCCGCCCGCACCTGGTCCTGCAGAGCGGTGAACTCCGGGCCGTCGTCCGGGCAGACGACGCCGGGGTCGGGCGCCTCGCACTGCTGGGCATGCCGGATCAGGTCGGTGATGCGCCAGTCGGCGCGGAAACTGTCGCCCCGCACCTGCTCGACCTCGGCGTAGAGGGCAGCAAGCCGCGGACGCCGGCCGACGGAGAGCAGTACGTCGCGCTTGGAGGCGAAGACGCACAGCGAGCACGAGCAGCGCGAGGTGCCCGCCCAGTCGCCGGCGCCGGGCGCGGAGTCGTACGTCCAGGAGTACGGCACCGGCGCGTCGGCGTGCCACTCCTTGACCGCGGCGGTCGGCCAGTCCTTGACGGGCAGCCACTCGTCCACGATCCGCGCCCTGTTGGCCTGCACGGTACGGAACGCCGGGCGCTTCTTGCGGTCGGGACCCTCATCGCTGCGCAGTCCCATGACCTTCAGGATCCGCACCGGGCGGCCGAGCTCGCGCCCGAGTTGGCGTACGAGCGGGGTCCAGGCGCTGGAGACCACGCTCTCCTTGGCGCTCTTGCGGCAGTACGGGCTGCCCATGCGGGGGAAGCGGCCGTACGCCGCGATCTCGGTGAGCAGACTGTGCGGCATCCGGGTCCCGTCCCGGCATCGTGCGGGTGACCTCCATGTGCCGGTCTGCGGGCACCCCGAACGCGGCACTCTGCAGGGCTGCGAGCTCGGACACCCCCGGGTGGCGGACGCCGTCGAACACGACGGACGGCCACTCCAGAACCCCCAGGCTGGAGTGGTAGGAGATCACGCGGTCGGCCACGCCGGCGCTGAGGGCGGCATCCATGAACACGGCCATCATGACCGCGCTGTCCTTCCCTCCGGACAGTTGGGGCGCGAGCAGTTCGTACGAGGTCAGATCGGGTGTGCCGGGCGGGCGGTCGGTGGGACGTGAAGGCATGTCAACTCCAGTGAGGAACAAGGCCGGTGGGGAACTCGGGCGGTGGGTGGTCGGTGCCGCCGGCGATCAGGTGGCCGGCGGCTCGGGGTCGGGCTGCTTGGGATAGGGCTGTTGGGCGGGGAGGCCGAGTTCGATCTCCTCGCGCTCACGGCGGTGCGGCCGAGGCGGAACACGAAGCGGTGCGCGCCGCGGTGGCGGATGTTGCGGGCCCCGACCGCGGCCAGGGCCTCGCGCAACCAGAGGGCTGGGTCACTGCCGGGCCGCGGCCGCGGCGCGCCGAGTGCGATGAGCTGGGCGGTGGCGTACTCGTGTCCCTGCTCGCGGCGGCGGATCTTCTGCGCAGTGCGGGCGTGGAAGACGGTCCCGTCCGGCAGGAGTTTCACGGTGCGGGCGGTTGCCCGGCCGGCGTACACGGCGTTCGTCGCGGCGTAGATCGTCCCGACGTGCCCGGGCATCACCAGCATGCCGGAGGCGGTGCGGCGTGGGACGGGGTCGGCGAACGAGACGACACCGCGGACTCCGTCGTCGAGCAGGGCGGCGAAGCACCGGGCGAGGAACCACGATTCGGAATTTCCGGGGCATTCTTCGAGCAGGACGAACCGGGAGCACTCCAGCGACTGCGTGTAGGGCTCCAAGTGCGGCAGCGGGTTGGTGAGGACGGCCGTGCTGACCGGCGCCCCGAACACGGCCACCCCGCACAGCCGCCGGTGCCGACCGGAGACGTCGTAGAGACCGAACTGCACCTTCACCGCCGGGTACGAGCGGGAGTAGTGGTGCGCGAGCACGAACGCTTCAGCTGGCTGCTTCTCGGCGATGACATCCACGCGGTAGGTGCGGGCGTCGAAGCCGCCGTCGCGGACGTGCGACCAGGAGTGCGTTCCCTGGCGCCACCGCTGGCACCAGACCGACGCGGGCGGGATCTCCGGCAGGTCCTCGAAGGGGAGCGACTCCTGGCGTGGGACGGTCATGATGTCCCGCCATCCGCGGAGTCCTCCGGCACACCGGCGCCGGTGAAGAAGGAGAGCTGCCCGCCCGGGGACGGCACGGACTTCGCGGGACGCATCGTTGGCTGGCGGGCGGTCGGCTGCGCGCGGACGGCAGGGGCGTCGACCGTTCCGGCCTCGTCTGCTTCTGCGTCGCGGGGGTGCGTGCAGGGGCAGATCCAACGGCATGGCTGCTGGCCGGGCCTATGCCTGATCACGGCGACGACGAAGCCGCCGCGGTCGGTGATGGTGCCGGCGTGCTCGTCGACGCGCGGGCCGTTGCGGCTGATGCACTGGTCGTGGTGGCCGGTCCGGCAGGAGTGGCAGGTGCCGGCCTCGCACGAGCACCACCGGTGGAAGCCGTGAGGGTACGCGTCGTCGATCTTGCGTAAGGCCTGGGTCCAGGCGTGCGCACGGACCCAGGAGCCCTCCTCCTCGCTCATCAGGGAGGGCACGGGGGAGGGGATGGGCTTGAGGATGCCCATGATCGATGCGCCTACGTAGCGCAGCCAGGTCGTCATGTGTCGTCTCCGAACAGGGTCGGGTTGGCGTGGAGTTGGTGCATCCAGGCCAGAAGGCGGGGGAGGTTGGTGTCGGGGCCGAAAGCGAGATAGGTGCCGTCGGCGGTGGTGCAGCCGAAGGCCTGCGCGATGCGCAGTCGCCGGCGGGAGTTGACGCGGCCCATGTGGACGGCCAGGCCGCGTTCGCCGGCCTCAAGTGCGAGGCGGTGGGCCGCCGTTGAGGTCTTCCACCTGGTGGAGCCCGCAAGGAACAGCACGTCGGTCGAGTCCCAGGGGATGAGGCCGTGCTCGCTGCCGTCTTGGGCGGCGAACGCGACCGGGATGCCCAGGGAGCGGATCGGCTGGAGCCAGGGCAGTGACTCGGCCAGGGTCGCCGCGGCGTCCAGGGGGACGTCGGGGGCGACGGCCCACAGACAGCGGCCCGGGCCGTAGCGGCCGACGGTCGACTTCAGCCACGCGAACCAGGCCTGCTCGCCGGGCCAGCCCTTGCCGAACTTGCCGTTGTCGCAGGCGTACAGGCAGCCGGGCGGGATCACGTTGCCCTGGGCCGGGGTTGTCATGCAGCCGAGCAGTCCGGCCTGCATG
This sequence comes from Streptomyces sp. NPDC005423, assembly GCF_040606415.1. Classification (NCBI taxonomy): domain Bacteria; kingdom Bacillati; phylum Actinomycetota; class Actinomycetes; order Kitasatosporales; family Streptomycetaceae; genus Streptomyces; species Streptomyces sp. NPDC005423. The sequence continues at coordinate 12,102 of NZ_JBEXET010000046.1, read as the reverse complement.
GCGGCCCGTACGTCAGCGCCGGACGGCGTGGCCAGGTACAGCACGGCGGGGACGGGGCGACGGGTCAGGGGGTATGGCCAGCAGAGCGCGCACGACGGGTCCTTTCGGAAGGCGAGGGGTGGAGTGGTTCAGTCGAGCGGGAGCTGGGCGGCGGAACCGGAGACCAGGGCGTCCCATGACAGCTCGAAGCTCTTGTCCTGCTTGTTGATCACACGGGCGGGGGCCGTGGTGAACAGCTCTTCCGCCATCGGCCACGTCTCGCGACGCGGGCGCACCCAGGACCGGGCGCGCCCGTACACCGGGTCGTGGTCGACCTCGATTCCGTGCCGCTCGGACACCGAGATCAGCCGCCGGCTCAACTGGCGTGCGCTGCCGAGGTCGACGCGCTCGGTGGAGCGCATGACGGGGCGCCGCTCGCCGGAGGCGGACAGCAGGAACAGGCGGCGCACGTGGTAGAGGGCCCACGGCATGTCGAGCTCACGCTCGAACGCGTCCAGGCAGGCGCGATCCCGCGGGCGGGCGGGGTCGAAGAACTCCAGGAGAGTGCGCTTGCCGTACAGCTTCGCCTTGGGGTTGAGGCTCATCGCCGTGTACTCCAGGCGCAGCACCTCACCGGCGATGTCCGGGTGGGTGCGCATCCGTTCCAGGTGGGCGGGCAGCGCGCCCATGGAGACAGGGAAGCAGCAGAACGTGCAGTACGACTTGGGCCAGTGCACGCCGAACCGCTTCCAGAGGTAGTCCTCGCACTGCTGCCGGCCCCAGCCCCCAGTCGATGAGGGGATACGTTCCGGTCCGTCCGGGGATCTTCGAGGCGATGATGTCGGTGAAGCGGCGGCCTTCCTCGTCGGCGTTGAAGCCCATGATCTGGCGGAACGGGCGGCCGCCCATGGCAGGGGCAATCCACCGGTCGCCGACGTCGCCCTTCGCGCGCAGGCTGCACTTGCGGGTGCCGGCCTGCTGCGGGACCGTCCCGACGGACTCCAACTCGTCCCACAGCGTCCACGGCCCGCGGGCGAAGAGCGTCTCGGGCTGGCGCGAGTCGTCCAGGACCGTGTTCCGTCGGCCTTCAGGTGCCCGGACCTCGACAGCTGGACGAACCGGACGCCGTGCTCGCGCAGCAACGGCAGCATGAACTCCTCTACCAGGAGCCGGGTTTCGGGCCACTCGCTGCCGGTGGCCATGTACAGGACTGCGGTGCGTTCCAGGTCGATGCCGTGGGCGGCGGGGTCGGTGAGCATCTCCGCGAGGTAGGCGGTGGAGTCGGCGCCGAGTCCCCAGTTGATGACGGTGTCCAGGCCGTCGGTGGTGCTCAGGCCGGGCAGGGACGGGGTGTACGCGGTGCGGGGCATGGATCCGTCACTCCTTCCGGGGACCGTGCCCGGCCGGACGGCCGGGCACGGGAGGGCGGTTGGGCAGGTCAGTTCAGGAGGGCGAGGGCGTGCGCGGGGCCTGGGACCAGGACGGCGCGCTGCTCGGCGAGCAGACGGACGTTGCCGTCGGCGCGCACGTGGCCGGTGGGCGGCGGGACGAGGACGGGCCGGTGGAGGTCGGCGGCGACTTCGGCGGTGTGTATCGCCGTTTCGGCGCAGTCCAGGGCCTCGATCAGGATCACCGCGCGCACGAGTTCGGCCAGGAGAGCGGCGCTGGCCCGGAGGGTGGCTCCGCTGGTTTCGGTGCCGGGCGGGAAGAGGCTGACGACCGCTCCGCCGCTGCCGGTGATCGAGTTCAGCAGTTGGGCGTGGTTGTGGGGGTGGGCGCGGTCCAGGCCGCGTGGGAGGACGGCGAGCGTCGCCCGTCCGGCCTGGGCGGCTGCCCGGTGGGCTGTGGAGTCGACGCCGTAGGCGAGCGTGGCGGTGACGGTGTGTCCGGCCTCGGCGACGGCGGTGGCGAAGTCGTGCGCTCGGGTGAGGGCCTGCGCGGTGGCGGCCCGGTTGCCGGTCACGGCCACGGCCTGGTCGGTCAGCGTGTCCAGCTGCTTGTGTCCGCGCACCCACAGTCCGAGCGGGCAGCCGGTCCCCAGGTCGGACAGGGAGGCGGGCCATGCGTCGTCGGAGGGGATGACGAACCGGCACGTCAGCTGGGCGTTGGCGAGTTCCTCGCGTGGCCGGTACTGGGCGAGACGGCCGCTGGCGTCGTGGTCGACGCCGTACTGCCAGACGTCCTCGGCGCTGTGCTGCGCGAGTTGGGCGGCGACCTGGTCGGGGGTGAAGTGGACGGCGAGCGCGGCGCGGGCGGCGCGCTCGGACAGGCGGGTACTGGGCACGGCGTACCTCCGTGAAGGGGGAGGGGGCGGCCGGCGGGCATGCCGGGGCCGCGATGGGCGGGTTGCGGATCGTGGGTGCGTTCAGCGGCCGGGCGCGGTGACCGTGTCCCGCGAACTGCTCGGCGAGCGCCACCAGTCGGCCGGTGCGGCGGCGGGAGGCGCGGCCGGGCCGGGCTGGGCGCGGTATGCCTCCTCGGGGGTGGCGGTCGTACGCGGTGGCTGTGCGGGGCCGCGTCCGGCGAGGACGGCGGGCAGGGTGTCGTCGATGTAGGCGACGTGGTGGGCGAGGTCCACACCGACCTGGGCGGAGTCGAGGTGCAGCAGGCCCGCGCGCAGGGCGAGGTTGCCGGTGGCGATCACGTGGACGGTGTCGGTGAGGCACTCGGCGACGTGCCGGGCGAGCGGCCCGGTGACGGTGCAGATGACCGGGACCGGCTCGCCGTCGTGCCACTGACGGCGCGCGCGGTCGTACTCGCGCGGGACCTGCATCACGGTGAACCGGGCGGCGGGTGTGCCGCGTTCGGTGTGGCGCAGCTGCACGGCCCCGTACACGCGGCCGCGGATGACAGCGGTGGTCTCTCCGCTCATGGAGGTACTCCTCGATGCGACGAACGGTCTGGCGATGCCCGGGAGCCACCCAAGCGAGTTCCATAATACCTATACCGGGGGCGGGTGTCATCCCCTTTTCCCACCGTGGAGGCACCCGCCCCATCGAGGCCGGCTTCGGCCTACGGCTCACGCGGCCCCGCCTCAACTCCTGAGGCGGGTTGGGGGGTTCGGCAGGGCCCGGGCCCCTCGCAGCAGGTTGCCGCAGCCGGGTTGTCCCACTGGCAGGCCGAGCAGCGCCACAGGAAGCCGGCGGCCAGAGCGGCAGCGAGGATGGGCTCCCGCTGTATCCGTACGGCGTCGGCCGCGCTCAGCAGCGCGTCCAGCAGTGGCGGCCTGGGTGCGCCTTCCGCGGTGCTGTCATCGAGCACGATCGTGTCCTCGACCTTGACCCGCAGTGGCACTGTGTCATCGGGCCTCACGAGGTGGTCCGGAGCGCTGTCGAGGTGGACAGACACCCGAACAGCGCCGACCTGGGCGTCAAGATAGGCGAAGACCAGGACGCCGTCGACCTCCAGACAGGGAAGACCGCCGTGGATTCCTGCGTGGAAGACTGCGGCGCGGTTGGCACGCTCGCAGTCGGCAGCGTCGGGGAACTGGAAGGCGAGCGGCACGATCCGTGGGCGGCCTCGCCCGCTCATGGTGTCGGCGTACAGCGAGTAGCCCTCGTCCGGGCGGTTGTCGCGGTCGGGCCCGTAGTAGAGGTCCACAGCCGTGCGGTCGTCGGTGGGTGGAGTGTCGGGGACGTCGTCGTCGCCGAGAAGGTTCTCCCAGCTTCCACGCACGTGCCGGGCGAGCTCGGCCAGCGCGGAGTCCTCGTCGGTGAACAGGTCGATGCCGTCTTCGTGCCGGTCCCAGCGGCGCAGCACCCAGACCTGTCCCGGCGGACGCGGCGCAATGTGCGCGACGGCCGGTGCCGGGGCGGTGAAGTCGAACTGCTCCAGCCAGTCGCTGAGGATGTCCACGACGTCCGCGCCGGGCCATTCGTCCGTGCGCTCCTCCAGTTCGGTCAGCTGCCTGTGCAGCGCGATGACGGCCTTGCCAACGGGGGTGTTCCGGTCGACAGGGGTCTTCGGCTCGGGGGTGGTCACGGTGGTTCCTCTCTCTGGTAAGTGGGCGTGCGGGGCGGTGCAGGGCACGCCTGCCTCGGGCTCAGAATTCGCCGAGAATGCGCAGGCTGACGTGCCACTGATGGGGGCCGGCTTGGTGCTCGGCGGTGGCCGTCGCCTGGCGGAGGTCGTCCTCGTAGCTGTGGTTGATCCACGCCAGGACACGCAATTCCGCCTCGGCCGGGCTGGAGGCGTCGATCGCGAACAGGGTCGTCGCGGAGGGCCACCCCTCTTCCGGCCGCTCGAAGACCGTGTCGCTGATGCGCTGGGCGTGCCAGGCGGTCTCCGGGTCGACGGGAACGGGCGACAGGGTCACGGGGTACGCGGTGGGCATCCAACTCTCCTTCGGGGTCACGCAGATGGGGGCGGCTTACCGGGCTGTGCCCGGGACGTACGGGCTAGGGCTGCTCCAGTCCCAGGGCGGCGCGCAGCAGGTCGAGCAGGGCGGCGTGGTCGGCGGGCAGAACGGCCTCACGCAGGACGCGCTTACGCAGGATGGGCACGTCCAGGCTGATCCCGACCGGGACGTCGGGCGCGTCCTGGCGGAACACCAGCTCGTAGTGCCGGGCAGCGATCATCCATGCCTCGTACCGGTCAGCGGGCCGTCCGCTGCGGGCGGAGTGCCCCTCGTCCGGAGTCAGCTCAGGGCACGGGCACGACGGGTCCGAGCAGGGACGAGCCGCAGGATGGGAGACGAGTACCGGCCGGGAGCGGTAGTGGCTGGCGGTGCCGTTGAGCATCGGGCAGTTCGCCGCGGTGTAGGGCTGGCACTCCGGGTGGAGCGCGGGTTCGGGGCAGTAGCCCTGCTGCTGGTCGGCAGGGCGGACGATGACAAAGAACCGCTCTTCAAGGGGTTGGGAGCAGATCTGGCACAGGCGCTCAAGGAAGGCATGCTGGGCCCGGTCGGCGTCGAGGCTGCCGAACACGGCGTGCCCGTTGTGAAGCAGCGATACGTACGGCACGACCAGTCCGCCGGCCAGCGGCCGGGCGAGGCAGCGCACGGGGATCGCGCGGCTCATCGAAGTCACGCTCCCTTCCCGGGAGTTCAGGGTGAGGACGGGATGGAGGGGCCGGGGGCAGCGCTCGTGCGCTGCCCCCGAATCTCCGGGGCGGTCTAGGAGTCGGCCGCGGTGTCGGTGAGCTCGATGCAGGAGACCGGGACCTTCGCGAGCCGGTAGCGCTTCTCGTCCTTGGCGATACGGAACCGGGTGCCGTTGGTCGGGTCCAGGCGCAGCCGCTCGGTGGATGCCTCGTCCAGCAGGAAGTCGAAGCGGGTGCCCGTGCGGTTGGGCTGCTGGACGGTGCCGGTCAGCAGGCGCAGGCAGGCCGGACGGATCGTGGCGTTGATCCGCGCGGTGCGGCCGGGCGTGATGACCGGGCGCTGGTCGGCGTCCAGCTGGAGCAGCCTGTCCGTGGCTGCCTCCTGGACGACGGCCACGGACACGACGTCGGGCAGTTCGCGGATGAAGGCACGGACCTCGGCAAGGGTGGGCATGGGAGTGTCCCCTCTCCTGTTGCGTGGGATGGGCCAGGCATCTGTCACGCCCGGCGGGAACCGGTGCCTGAAGGCGGGCCGGGGGCGGGCACCGGCTGATGCGGTGCCCGCCGGGTGCACGGCGGTCAGCCGAGCGGGTAGAGCACCAGGGCGGCGCGGGCGTTGGCCGGGATCTTCGGGAACAGCTCGCGCAGCTCGGCGTCTGCCGCGAGCTCGCTTTCCAGTGGGTAGACCTCGCCGGTCAGGTCGTAGGCGGGGGAGTAGCGGCCGTGCGCGTACGTGCTGAACGGCGAGTAGAGGTTGCCCTCGGTGTCACGGGAGAGCACGACCAGGGTTTCGCCCGGCAGACTGGCCCATTCGTTGCCGACGAGCTGGCGCAGCACGTCGAGGGTGAGCGGCTGGTCTCCCTGGTCTTCCCCGCCTTCCGGCGGCGTGGGCTCGGCAGGGCCGGAGTTGGGCATGGCGGACTCCATGGGGGATTGAGCGAGTGTGATCCGGGGGCCGGGCACCGTCGGTGCCCGGCCGCGTCGTGCGTGTGAGGCATGGCGGGAAGGTCAGGCGGCGGGTTCGCCGTCGGCGTCGTCGCCCCGGTGCGCGGCGACGGCCTGCTCCTCGACCTCGGACAGCCGGTAGCTGCCCTTGTCGTCCTGGCCGAGCTTCTCCAGGAGCAGCAGGTAGGCGGCCTGCTGGGGGGTGGGGTCCTCCCACAGGAAGCGGACCTGCATGCGGGCGTCGTTCCAGCCCTTCGGCTCGCGCATGTCGCGCTCGAAGGCGGCGGCGACGTGCGCGAACAGCACATGCGCCGTGCGGGCCTTGGACAGGGTGACCAGATCCGACATCCGCACCCGCTCGAACGGCCTCCTCTCGGGCAGCTTCACGCCCAGGAAGCTGGCCACGTCCTCGGCCTCCTGCCGCTGCGCCCATTTGCCGTAGAAGGAGGGCAGGTCCAGCAGCACCCCGAGGGCGAACCGCCAGGCATCCTCCGGCAGGGCCTTGCTGCCGCGCACCAGCCGGGTGACGAACTCCTTGCGGGGCCCGGCGGCGGCCTTCCAGGCCCGGTTGCACGCGGTGGTGCGGGCCCGCTCGGCGGCCTTCTCCTCGTCCTCGGCCGTCTTGGTCGGCTTCGGCTTCGGGCGCACCTTGTGGCCGTACTCGGCCGGGTCGGCGCAGTACCAGACCGGCCGGTTCTCGTCGTCGAGCCGGGCGCTGTGGCCGGGGCATCCCTTGTGGTTGTCTTCCTCCAACGGCCTGCCCAGCGGCGTGGTCAGCTCCGACAGCGGGTGAGCGGTGTCCTTCTCCCCGTACGCCAGTTGTGTGGGCAGCAGGGGGATGTCCGCCTTCTCTAGGGCCGCGACGGCCTCCTTGCGGGCGGTGCGGTCGTCCTGTTCGGCCTTGAGCAGCGCGAGTTCCTGGTCCCAGTGGCCGCGCCCGCCGCCCTCCTCCGCCTCGTCGCGGGCCAGCGCTTTGAGAAGGCGGTCCTGGGCGCGGGGCACGTCCTCGACCTCGGCGAGCTGGGCGATCTGTTCGAGGTCCATGCCCCCGGCGGAGGCCCGGCGCAGGGTGGCGTCGTCGAGCTGCTGGGCCCGGCCGAGCCGCTTGCCGGTGCCGCGCTTGAGGCCCAGGGCGCGCGCGGCCTTCTTCTGCTCGACCTCGTCCATCCCGATCAGCGACAGTTCGGCGGCCTTCAGGGTGTCCTTGGGGGACATGCCCTGGCGCTGGTGGTTCTCGATCAGTGCGTCCAGGCGTCCCGGCCGACCAGGTCGGCGCGGACGTACGCCTTGAGCTGCCGCTTGGCGTGGCCTTCCGCCTCGGCGGTGGCGTTGGCGATCTGTGCGGCCTGGGTGCGCCGCCAGCCCTTGAATGCGCCGTACGTGCCGTTCGGGCGGGGGCGGACGCTGACCGGGTCCTGGACACCGACGGCCTTGACGGAGTTGATCAGGTCGGCGTCGGGCTCGGTGTCGTGCTCGCGGGCGTTGAACTCGTCGCGCACGATCGCTTCCGGGTCGAGCAGGACGGCGGTCAGGTTCTCCTCGTCGGTGTCGACCGGGACGGATTCGGCCGTCTGGTCGGCCGTGATGGTTGTGGCCATGTCTGGCCTCCTTGTGCTGGGTTGACGGACGTTCAGCGGTGCCGGGAGAGAGCCACCCTCTCGACATGTTCCATAATACCGTATTCGCGAAGTGGGGCAACTGAATTTCTCGGCGCTGCTCCACCCGTAAATGTGCAGGTCAGGGTCTCCGGCGGCGCAGGGCCGCGTGTACGGAGCAGGCGTACACAGCGCGCGTTCCGCCCTCGATGCGGGGGAGGGATGTCACCTGCTCGGTGCAGGGCAGGCCGCAGTCGACGCACCTGCGGTCATCATCAGCCGCGGGGGTCGGCGCGGGCGGCGGGGGCAATACGGATCGGGGCATGACTGAGCCTCTTTCTCCTTCGGGACGGGGGCGCTGTAGGCACCCTGCGTAGGCGGGGTGTCGGCGGTTACGAGGGTTCGCCGCTGGTGGCTTCGCGGCGGTGCTGCTCGGCGAGCGCGCGAGCGCCCAGCTGCGATTCGGCCGTCACCCTCCAGCCGCAGGAGCAGGACGCGACGGTGGAGCCGTCGTACATCTGGCCGCCCTTGCGCTCGCGCCCCAGCCCGGCGGAATCGCTTCGGTCGAACGGCCGGTGCCACCCGGAGGGCTGGCCGGTGCGGGTCAGGTGGCGGGCCTCGGGGGCGCACAGCAGACGCATGCCTGCGTCCGCCACGGCGGCCACCTTCCAGTGATCCCAGTCGGAGCCCTCCAGTTGGCCGGCCAGCTCCGCGCCGGTGGTGCTGCGCAACTCGATCCGGCCGTCCGGCCAGACTCGCGCGGACACGCCGGGCATGCTCCAGCCGACGGACCCGTCGGACTGCCGGGGGATGCCGTTGCGGTGATCCGGCGTCATCCTCGCGAGCAGCCGGACCGAGGACATGGCGGCGGACGGGTGCCGGTGGTCGGCCGTCTCCGGCGCGGCCTCGGCGATGGCGGCCAGCCAGGCCGGGGCGAGCGGGTAGGCATCGGAGCGAAGGGTCAGCAGCGCGGCGCGGTCCCGGCCGTTGCGGGCGCGCACGGCGGCCCGTACGAAGTCCGAGGAGCGGGCGTACCTGCGCACGGCCACCGGGCCGTGCCCGGTGGTGAATCGGGCCTGCTGGCGGTCGGCGAGCGTGGACAGGTCGGCGGTGTCCAGCGGGGTGTCTGCCTGGGGCACGGCGGCGGTCCTTTCGTGTGCGGGATCTCCCGGAGCGGTCGCGTCAGCGGTGGGGGCACTGGTCGGCGAAGTGCCAGGTGAAGGTGCGCCCCGAGGTCATCCCGTGCGTGGGGCAGCCGGGGGACAGGACGGAGCCGCCGCAGCGCAGGAGCGTGCAGATGCAGCGCGGGTCGGCGTCCAGGTGGGCGTGTACGTCGGGTTCGGGGTCGGGGAACACGGGGGCCTCCTTCGCCTCGGGCTGGCTTGGCTGGGGGCGGTCCGTCATGTTCCATAATACCTAATATGAAGGTTGGGGCAACCGAATTTCTCAGCGCTGCCCCACCGTCGAGGGCGCAGTGGCAGGCAGCGGGCCGCACGCACGGAGCGCGCTCAGGCGTCGCGCTGGTCCTGCGCGCTCGTGGGATCGGTTCCGCCTGGCTGCGCCTTCTCCTCCGCCTGGGCCAGCACCGCCCGCATCTCGTCGGCGCTCACGCGACCGGTGACCTTGTCGTACGGGAGCTTCCCGTTCCAGGAGTACCGGCGGTTGGCCTTCGACACGATCGGTCCGGCCTCGGGCCCGCCCGGCACGGTGACCGTCGTCTTGTTGACCCGCAGGACCTCCAGCAGGCGGCTGCCGGAGCGCACGAAGTCGCCCGGCTCGAAGTCGGCCGGCCCCCACAGCTTCACGCCCTCGGCCTCGGCCTGCTCGATGACCCGCTCCCAGTCGCCGATCTCGTCGCACAGGTCGGCATGGTCGGCGTCGAGCCGGATAAGGGCCGCGATCAGGGCCTCAACGGTGAGCTTGCCCGCTTCCGCGTCCTGGACCGTCCGGGCCTGCTGGCGCTCGACTCGGCGCCGGTCGGCCTGCAGGCGCTCAAGGCGGCGCAGCGTCACCCCCGGGTTCCGTCTGTGCTGTTCGTAGTGCTCGGCCGTGACCGCGCGGTCCGCGCAGCGGTCGGCCTCCGCCTGCTCCTGGACGGACTGGCCGAATAGGCGGTGCGCGCGCTCCAGGTCGCGCATGTGGCGGTTGGCCGAGTAGTGGTCGACCTTCACCGGCTCGCCCGCGTACCCGCGCGTGATCTCGCGCCCGCGCTCCCACTTCGCGTCCGACGACGTCTGGTAGCGCTCGGCCCGCGCCCCGAAGTACTCGGCGCGTCCGGCCGCCCGGTCGGCGCGGTCCTCCTCGGCCTCGGCGAAGGCCCGGCGCTGGGTCTCGTCGATCTCGACCGTCACCTGGTGGCCGGCCTCCCGCAGGGCGTCGGCCGCCTGGCTGATCAGGTACAGGTCGGCACGGCGGTCACGGGAGCCGCGCAGGTAGATCCCGATCGAGGGAGAGGCCCGGAAGCGGAACGGCCGGAGCAGCTCGTACGCGCCGTCGCCCTTCACCGAGCCGGACAACAGGGTTCCCTCAGGCGGGGTGTGGGTGAGGGTCAGGGGGGCCTTCGCCGGACGCCCCTGCGCTTCGAGGTCGGCGACCAGTTCGGCCGACGGATGCAGGACGGCGCTCCAGCAGGTCGGTTCGGTGCAGGTGTACCAGGTGCCGGTGAAGCGCTGCGTGGGGGACTGGTCGCCGGTGTGCAGCGTCATGGCGCCGTGCTGGCGGCACTCGGGGGTGCTGGGAGCGTCGGTCACGTAGGTGTCCTCTCTCGGTGCGGGTGTGGTGGCGGGGAGGCGCAGCTTTTCCGTGGCGCGTTCGGTCCGGCGGGCCGCGATTGCGGTGCAGTCCACGGGGGGCTGTCCCCGCCCTGTTTCGAGTTCCATAATACCTATTGCGGCGGGTGGGGCAACCGATTTTCATGACGCTGCCCCACCCTGAAGCGAGCAGATCAGGGCCTGGTCGGCGGGTCGTTGTACGCGACCTGGATGCCGTCCAGCATGACGGCCACCGTCCGGCCGGGCCTGGCCAGGAGCCTCGCGTAGGCATCCATGTCCTTGTCGTAGCGCTCGACTTCGCGTTCGGGCGCCTCGAAGCGGGCGCCGGGCCTGGTCGCTCCCCAGGGCTCCAGCAGCCGCGCCACCTTGGCCATGCCCGGCTCCCCGCTGGGGTAAATGTGGAATCCCGGCGTCTGCGTATAGTCGACGTCGTTCAGGCCGTAGGGCACGTGCCCCGCCGTCGCCAACTCCACGGCCAGGGTCCGGAATTGCTCGTCCTCAATTAGGTCTGCAGACAGCCCCGGTAGGTCCATGGACACGACTTGGGCGCGCCGGGCGACGTCCTCCTCAGCGTTCGCGATCTCGGCGATCCACTGGGCCCGCTCCCGGTCGTTGTACGTCCGCACGCACGCGCCGGTGAACTCGTCGACCAAGTCCCACCCTTCGCCCCCGGCGGCAGGGGCGATCCGGAACCGGGTGCCGGACGGCTCGGCCGGGGGCCCGGCGAAGAACACGTAGCCGCTGCCGTGCGGCTCCGTTGTCGCCAGTCCGGCCCGGCGCAGGGCGTCGGCCATGAACGGTGCCACGGCTCGGGAGGGGCCGTCGAGCGTGTGCCACCAGGCGACGGCACACCGGGCGGTCAGCCCCAGCGGGCGGCGTACCGGCTGCTCGGAGATCGCCACCCCGCCCCGGGGGCGGTCGAGGAATCCGGCAAGGGCGGATTCGGCACGCTGGAACGTGGCCACCTGGGGGGCGGTGCGCTCGCGCAGTTCGGCTAGGGCGGCGGTGTGAGCGGGCAGCAGCCGCTGACGGATGTGATCGGCCGTGTGCCGCGCGGTGGCCTTGGCCTGGCTCTCGCTGGGGCGCGGGCGGGGCAGGGCGGTGACCGTGATCGCCTTGACCTCGATGCCGTGCGCGGTGGCCTGCTCGGGCAGAACCGCGGTGACGGTGATCCGGGTCCGGGGGCGGTTGGGGGTGAGTTCCAGGGCGCGGCCGTCGGCGTAGACGACACGCACGCGGCCGGTGTCACCGTCCTTTTCGGTGCGGTCGGCGCCGAGCTGCTCGGCAACCGCGCGTGCGAGGGACTCAAGGTCGGCGGGGGTGGACAGTTCCATGAGGGGTCTCCTTGGAGGAAGTGGGGGGCGGGGGAGTCGGGGCGTTGCGCCTACGGCGCAGGGGGCTTGGCGTCACGCTGGGTGGCGTGGCGCTCGGCGTCGGCGCGGGCGTCTTCGGCGGTGTATCCCGTGTCGCACCAGGCGTGGCAGAGCTGCCCGGGCGGGGCGTTGCAGGTCTAGCACCGTTCTTCGAAGTCCTCGGGCCTAAACGGCGGTGGTGGGCTGCTCATGCCGGGACGTCCTTGATGTGCTCCGCCACCAGGCGGGCGGACAGCACCGGGGTCCTCGTCATCAGGGCCACGCAGCTGGCCTGCCAGATCTGCCCCGGACTGGACGGGGAGATCTAGTGTCCTGCGCCAGAGATCCGTCGGCAGAGGCGGGCGAGGGAGTCGAGGATTTCTTCGGCTGTCTTGGTCCAGATGAACGGCTTGGGGTCTT